>NZ_JALJXV010000006.1 GCF_024170285.1 Natronocella acetinitrilica
TCGCTTGGGGATTTGACGCCTGCCGAATACCGGCAGTTAAACCAACCGGAAACCTCTAGTTTCGGATGGGCCTAAACACGGGAAGTCGACACTCGTCGCCCTCAACGTCTTCGCCGGCCGCAGCCCGCTGCGGCTGGCGCGCGCGCGGCTGCGAGAGCGTTTGCTCGAGGCTGCGAGACTCGCCGAGGGTGGCGATCCGGGCCCGACCAACCGACTGCTCCAGGACGGCAATGCGGCGGCTGAAAAGTACATCAAGATGGCGGGATTGCTCGCTCAGGTTTCGCACGAAGAGCAAGCGCGGCTCGAGGCCGAGCTGACGGCGAGCTTCAAGCTGGTTGCGACCGCTCAGGCGGCTGTTGCGGTGGGCCGGCCCGAGCCCGAACTCGCACCTGCGCTGCGCCGGATGGCCGAGGGAGCAGCGCCGTCTCTGCCCGCAGGTGAAGGACCGGTTGCCGCGGCCGCCCGCTCCTTCGCCGCCGCCCGGGAGGCGGTTCCACCAACAGCACCAGCAGCGTCCGAGCCAAAGGATTCATTTCTGAAGCCGGATGCTTTCGAGAATCCTGTATACACCCGCTTTGCGCTCAAGGTGCTGCTCGCCGTCTTTCTGACCTACGCCCTGTACACCAGCATTGGTCTGTTCGAGATTCACACGGCGATGGTCACCTGTTTCGTCGTCGCGCTCGGCACCTCCGGCGAGACCTTCCACAAGAGTACCCTGCGCATTATCGGCTGCCTGATCGGCGCGGCCATGGGAGCCTTCGCGGTGTATTTCGTGATGCCGCACCTGTGGGACCCCGGACACCTCTTCCTGCTCATTGCCATGGGCAGTCTGATCGCGGGCTGGGTGGCCACCGGATCATACCGCGTGCAGTACGCGGGCTTTCAGATAGCCCTCGCCTTTTTCATTTGCGTTCTGCCCGGATCACCCATGGACTTCGGTCCCAACTACGATCTCTCGGATGCGGGCTACCGCGTGCTCGGCATACTCGTGGGAATCAGCATCATGGGGCTGGTCTTCTCGTCGCTCTGGCCGGAGCGCGCCAGTGACACGCGCGACCAGGAGACAGAAGCCGCGATTGAGGCAATAGCCGAAGTGCTCCGGGGTGAGAATCGCCTTGAGTCCGTTCACCGGCATATCGGTGCTGCACGCCACGCCCAGGAGGTCATGCGCTTCGAGTGGCCCACGCCCCTCGCCGGCGCACAGACAGGGGCCACCAGACGACTCGCCACCGTCGGGGAGCTGGCGCGGTTGCTGCCGCTGCTCGGTGGGATGAACACTACGGGACTCGCCGCCACCCTTGAGGCATCAGTCGACCACAGACCGTCAGACCCGGACGAAGCCATCGACTCGGGTGACGCCATACACGACCGCGCACGAGTTCTGGCCGGAATCCTGACAGGGGAAGGGAAAGCCAATGGGAATTGAGCTTCATCGAATGGCACTTGTCGCGGCCTGTGCAATGGCAGTGGGCTGCACGCAGCAGGCCACCCACATGACCTCTCCCGACCCCTCGACACCGGTGGAAACTGCGCGAACGGAAACCGGTGCATCGGACTTCTCGCTTCCCGCCGATCCATCACCGTCAGAGGATCCGGCACCCGCACTCGTGCGCCGGCAACAGCCGACCGAGTGGCCGATCGACATCGATCCCGAACGGAGCTACACCCTCGCCGAGCTTATCGATATTGCACAGCGCACCAAGCCGGCGACCCGGGCCGCATGGCTACGCGCTCGTGAAGCCGCTCTTTCGGTGGATGTCGTCGAGTCCACGTATCTGCCGCAACTGTCCGCCAACGTGCTCGCGGGCGGTGCAAGGATGTCGCAGTTCGAATCGGACATTCCGGAGCTTGGAATCGGGTCGGGGACATTGACCGCAACCGGATATCAGGTGGTACCCAGTCTTGCGGTGGAATGGCTGCTGTTCGACTTCGGCAGGCGCGATGCCGCCATGGAGATCGCGGAACAGACAGCCATCGCCAGCAATATCGCCTTTCACGGCACCCACCAACGAGTCATATTCGAGGTGAGTCAAGCCTATTTTCAGTTCTCTGCCGCACGGGCGGAAACCCACATCGACCAGGAACGACTGGAGGACGCCCGAACCCTGCTCAGGGTCGCTGAGGGCAGGCTTGAGGAGGGCCTGGCGATCAATGTCGAGGTGGCTCAGGCCCGGCAAATCGAGGCCCGAGCACAGTTCGACCTGACAGTGGCCGAGCGGCGGGAAGAAAGAACCCGGTCGGCGCTGATGCATGCCATGGGACTGTCATCCACGACCCCGATCCGGGTAGCGGATCTCACCGATCGGCAGCTGCCGGCAGAGGTACCGATACCGCTCGACGAATTGATCGAGGTCTCTCTGACCCGGCGGCCCGATATTCGGACCGCTTTGGCCCGCGTGCGGGCGACCCGATCCGAAGTGGATCTCGTGGCAGCTGAGTCTCGACCGAGGATCGCGGCTGTCGCCGAGGTCGGACGGGTGATGGGGCGCTTCAACCTGAGTGACAGCCGCTTCGGCGGGCAAGCCTCGATGAATCGAGCATATGACGAGGGCGTGGCCGGAATCCTTTTCACGATGCCCCTGTTTGACGGTGGGCGCCGCCGGACCCGGGAGGCCCAGGCGCGACTGCAAGCGGAAGCCGCCGAAGAGGATCTTGTGGAAATCCGCAATGTGGCCGCCCAGGAAATCGTCGATGCATACAGCCTGCTGCATAGCAGTCTGGCCGCCTACACAGCCTCCGGCCCACTGCTCGACGCCGGGCAGGAAACCTACGAAACGGCCCTCGGACTCTACGAGAACGGATTGACGACGCTGGCCGAGGTGAGTCAGTCAAAGATCGCGCTGAACGACGCACGACTCCTCCGCGAGCAAGCCTTTGCCGATACGTTTGCCGCCGCTACGGCCCTTGCCTTTGCCACTGGCCAGCTCACAAACCGCGATGTTCCGGCCGAATTCTGACAGTGCTCTCATGAGCATTCGGCGCGGGCGCATTGGGCGAGCCATCACTTCGCGTTGGACCTTACTGGTCCCCTTCGTGGCCCTTTCGTTCGCCGGGGCAGTTGCCTTGATGGGCGCCAACCCAGCCTCACTGTGGCTGGCGGCGCCAGCCATTGGGTTGCTCCTGGGCGCAGTATTCTCCTCGGTGCATCATGCTGAAACTATCGCGTTGCGCCTCGGCGACCCGTTTGGTGCCGTGGTGCTGGCCGTTGCGGTCACTGTCATTGAAGTTGCCCTGATTTTGACGGTGGTGCTCAATGCCCCACCGGGTATCATCACCATTGCCCGCGATACCGTGTTTGCCGCCATCATGATCACGCTCAACGGCATCGTCGGACTGAGTCTGCTCGTCGGCGGGCTGCGCTATCGAGAACAGGAGTTCCGCGCAAGAGGGGCGACGGCGGCTCTGGGCTTGCTGGGTACGGTGGCCGTACTTGCACTGGTCTTACCGGACTTTACCGTATCAGCGCCCTGGCCAGCATCTGCCTGACCATTCCCTGCGTGGCTTTACTGACCTTGATCTTGAACAAACCGCTGGCACTCGGGCTGGACGCTGAACACATCGTATTACTTGTACTTTCCCTGTTCATGGCCACCATCACCCTGGCCATGGGTCGGACCACCGTGCTCCAGGGTGCGATCCACCTGGTGATATTTGCTGCATTCCTGACGATCTCGGGCATACCCTGAAAATGCTCCAATGACCAGTAATGGAGTCCATCAAATGAAACAGTTCTGGTTGGTGATAACAGTGGCGTTCCTGGTGGCCTGCACCGGCCAGCAGGCGCAGAACCCGCCCACGGAAGTCGAGGTCACTGGCAGCGCACAGGACACGAATTCGGGACCACTGGCTGGAGAATGGCACTCTTTCCAGTGCGGTGATGTGGCCGTGGACGCGGCCTTCGAGACCGACGGTCAGGTATCCCTGTCCTTGCCCTGGGGCAGGGTCGAACTGTATGAGGTGCCCGCAGCGTCGGGGGCCCGATTCGACGACGGTGACATCGAATTCTGGACCCGGGGTTCCGATCAGGCACGACTGACCACGGCTGGCACTGAAAGCATCGATTGTTCGCCGCGCGACAGCTTGTCTCCCTGGACCCGGGCCATGCTCCAGGGTGTCGATTTCAGGGCGGTGGGTAACGAGCCGGGCTGGCACGTCGAGGTCATTGAAGAAGAGATGCTGATGATCCTGACCCGGGACCATGGCGCCCTTCACCAGGTCTTCGAGGACATCGAGGTGTTGGCCGATCAAGCGGGCTATCGCGCTGAATCCGGTGGTAAGGACGTCGTAGTCACGCTCGATTCCGCGCCTTGTCAGGACACCAATGTTGGATGGACATTCCCGCTCACAGTCAGTCTGGGGATCAACGGGCAGACACTTCAGGCCTGCGGACGTTTTCTGCGCTGAACCCACCGCCTTGCCGGGCGTCTATGGCAACGCGGAACCGATCGATCAGCGCCGCCTCAAGGCGGTCCGTCGTAATCGGAATTCTCGTCGTTCAGATCAGACCCTTGACGAATGTCACCCACCGTAGTCTGGATGGCTGCGTTCTTGCGGACCGCTTCACGTCCAGCGTTGATCACCAGGTCAACCTGCTCCTCCGTCAGTACCAGCCGTGTGGGTATCTGATTCAACCGACTCTGCATCGATGGCTCAATGTCGCGAAAAGAAAGCAGTTCGACCGCGATCTGGACATCCGAACAGTTCCAGCCATCGAGCGACCCACGATGCTCGCGCACCTGCTCCTCAGTCAGACCGCAGCGGAATCTGATGATGTCCTGCTGCCAGTCTCTGACAGCCAGGCCGAGAGCATCGAACCCCTTCCGAACCGAGGCTGCGATGGTGGCGTTGGTTAGCGCAGGCGCGATCTCCCGCAGCCTGGGGCTTCGGTCGATCATCACCCAGGCGGGTTTCGGTGCCTTGCCTGCATCCGCCACAATGAACAGCAGCCTCTCAAGGTTTACCGCCTGCACTTCCGTGAGTGGACCATAGGGTGTCTCTGCACTTGCCCGAGCCAGCGCGAGACCCGTTATGCCGATGTTATCGGTAATGCCCCCATCAAGGATACGAATCAGCGTCAGGCTGTTGTCGCCCCGGTAAGACTCCAGGGCGCGGGCGTAAGCATTCAAGCGCAAGGGTGCATGCGGATCCGTCAGCGCGCGCGCCTTCCAACTGGGTGTCTGGTAGTCGCAGTCCGGTCCGTATGCCCTGACGTCGATTGGCGAAAATGCCACCGGAAGAGCGGCTGACGCCGCAACAGCATCGGCAATCCGAACTTGATCGAGATCGCTGCATAATGCAGCAAAGGTCTCGTGGGTGAACAGGAAAGGTACCCCATGAGAGATGTCTGTGGCGTTCAGCCAGAGAAGCGGGGCGAGGTCAGAGTCGAACGCGGAAAAGGTTGCCCCATGAAAGAGTTCGTCATCAAGCCACTTGGCGAAACCATCGCGATCATTCATGCCTCCACCCAGAGCCCGCACTAAGTTTGCAGGAGAAGCCAACGAGGTATGCAAGCTCTGTTCGATATCCTGTAGCAGAAAGCGCTCGCGAAAATGATGAAATTCATCAGGGCCTCGAAAAGCAAAATAAGCCGCTGCCACCGCGCCGCCTGACGTGCCTGACACCATTCGAATGCTGTCTGATACCGTCCTTTTTCGTGGGATCTCGTCGATACTGATCGCATCCAATTCCGACATGATCCCGTAGGCGAATGCTGCTGCTCTTGTTCCGCCACCGGAAAAGGCAACGCCGACAATCAGGGAACCGTCGTCCCCGTAATCATTGATAAAACGCGCCGTTTCCTGGGTCGAGCCGGAAGCGGGCTCATTGATAGGGCCCACATTTCTTGCTGTGCATGCGGTGAGTGCTAACGCCAGAATCAAGCCCAGCAGCAAGTTGCACGTGAACTGGGGCAGAAAGCGTTCCCACGCGTAGCGTTCGGAGACGTTGATTGCTGCGGCGCAGTTACTCATGATGCCTCTCAGTGTCTCTCTAACGCAGCGGCGTGAATACTTCAGCGCTTCCCTAAGGCTCATCGGCGGCGAGCTGCTTGCCTGCACGACGGGTCTCCGCCGCTACCACCTGGGCGGCACTGCGGAGTTGCTCAAGCTCCTGTTGCGACAACCGGGGGCGCAGCACGCGACGCACGCCGCCAGCCCCGATCACTGCGGGAACGCTCAGGCAGACGTCACTGATGCCGAAGTAGTCCCGCAGGCGGATGCTCACCGGGATAGTGCGACGGCTGTCCTGCACAATGGCTTCGATAATGAGGGCAGTGGCCATGGCCACTGCAAAATTGGTGTAGCCCTTGTTCTGCAATACGCGATAGCCGGCCTGCAGCACCTGTTCATAGGCCGCCCGGGTGGCGGCGTGATCGCCCAGGTACTCCCCGCCAGCCTGTGCCATGGCGAGCACTGGGAACTGCGCCTCGCCATGTTCGCCGAGGATGTACGCTCGAACGTCGTCCGGGTGAATATCCACCGCATTGGAGAGCATGCTGCGAAAGCGGGCTGAGTCCACCAGTGTTCCCGTCCCAAGCACCCGCCCGGCGGGATAGCCCGTTAGTCGCACTGCGTGCCAGACCAGAACATCCACCGGATTGGACAGCATGATCAGGCAGGCCTTGGGGCTCAGCTCTGCAAGCCGCGGCAACAGCGACTCCAGCACCCCCACGTTGGCGGGACCGAGCAACCGCCGGTCGCTGGCACCGTCAGGCAGGCTGGCGGAGGCGCAGAACGCGAGAATGTCCGATCCGGCGGTGGCATCCAGATCGCCGGCACGGATGCGGGTGAACCAGGGTGTGAACGAGGCGGCATGTTCCAGGTCGTAGGCATCGCCAAGCGCGACCTCGGGGCGGCGGTTGTACAGCACCAGTTCGTCACAGAGACCGCGCTGCACCAGGGTGTAGGCGAGTGTGGAGCCCACGCGGCCCAGCCCGATGACGGATACTTTCATTGCATGCCCTCGAATGCCCTTTTTCGGTCAGCATACGATGGCGGCTGAGCGGCCACCAAACGCAGCGGATCCGAAGGCCATGTGCACGGATGGACCGTTGCGCCGAGTGGTGCCACAATCACCGCACGCGTTGAATGTTCTGGACATTCGCGCAGCAATCTGGCGCGGACGATGGATAACGCCCGCCCCTGACGACAACGGAAAATCGAGGAGTGGAAGCAATGAAGCGACGCAGATTTCTCACCGGGGCGGGTGCAGGCGCCACGGTTGCGGCCAGTACCGTGTTCTCCCCCCACGTATTTGCGCAGAACCGCCGGTTCCGCCTGGAAATGGTGACTTCCTGGCCGGAGGCGCTGACCAACCTGTATGGCACTGCGCAGTATTTCGCCAAGCGTATCGAGGAAATGACGGACGGTGACGTGACCGTTCGTACCTACCCCGCCGGTGCGCAGGTCTCGCCGTTCGAGGTTTACGATGCAGTCTCCAACGGTGCCTTCGAGTGCTGCCACACGGCACCCTACTACTTCATCGGCAAGACGCCGGCCCACGGCTTCTACACCGCAATCCCCTTCGGTCTGACCCTGCCGGAACAGGATTCCTGGATGATTGCCGGGAATGGTCAGGCCCTTTGGGACGAACTCAATGCCCGGGACAACATGATCGCCTATCCCGGCGGCAACACCGGTGCGCAGACTGGCGGCTGGTTCAACAAGGAGATCAACAGCCCCGACGATCTGCGCGGGCTGCGCATGCGTTTCCCGGGGCATGGTGGCCGGGTCATGGCGGCGGCCGGCGTCAACATCCAGCAACTACCCGGCGGCGAAGTGTTCACCGCCATGGAGCGCGGAGTGCTGGACGCCGCAGAGTGGGTCGGTCCCTTTGATGACCAGATCCTTGGCATGCACCGCGTAGCCCGCTACTACTACATGCCGAGTTGGGCCGAGCCGAGCGCCATGCTGGGCTTCTACTTCAACCTGGACGTCTGGGGCGACATGCCGGACGATATCAAGCACCAGATCCGTGCGTGCTGCTACGAATCCAACGCCTGGATGTCGGCGCAGTACCAGGCCAAGAACCCGGTCGCACTGACCGAGTTGGTGGAAGAGCACGGTATCGAGGTCAAGGACTTCCCCGAGTCCGTGATGGACGCCTTCCGCGAAGGCGCCCGGGTGGTACACGAAGAGGATATGGAAGCCTCCAGCATGTATCGCACCATCTACGAGGACTGGGCACAGCATCGGGATATCGTGCGCGGCTGGAATGCCCGCACCACCCATGCATACGAGCGTTTCCTGTACGACCACTCCTGATCACTGCGGAGTTCGGAGGATGACTCTTTGGGGGTGCCCTTGTGGCACCCCCGTTATTTCCGGGCCGCGCTCTGCGCGCCGTAGGCACGGAGAAAAGTATCCACGGCTGCCGACACATGGGCGTGCAAGGCCTCTTCGTCCGGCACCGGGCGAATACCCATCCGCAACTCCTTGATCAGCATGCCCTGCCACATGCCCACCAGTTGATCGGAAGCCGACAGAATATCAGGCATCACCAGTAGCCCCTGCCGCTGCAGCGCCTCCAGTTGCTGGCATAACCAGTTGCAGACCGCCCAGGGACCGGCCTCGAAAAAGGCCTGAACCAGCTCGGGATGCTGCTGACCTTGAACGGCGATGACGCGCTCCACTGCGAGAACCTCCGGTCGCATGAGAAAACGCATCATGCCCATGCCGATACCGATCAGCGTGCTCCGCAGTCCCTCGGCATCCTCCGGCAACTGTGAAATCGACCGCCGCATCTGTGCCGTCTCACGACTGATCGCTTCACGGAATAGCGACTCCTTGTCGCCAAAGTGCCCGTAGACCGTGACCTTGGAAACATGCGCCTCCCGCGCAACCGCCTCAACACTCACACCATCGAAACCATGCTGGAAGAAGAGACGCACTGCCGCTGCAAGCACGGCGTCGCGCTTGTCGGCATCCTTTGGGCGGCCTGCGCGGCGACGATTCGGTGAATTAGCGGTGGAATGTGTCTTTCTCGTCATATTTTTTCTTGAACGCTGGCGTACACGTATTATCCTATCTGAACCCAATCGTTCATTAATAAAGGCACGCGATCGTCATGGAAGGACGCCCCGGATTCAAGCGCTTGCTTCGCGCCCTCGCCTCCACCAGCGGTGTATTGCTCATCATCGTAATCACAGCACTCAGTATACAGGCCCTGCAGCAGCAAGCCGGTGCTGACCACAACGACAGCAGTGGCGAGGCAGCGCTGCTGCCGGTTTCCACTCTGGCACTGCAACCGGAGTCCGGGTTCACAACCACCGCCCGCCTCACCGGCAGGCTCCATCCCGCCCGGGAAGTGGCCCTGGCGTTTGAACCGGCGGGGCGCGTGGTCGACATTGAAGTCGCCCTTGGCGATGCCGTCAGCGAAGGACAGATCCTGGCCCGCCTGGATACCCGGCGTCTGCTTGCCCGGCGTGCGGAAATCCAGGCGCAACTGGACGAGACGGCAATCGCTCTGGAGCTCGCCCGGCTGGAGGAAGACCGGCAGCAAAGCCTCCGCGAAAGCGATCTGAATACCCGACAAGCGCTGGACCGCAGTCGAACGGAGCGCAGGCGGATGGAAGCCATGCTGTCCGGGCTGCATGCGGGCCTGGCTGGCGTTGACGCAGACATCGACGACAGCGCCCTGCGCGCGCCTTTTGCTGGCCGCATTACCGAGAAGCACATAGAACTCGGCGCCATGCTCGCCGGGAGTACACCGGCTTTCCAACTCATGGACCATCGTCGCCTGGAGGCGCTTATCGGCGTTCCGGCCAGCAAGGCTGCGGCCCTGGTTCAGGCCGGCGAGACAGTGACCCTGAACAGCCGGGGGCAGGACTTCACCGGGACGGTCCGCTCCCTGATCCCCGAAATCGACGCGTCCCGCCAGACCGCGACACTGATCGTGGATGTGGACAACGGCAATGGGCTGATCCCCGGTCAACTGGTTGAATGGAAAACCGAAACCCTTATTGAAGAGCCAGGTTATTGGGTCCCCACGACCGCACTGGCGTCCGGCGAACGGGGGCTATGGAGCCTGCTGGTTGCGGAACCAGACAGCAATGGCATCGCCATCGTCCGCCGTGCCAGCGTCGAGTATCTGCATGGCAACGGTAGCCACGTTTTCGTACGTGGAACCGTGAATAGCGGTGCGCTGGTCATCACCGAGGGCGCGCACCGTATCGTGCCTGGGCAACGCGTCCAGTTGTTGCGACAGGCAACCCCATGAAGCCGGTGCAACTGTTGTTCAATCGCCGTCTTGTCGCCATGGTGATCGGTCTGGTGATTGTCGCCGGCATGACGGCCATCGAGACGCTGCCACGGCAGGAAGACCCGCGCTTCATCGGCCGCAACGCGACCGTCCTGACGCCCTATCCGGGCGCCGAACCGTCCCGGGTCGAGGCGCTTGTAACCAAGCCGCTGGAAGACGCCATCCGTACCATCGCGGAAGTGGAGACCCTGCAGTCCACCTCCCGGCAGGGTCTGTCGGTGGTTTCCATCGAGCTAGCCGACGACGTTACAGACGTCGCGCCCATCTGGAGCCGGATCCGTGACCGGATCGCGGATACCCAGGCTGCTCTGCCCGCCGGCAGCCAGCGCCCGCTGCTGGTCGATGATCGCAGTTACGCCTTTACGGCCGTCGTGGCTATCGGTTGGACCCTGAATACCCCGGCGAACCCGTTGATCCTCGGGCGCTACGCCGATCTGCTTGAAGACCGCTTCCGCTCCCTTCCCGGCACCGACTATACCAATCGCTTCGGTGCCAGCAGGGAAGTGGTGGAAGTTGTACTGGACCCGCCGAGCGTCGCAGGGCTCGGCCTTTCTCCCGACACCATTGCACGCGGGCTGGAAGCGGCCGACGCCCGCCGGGGCGGTGGCGAACTGACCGGTGGATCGATGCGGGGGAGCGTCGAACTGGCTGGCGATTTCGAGAGTCTTGACCGCCTGCGGGACGTTGGTATCACGACGCGCCAGGGGCAAACGGTCAGGCTCGCCGACATCAGCGAGTTACGCCGTGGTCTGCTTGAGCCGGCCGAACAGTACGCCATGCTGGATGGCGGCACCGTGGTGCTGGTAGGCGCCCGAATGGGTGCGGGTCAACGCGTGGATCGCTGGATGGAACGCGCTCGGGCCATGCTGGACGACTTTGAGGATAGCCTTCCCGCCGGCCTGGAGGCGACACTGGTTTTCGAGCAGGCCGGCTACACCAGCGAACGGCTGAACCAGGTGGTGGGAAGTCTTTTCGCTGGTCTTGCCATCGTCGTGGCCCTGCTGTTTCTGACGCTGGGCTGGCGCGGCGCCATCACCGTGGGGCTCGCCATCCCTGCCACCGCCTTGCTGACCCTCGCCCTGTTTCCCCTGGCCGGGCTGGAAATTCACCAGATGAGCGTGACCGGCATCATCGTTGCGCTAGGGCTGATGGTGGATAACGCCATCGTGGTTACCAACGCCCTGCGCCAGCGCCTGGCGGACGGCAATTCCCTGTTTGCCGCAACGTCCATGACACTGCGACGACTGGCGATTCCGCTGCTAGCCAGCACATTGACCACCATCCTCGCCTTCATGCCCATCGTTCTGCTTCCGGGCGGTGCCGGCGAGTTTGTCGGGCCGCTGGCAATGGCAGTGATCGTGGCCCTGGCGAGCTCCTACCTGGTCGCGCTGCTTCTGGTTCCCGCCCTGACGCAGCTCTTTCCGCAACCGACGGTGCGAGAAAATGGACAGTCGTGGGTTGCAGACGCCTTCCGCCGTCTCATCGGAGCAGGCCTGAAGGTGCCAGCGGTGACCCTGGCAGCAGCCTTCAGCCTGCCCGTCATCGGCATCGCCATGATGCCAACAATCCCCGTGGCCTTCTTTCCCCCGGCTGACCGCGACCAGTTCCACCTGGAGTTACGACTCAACGCCACCGCCGACATTCATCAGACACGTGCCGCGGCGGAGCGGGCGGCCGCGGTGATTCGGGAATTCGAGGGAGTGCGTCACACCTGGTTCGTAGTGGGCAGCAATGCGCCCATGGTGTACTACAACCAGATACCAACCGATGACGGCAATCCTGCCTTCGCCCATGGCATCGTCGACACCGAATCCCAGGCCGCGACCAAGCGCATCGTTCCGGAATTGCAGCGCCGTCTCGATGCCGCGTTGCCAGATGCCCAGATCATCGTGCGCAAATATGAACAGGGCCCTCCCTTCGAGGCGCCGCTCGAGTTGCGCGTCTATGGCAACGAGCTGACCACACTGGCAGACCTGGGGGACCAGATCGCCCTGCTCATGCGGCAGCTGCCCCAGGTCACTCACGTTCGCAGTCTTGTCACGCAGGATGCCACCAAGCTGGTCGCTGCACTGGACGAGGAACTGCTCAGGGAATCAGGGCTCGACCCAGCGCTGGTGTCGGCGCAGCTCGGTGCCGCCCTTTCCGGTTTGGACGGTGGATTCTTACTGGAGGAAACCGAGCAACTGCCCGTGCAGGTGCGCTACCCGGCGGGGTGGCGCGATCACGGCGAAGCCCTGGGAGACCTGCTGCTCATGGGCACGGCTGGTGGCGACGGCATTCCATTGGCATCCGTGGCCACCCTGGGAATGGAGCCGGCCTGGAGCAGCATCCAGCGACGCAACGGTGAGCGGGTGCAAGTCATTCGTGGGTATCTTGAAGCGGACACCCTTCCGGCTATTGCCATGGCGGAGTTGGAGCGCCTTCTGGAAGACGCGCTGATTCTTCCGCCTGGCTACCGACTGGAGACCGGCGGCGAGGCGGCGGAACGGGACGAGGCAGTGACCCGGCTGCTGGGTTCAGTGCTCATGCTCGTAACCTTGATGATTGCCGTGGTCACGCTGACATTCAATTCGTTTCGACGGGCGGCCATCGTCTTCGCTGCCGGGGCCCAGGCTCTGGGCATGGGACTACTGGCGCTTTATCTGACAGGGCACGCCTTTGGCTTCGTCATTATCGTCGGCGTCATGGGGCTGGTGGGTGTGGCCATCAACGCAACCATCATTCTCATCGCGGCGCTGGATGAAAACCAGAGAGCCAGGGCGGGAGACCCGGACGCCATGGCTGCAGTCATCACCGGAACCACGAGTCGGCATATTCTTTCCACGACCATCACGACAGTGGGTGGTCTGAGTCCGCTGATGTTCGTGGCGGGTGATTTCTGGCCCCCCTTCGCGCAGACGGTGGGGGGTGGCCTGCTCCTCGCCACGGTGATCGCCTTCATGGCCACGCCGGCAGCCTACCGACTGCTGGTGGCACGCCCCACAGTGCGCGGGCGTGTTCCTGATGACGGACATCCGGCGGACGAAAACCGCCGTCAGTTGGCCTGAGCCGGGAGCCAGAGCACCAGATCGGGGAAGACCACCAGAACGGTCAGCATCAGCAACTGGATGCCGATGAAAGGCACGATGCCCCGGTAGATATGCCAGGTGGTGATGCTGGCCGGCGCCGCCCCCCGGAGGTAGAACAGAGCAAACCCAAAGGGTGGCGTCAGGAACGAGGCCTGCAGATTCATGGCGATCAGCACGGCGAACCACACCGGGTCAAAGCCGAAGAAGATAGCCACCGGCGTTACCAGCGGCACCACGATGAAGGTGATCTCGATAAAGTCGAGGAAGAAGCCGAGTATGAAGATGGTCAGCATGACGAAGAACAGGAAACCCCACTGACCACCGGGCAGGCCCTCGAGGAAGTCCTTGACCAGCCAGGTGCCATCCAGGGCGCTGAACACCATGGCGAAGGCCGTTGCCCCCACCAGGATAATGAACACCATGCTGGTGAGCCGCACGGTGGCAGCTGTTGCGGCGGACAGGTTGGTCCAGGTCAGGCGACCGTTCAGCAGCGCCAGCAGGCTGGCGCCGAAGGCACCCATCGCACCAGCCTCCGTGGGCGAGGCGATACCAAGAAAGATGCTGCCCAGCACCACGGCCACCAGGGCCAGCGGTGGCAGCAGACTCTTGAATACCGCCAGAGCCAGATTCTGCACCTGGAAATCGTCGGATTCCGCAGGCATGGCTGGCGCCACATCGCGCTTGAAGTACGCATAGATGGCGATATAGAGCACGTAAAGGCCACTTAAGGCCAGACCCGGCAGGAAAGCACCCAGGAACAGGTCGCCCACGTTCACGCCCATCTGATCGCCGAGGATGATCAACACGATGCTCGGGGGAATGATCTGCCCCAGGGTGCCACTGGCTGCGATGGTGCCCGCAGCCAGGGAGCGGTCGTAGCCGTATTTGAGCATGACGGGCAAGGCCAGCACCGCCATGGTGACCACCGAAGCCCCGACGACCCCGGTAGAGGCAGCCAGGAGCGCCCCCACACCCACAACCGAAATGGCGAGCCCGCCACGCATGCGACCGAACAGCCGTCCCATGGTCTTTAGCAGATCTTCCGCCAGGCCCGACTTCTCCAGCATGACGCCCATGAAAACGAAAAACGGCACGGCTACCAGGGTGTAGTTGTCCATGACCGAGCCGAATATTCGCCCTGGCAAGGCGTTGAGCCGGGCAAAGCGGAAGGCGGGATCCCAGGGAACGGGCACATTCAGCCCGTGCAGTAGATCGCTACCAATCAGGGTGAAAACAACAGCCGTCGCACCCAGGCTGAAGGCCACCGGATAGCCGGAGAGCATGAACAGCAAGAGGCAGACGAACATCCACAGCGCAATATATTCCATGATCAGGCGGTGGACTCCGGTCTGGGTGGGCGTGTGGCTTCCGGTCGACCGGGCAGCGGCGAGCCGGGAACACCGCTCAGCCAGGCAATCCGCTTGATGGCCTCACTCACGCCCTGCAGCATCAGCAGGAAGAACGCCAGCGGGATCACCGTCTTGATCGGGTAACGGGGCAGCCCACCGGGCTGGGGGCTGCGCTCCATGCGTTCAACGTCGGGCCAGCCATGGGGGAAATGGGTCCAGCCCCAGGAGCGCAGTGTGTAATCCCATGACAGCCACACCACCAGCGCGCAAAACGGGATGAGGAACAGCAACGCGCCAAAAAGATCGATCCACGCTTTTGGCTTGGGCCCGAAAGACGAGTAAAGGATATCAACGCGGATATGACCGTCCTGCCGGAGCACGTAGGCAGCACCCAGCAGGAAAATCAGATTATAGGCGTAGGTCTGCCCTTCCAGCAGGGCGTTGCTGCTGAGCTGCATGCCCAGGTGTGCGCCAAGGTAGCGCCCCACCACGTTGATCACGCCCAGCAACACCAATACCACGACGGCAGCGCCCATCAGGCGACCGATGGCGCCATTGACCGTGTCGATGATGGAGGAAACGCGCAGGAAGAATCGCATGCAATCGACTGAGTCTGCCCGGAAACCGAAACCACTGACTGATAGTTATGCCTGGTGGAAACCGCGCGGGGGGTCACCGGCAGCGCGATCCAGCATCGAAACAACGGCAAGAACACGCGTATGCGGCATGATAACGGTGGGGACGAGGCGGGGCAAACGCGTTCGAAGAAACGCGAACTTACCGCGGCCGCGCCTACCTGATGACCTGACCGCGATAGATCATGACGGGATGCAGATAGAGCAATAGGTGCACCCTGCACTGTCGCCGCCCCGCGACGGGGCAGCCAGGCCCGACTCAGCGACTTATCCGCGCCGCTTGCAATGCCTTCTGCAAAGTCCGCACCATACGGCCGAGGACCGCACCCACCCCCGGAGGTATCGCATGCATCCCGTCCTGCGCTCGCTGCTGCTCGCCCTGCTGTTCCTACCCTTCACGGTGACGGCAGAGGAGTTTCGCGCCTGCGTTGATCGGCTGGCGGACCAGGCGGCCGGAGAGGGCATCAGCGTCGCGACAATCGACGGCGCGCTTCGCCCCATCGAACGCCAGGTTCGGGTGGTGGAGCTGGATCGTCGACAACCGGAATTTGTGCAGACTTTCTGGCAATACTATGCTGCGCGGGTCTCCGACACCCGGCTTGAAACCGGCCGGGAAAGACTCGAAGAGTATCGCCCGCTACTCGAGCGCGTGCATGCCGACTACGGCGTACGCCCCGAATACCTGGTCTCGCTTTGGGGCCTTGAGACAAACTTCGGCAGCCATTTCGGCAGCATGCCGGTGCTCGACTCCCTCGGGACACTGGCCTGCGATCCGCGTCGTGCCCGCTTCTTCGGCGAGCAGTTGATGGCGGCATTGCGCCTGATCGATGCAGGGCACATGGCACCCGAACAAATGCGGGGCTCCTGGGCCGGCGCCATGGGGCACATGCAGTTCATGCCCGCCACGTTCGAACGGCACGCGGTGGACGCCACCGGTGACGGCCGCTCGGACCCCTGGCAGAACCTGGAGGACGCCCTGGCCACCGGCGCGAATTACCTGCGCAACATGGGCTGGCGTGATGGAGAGCGCTGGGGGCGGGAGGTGTCTCTTCCAGACGATTTCGACTATGGCCTTGCCGATATCGGCAGCCGGCGCCCACTCGCCGAATGGGCCGATCTCGGCGTGCGCCGGGTCGACGGCGGGGCGCTACCCCAGGCCGACATGGAGGCTGCCATGCTGCTACCCGCCGGCCATCGCGGACCAGCGTTCCTTGTCTATCACAACTTCCACGTGATCATGCGCTGGAACACCTCCACGTCCTACGCGCTGGCGGTAGGCCTGCTGGCCGACCAACTCTCGGGCCAGCCAGGCCTGCAGACCTCGGAGCCGGCGGATTCCGATCCCTTGCGGCGGGACGATGTCGAGGAGCTGCAGCAACGGCTGGCGGACCAGGGCTTCGACCCCGGCCCGGTGGACGGCATCCTGGGTCGACAGACCCGCGCGGCGGTGCGGGCATTCCAGCGCGCCAATGACCTGCCCGCGGACGGCTACCCTGACCCGAGACTGCTGGAGCAGTTACGAACGCTTTAGTCTGTGCCGTTGCCCGGCGTCATCGGGTGCGCCCTGCCGCGGCTATGGCGATAGTTGATCTCGCCGGGCGTGATGGTACCGGCGGAAATGATGAACGACACGGCTTCGTCCACCGTCCAGTCGGTGGACACAACCTGGGCCAGCGGCACAATTTCCATGTAGCCGGAGGTGGGATTCGGTGTGGTCGGCACGTAGACGGCGGCCAGCTCCTCGCCGGTGTCGGCGTCGCGAAAGGTCCGGGTGACAAAGCCGACAGCTTTCATCTCGGGAGACGGAAAGGCGATCAATACCACCCGCTGCACCGATTCGGGCTTCTCCTGCAATGCTGTCAGCAGGCGCTTGGTGGACCCGTAGATGCGCTCCACCAGGGGGATACGCTCCATAACGCCATCGAAGAACGCAATCAGCCGTTTTCCGATCACCTGGGTCGCAAGCCAGCCCAGCAGGTACAACGCCGACAGGGTTAGCAGGAAAGCCATGGCGGCCTGAAAACCGGGGCGGTCGATGAATTCCGCCACCATGGGCAACTGGGGGTCGATGAAGCGCGCGACCCCCCTGACCAGGGGCGCGCCCAGACCGGAGAGCTGATTGAACAGGAAGTTGAAAACCCACCACGTGATCCACAGGGGAATCACGGTCAGAATACCCGTAATGAGATAACGTTGGGCACGGATACCGCCGCGCCTTGTCTCGCCGCTCTGCCCTCGCATGGTCCTCCCGTGGCCGGGGACAGCAGCGCCCGGCAGTTCAAGCACAGCATAAATCACGATGATGACCGGCGTAATGCCAGCCCACCAGGAAGCCCACGAAAATGAGCCAGCGGGACAGACAACGACAGTGGCGAGACCTCGGGGCCTACGCCCTCGCCCCACTCGCCGGATTGGCAATCGGTGTTGCCCTCCCCGGCACCGTTGCCATGGCGGACAGCCTGCTCTGGCCCACACTGGCGCTACTGCTCTTCGTGACGTTTCTGCAGGTGCCCCTGGTCGCGCAGCAACGACTGCCCCAGACGAAGCGTTACATGCTGGCTGCGGCGTTCGCGCAGTTCCTTTGTCTGCCTTTGCTGGTGGGCGGCCTGCTTTTACTGGTTCCTGACGACCCAGGCCTGCAGCTGGCCGTCTGCCTGGTACTCCTGGCGCCCTGCACCGACTGGTTCGTCACTTTCAGCAAGCTGAGCCGGGGCAGCGTCCAGGTGGCGGTACTCAGCACACCCATGCTGCTGATCGGCCAACTGGTAATGCTGCCGGTGTGGATCTACCTGCTGGCAGGTTCCGCCGCGCTCGCGGCATTCGAGCCGATGCGGTTGCTCATTGTCTTTTCCGCCATCGTGCTTCTGCCACTGGGGGTTGCCATGGTGCTCCAGCGGTTGCGACCCGGCAGCGGCTTGAGGCTTACCGCCCACCAGCTCGACCGCATCGGTAAATGGCTGCTTGTCGTCGTTCTCGGCCTGATCGGCACTTCGCAGTTATCGGCACTGGTGGGCGCCTGGCAGAGCTGGCTGCTTCCCGTCGCCGGGGTATACCTGGGGTTCGCAGTCGGCGCGACAGCAATCGCTGTGCTGATCGCCCGGGCGGTGCGGCTGCGGCCCGCACCGGGGCGGACGCTGCTGATCAGCCTGAATGCAAGGAATTCGTTTGTGGTGCTGCCCGTGGCGCTGGCCAGCGGTGCCGCGGCGACAGCATCCGCCGCGATAGTCCTGCAGATGTTACTGGAGCTGTTTCTGTTGCTCGGCCTGAGTCACGTCGCCACCAGGCTCCTTCCCGGTGACGAGGATCAGACGGACGAGCGATTGCGTCAGGTCAGTTGACTGTCTTCTTGACGAAGGGGAAGACGTCGGTGACACCGAGGATGTCGGTAATCAGCAGGACCAGGAAGATGAACACCACCGCGCCGACCACGCTGCCGACACCCGCGCCTGCGGGCATGGACTCCATCTGCTCGGAGAGCTGTGCAAGCTCATCGGCCGTCAGGCTGTCGACGCGCTCGGCCGCGTCATCCGGGTCCACACCCCAGGCGATGAGCTGCTCACGAACGTCATCCCTGGCCAACAGGGCGCGTACATCGGCACGCTGTTCCGCCACGGCTGCGCTGGAGGCGTAATCGGCGGTGCCAATCATCCCGGCGTGAACCGTGGGCATCATGATACTCATGAGTGCGAACAGCAGGGCGAGGCTTGCGGCAATGCCGCGGGTCAACGATGAACCGGAACGGGGCAACATGGCGACTCCTGAGTTGGGGAAACTAGCGAACTATGGAACCTGAGTCCGCGGAAGACAAGCCGACGCCTTGCGGCGACGCCGGTCGCAGAACATGCAACAGGACTTCCGGCGGACAGTTGAAGCGCACATCGAGCACCGACGACCCCGTGCCCGCAGAAGTGTAGCCATACAGACGTCGGTACCGCCAGGCACCATGGCAGTACCGCCGAGGACAACGGGCATTGGTCAGCACCGCCACGTCACCGGGCAGGCGTATCTGGCCGCCGTGGGTGTGGCCACAGAGCATCGCATCAAAGCCGGCTTCCTCCGCCTCGACATAGCATTCCGGGGAATGGGCCAGTAGCAGGCGGGGAACGTCCGCAGGCAGTCCGGCTGCGGCCCGCCGCGGATCAGCACAGTCGAAATAGTGGGGATCATCCACCCCGGCCAGGGCCAGCACACCATCCTGATGGTGGATCAATGCACTCTCGTTGAACAGAACCCGAATGCCCCTTGCCTCCAACGGCGGAATCATGGTGATGGAGTCGTGGTTGCCCAGCACGGCATAAACGCTCTGCGGTAACGCCGGGCGCAATACGTCGATGGCACGCAGCATGGGCTCGATGGGTCCATCGGTACTGAAACGGAAATCCCCGGTGATAACGCAGCTATCCGAGGTCACCCCGGCTATGCGACGGGCCAGCTCCCGGGCAAAGGTGTGATCCACATCCAGATGCAAATCACTCAGCTGCAGCAGACGGTATCCATCCAGCGCGGGCGCCAGGCCTGGCAACACAAGTCGGCGCCGGCGCAACCGGAACCGCCGTGCGTTGCGGCGACCCCGCTCGTAAAGCCCGGTGGCCCGAAGCACCGCCGTCAGCATCGAGCGGGTTACGCCCCAGTTCTCCGGATGCAGACGCCGGTGCCGCCAGTCCACCACGGGTTCGCCACCGGGCCCCTCGCGGTCGAGACGGCGCCGCACTTGCTCGGCAGGCACTCGTCCATCGAGATGGGCAAACAGATCCGGCGGCTCCTGCGCCATGGTGAAACCCTCCGGATGCCATGAGTCGGTTCATCGGTCCTTGTGGCGAACCACGCGCACGAGCCGGCTCAACCAGTCCGGCCGATCCCGCTTGCCGCGATCCTTATCCTTGCCCTTCTTCTCCGCCGCCACGCGCTGCTGCAACTGCTCGACGATGCGCGCTCTGCGCCAGTCTGGCAAAGCCTGCATCAGGCTGGCCTGCACATCGTCACCCGCCAGTTCCAGAGTCTCCAGCAGATGCTCGTCCCGGGCGATGCCGCAAAGATAGCGGACATTGGACGGATTGAGGGCAGAGATCAGACCCACCCGGTACTTGGGTTCCATGGCAAGAAAACCTGCGGCTGCCACGTTGAGGGGCAATGCCCTGAAGGCACGGCCACGCTCAGCCAGGGGTACGCGTGACAGCCATCGCGCCACCTGTCCCGGCGGCCAGTCCACGATACCTTCCGGCAGCACCAGCCTGCCCCTCCGATACTCCAGCTGGCCCTTGTCGTCCACTTCTGCCCTGCCTCCGCGTAATCACGCAACCTGCCCTGGTCGCGACCTTAAACATCGCGAAAACGGCGGCATACTGGCATATCTGCAAGACGCTCACCAGAGCATTTTGGCGGCGTTTATACCTTGTATCGCACAAGGTTGCGGTTACCATCACAAAACTGCGGAAAACAACCCAGGGAGAACTCTTTCCATCGTGCTCAGCTATCTTGCCATCGCCCTCGGTAGCGCTGCGGGCGGCGCACTTCGCAGCCTGGTCGGTTTCTGGCTGGTGGGCTACACACCTGCCGGATTTCCCGTAGGGACATGGGTGGTGAATGTGAGTGGCAGCTTGCTGCTGGGTATGCTGATTCCGCTGCTCGAAGCCCCCGGCTGGTTGCCTCCAGAGCTGTTCTGGCTACTGGTGGTGGGGCTTTGCGGCAGCTACACCACGGTCTCCACCTTCTCCTTGCAATCCGTAGTGCTTGCAAACGGCGGCAGGAGACTGACTGCTGCCGTCTACATCACGACCACCGTCTTTGCGTGCCTGACGGCGGTTGCCGTTGGCTACGCGGTCGCCGGGCTCTGGATATCGGGGCCCACATGAACAGGCTTGTCATGATGGTCGCGCTGGGCAGCGCCCTGGGAGGGATGGCCCGACACGGCGTTCGGGATCTACTGGCCGTCGCCGGCCTGGAACCCCAACTAATCAGCACGCTTGCCGTCAACGTGGCGGGATCGCTGATCATCGGGGCGTTGGCGGTACTGACTGCAGAGAACGCACGGTTCGCCATTCACGAGCGGTATCGCCAGTTTCTGATGGCCGGCTTCTGCGGCGGCTTCACCACCTTCTCGATATTCAGCGCGGAAGCCGTGAGCCTGTTGCAGGCGGGTCATACAGCGCAGGCGGCCGGCTATGTATTGGCCACCGTCCTGCTGTCCATTGCTGCGTGCTGGACCGGCTGGGTATTCGCCGGGCGCTACAACGCGATTCGCTGACTGTCGCAACCTCGACACAGTGGCAGGCGCACCCCCTATCAGGCATGATTCGCAGCGCCTTTCAACCATCAAGGAGGCGACTGATGAAGCGTACGATAGGCGCCCTGCTACTGCTCCTGCCCACACTGGCCATGAGCCAGGACCCAACCTACAGCTACGTCGAGGGCGGTGTCTCCATTGTCGACCCCCCAGGGCGTTTTGGCAGTAGCGATGCGGGCATTCAGGTACGGGGCAGCTACGCCCTGGACGATCTGCTGTTCGTTCGCGGCGGCATCCAGAGCAACACCTTCTCGCGTCGTACCGGACCACCCGGCGACCGCAGTCGGGTGAGTGTGGACCGGGATATTCTCTCTCTCGGCCTGGGCTTTCGCGTACCCACGGAACAACAGCTGGACGTCTACGGCGCTGCCGACCTGCTCTACGATGCCGGTGACGCCGACGATGCCGGTTTCCGCCTCGAGGGTGGTGTCCGGGCCGCCCTGCCACCGGCCTGGGATGTCGCCGCCGGGCTGCGCGTCGGCCGCGTGGACAGCCATACCAATGCCCAGGTCTTCGGCAATGCGTTCTACGAGTTCGCACCGCAGTTCTCCGCCGGCGGCGAGCTGGCGGTGGGTGACTTCGACGAGTTGCTGCTCGGTTTCCGCTACCGTTTCTAGCACATCCCCAGGACATCACGGCCAGGGACGGCCCGGCATTACCGAGTCGGCTCCACCTTGGCACGATCCCGCGCCAGTTCCTCCCGGTTGGTCCAGAAGCGGAACAGCAGGGTAACGAACGTCGAGTTGACGACGATAAACAGCGAATACATCACCGGCATCAACAAGATCTGCTGCTGGGTATCACCCGCAAAGACGATGATCACGATCAGCGCCCCCAGCGGGCCGTTCTGTATGCCTGTCTCAAGGGACACCGTTCGCGCTTTCTGTGGATTGAGACGCAGCGAGCGTGCGAACAGGTAACCGAAGGCAAAGCCGGTCAGCCCCAGAAGAATCACCGACGCGTAAACGCCGAAACCCGTGGTCAGCAGCAACTCCCAGTTCCGCGGAATCCAGGTTGCCAGCAGAAAGACGATCACGATCAGCCCCAGCAGACTTCCCAGCAGCTCGATGACTGCGCCAAGGTTGGCGTTGCGCCGCCGTAGCCACATACCCACCAGGGTCGGAATCAGGAGCACGAACAGCAGGGAGATAATTTCGCCAGGGGGAATCCGGAAGGCTTCATCAATACCGGAAGTCAGCACTTCCATCCATACCGGCACCAGTACGACGGCAGCCAGGGTGGAACACACCGTCATCAGGATGCTGAGCCCCAGCAGGCTCTTCGAGAAATAGGCGAAGATATTGGACGTGGTGCCCCCCGGCATGCACCCCATGAGCACCAGCCCAACCGTCTGTTCCGGCGTCAGGCCGAAAAAGCGGGCCAGAAAGAATGCCAGCAACGGCATGCACAGATACTGGGAGGCAAAACCGACGCCGATGGCCTGTGGATGGCGCATCGCCAGACGGAAATCCTTGAACGTCAATGACGCCCCCATGCCCAGCATGATGACCACCATCATCAGACCGAGCAGGGTCTCCTCAACGGGGTTGAGCATGGCCGGGGCTCCTCAGGCAACGCGCTCGTCAGATGGCGTGGTTTCGTCGCCCGGCTGGGCGCGATCCCGCAGGTCTTTCCGCAATACCTTGCCGACAGGGGTCTTGGGCAGATCCTCGGCGAACACGACACGGCTCGGCACCTTGTACGCTGCCAGTTCCGAACGACAGTGCTCCCGGATGTCCTTCTCACCAAGCCCCGGTGCCCGCAGAACCACATAGGCGTGCACAGCCTCACCCGTCTGGCGATCCGGCACGCCGATCACCGCCGACTCCTGCACCGCATCCAGCCGGGCAATGCAGTCTTCCACCTCGTTGGGGTACACGTTGAAACCGCTGACCAGGATCAGATCCTTCTTCCGATCAACGATGCGGAAATAACCGTTCTCGTCCATCACGGCGATATCTCCGGTACAGAACCAGCCATCGCGGAAACTGCGCTCCGTTTCCTCTGGCCGGTTCCAGTATCGGGTCATGACCTGCGGTCCCTGGACGATGAGCTCGCCAGGCTCACCGGGCGGCACGCACTCGCCCTGTTCATCGATCAGCCGGACCCGCGTGCCCGGCACGGGAATGCCGATGGAGTCCGGCAACGGGTTGCGAATCGGGTTGAAACACAGCACGGGGGACGTTTCCGTCAGGCCATAGCCCTCGACAATCGGGCACCCGGCGATCTGCGTCCAACGTTCCGCAACGGCGTGATGCAGGGCCGTCCCCCCGGCCATGGCCATTTTCATGCTGGGCGGGGGATACAGAGCGAACCACTCCTCGTTCAACACAGCGTTGTACAGGGTGTTTACACCTGAAATCCAGCTGATCGGATAGTTCTCCAGCGCCCGCTGACAGTTACGAATCGGCCGAGGACTCGGCACCAGCACGTTGTGGGCCCCCTTCATGTAGAAGGCCAGGAAATTCACCGTGAAAGCGAAGATATGGTAGAGGGGCAGCGCCGTCAGCACGCACTCGCTGCCCGGTTCGATGAACTCCCCCGCCGTGGCATCGACCTGGGCCAGATTCGCCAGCAGATTGCCGTGGGTCAGCACCGCACCCTTGCTCACACCGGTGGTACCACCGGTGTACTGCAACAATGCGGTGTCGCCATGCGCGAGTTCGTGCCAGTAGTCGGTCACCTGGACGTGATCGAGCTGCGCACGGCCCCGCTCGATGGCCGTATCCAGCCTCACTACGTCCAGATTGTGATCGGGAATGACACACTGCCAGTACTTCAGTATCAGCCGGAGAATGCCGCCGACCACGGGTGGAAACCATTGGGCAACGCCGGCGACCACGACATGCTTGATGGAGGTTTCAGAGATGATCGACTCAAGCTTGTCGAGAAAAAGGTCGATGATGACCAGCGCCTCGGCTTCGCTATCGCGGAACTGGGCCGACATCTCGCGGGGGGTATACAGCGGATTGACGTTGACCAGCACGCAGCCGGCCTTGAGGATGCCCAGCACCGCCACCGGATAGCTGAGGCAGTTGGGCATCTGCACGGCGACCCGGGCCCCCTGGGCGAGGCCCAGCTCCTCCCGCAGATAGGCAGCGAAGCCATCGGAAAGGGCCTCCACCTCACGAAACCGCAGGCTCCCCGACATACCGTTGGGCAT
Source organism: Natronocella acetinitrilica (assembly GCF_024170285.1). Taxonomy (NCBI): domain Bacteria; kingdom Pseudomonadati; phylum Pseudomonadota; class Gammaproteobacteria; order Chromatiales; family Ectothiorhodospiraceae; genus Natronocella; species Natronocella acetinitrilica. The sequence goes on from NZ_JALJXV010000006.1 coordinate 24,756, forward strand.
GCAGGTGGTGAAGGCAAGGCGATCACCATGGAGGCGTGCCGTCTCGGCGGCCAGCGCCGGAATACTGGCATGGGGCTGGTGCTCGACCGTCTCGGTAATACCGTCCGGGAAATGCTGTTTCCAGGGTGCATCATCGTAGGCCGACGCCATGGCCATTCGCGCTCCTCCATTGTTCTTATCCCGTTGACGCAAGACGCCGCGTCAACCGGTTGATTGCGAAGGAGGGAATGGCTGTTGCCTGCAGCGAACCCTCATCGCCGTCTGCTTATGCAAGACGATGCGATGAAATCACCCACAAATGCAAGATGCAGGGCTATCAGCCTGCCTGGGCCTCGCCGCGGGACTGCCGTCGCACTTCCCAGAGCAGGCGCTCCTCGAAGCGCCGGTTCTCGATTTCCTGCTCCACCGCCTCCCGTAGTTCCTCGAGGCGGCGTCGATCCAGTTCTTTCAGATTGATGTCCACGATGCTCATGCAAGATCCGTTATTGACGGCTAATCGGCGCCGCGCCGTTCCCATGGAACAAAGCGGGCGTTTCGGTTGAGGTGGGGTTACGCTGTCACTCTAAAGCTGGAGCCTGCGTCCTCTAAGGACCATCAGGCGTCGTCCGCCGCGGGGCCTTCCAGGGCACGCAACCGGTCTTCCAGTTCCTTCTGCGCAGTGACGTCCTTCTGGATCCCGATGTAGTAGGTCAACTCGTCCTGCTCGCTGTACACCGGCGTGATACTGAGTTCGTTCCAGAACAACGAGCCATCCTTGCGATAGTTGCGCAGCACCTGCCTGGTTGCTTCACCACGACCGATGGCGCGCCGTATCTCATCCAGCCCTTTCTGGTCGCGGTCGCCCGCCTGCAGGAATCGACAGTCCTGGTAGAGGATCTCTTCGGCTGTATAACCGGTAAGGCGCTCGAAGGCCGGGTTCACGTAGATCAGGACGTTGTCATCGCCTTCCTGTTCGGCGATCACGATACCGTCATTGGAGGCGTCTACGAGCAGACGCAACAGTTCGTGCGGAATCGTTTCCAGATCTTTCATAAACTCAGGTCGCCTTGCTGGATGCAAGCGGACGGACAGACGTCCAGCACCGTTTCGTTGACTGCAAAGATGGGGCAGAGTTCAGCCCATGCTGTGCAACGCCCCGGACCCGGAGCATACAACAGCGAAAGGCCTGACCGATAGGGACATGGCAACTCACATCCGAAAACAAAAAAGGCCGGCTATCGCCGGCCGAATCAGCTATGCCTTACAGATCACCTATAAATTCGAATCGACGAAGGCGGCGAGTTCCGGCCGGGAGAGCGCACCCACCCGGGTCGCCTGCGCCGCGCCATCCTTGAAAACCATCAGCGTAGGGATTCCCCGGATGCCGAATCGCGGCGCAATCGCCTGATTTTCATCGATGTTCACCTTGACCACGCGGATCCGCTCGCCATAGGTCTGCGCCACGTCGTCCAGCAGCGGAGCCAGAGTCCGGCAAGGTCCGCACCACTCAGCCCAGAAGTCTACGAGCACAGGGGTCTCCGCCTGCAGGACGTCTTCATCAAAGCGCTCTTCGGTGGTGTGTACGATTGCTTCTGCCATAGTTCGTGACTGCTCCGCTGTTTTTAACCGCCGGTATTGTACGAACCGGGACGTTATTACTGAATTGTTTCTTTTGAATGCTAATGATGCTTTTCGTCTATCAAACACCGATGAACAAGGCCCTGAAGTTGACAATACGCTACCGTACTGGTGAATTGCCGACTTGAACCAGCCACAGGACGGCGAGGAAAACCGTCAGCCATTCGCGCCGGGACACAAGGGGATTTACCGTGGCGACAGTCAACCGCAGCAACAGCGCCGAGCGGGTCGCGATCATCGCCGGGCTGCGAACGCCGTTCGCCCGGCAACTCACCGCCTATCGCGATCTCAACGCGATTCAACTCGGCATCCTGGTGGTGAGCGAGCTACTTGCGAGAACCGAACTGGACCCGGCACTCATCCAGCGAGTGGTATTCGGCCAGGTGGGCATCCTGCCGGAAGCACCGAATATCGCCCGTGAGGTGGTTCTTGGCGCTGGCATGGCAGCGACTACCGACGCCTACAGCGTGAGCCGGGCTTGCGCCACCAGCTTTCAGTCCACGGCGGATATTGCCGGCGCCATCCTCGCCGGCGATATCGACATTGGCCTTGCTGGCGGCGCCGACTCGGCGTCGGTACTGCCCATTCAGGTGGGCAAGACGTTCAGCCGCGCGCTCATCCGATTGAGCAAGGCGCGCTCCCTGGGCGAGCGACTTGCCCTGCTCCGTACGGTTCGCCCCCGTGATCTGCTGCCCACGGCGCCGGCCGTCCGCGACTATTCAACGCAACTGGGCATGGGCGATATCGCCGAACAGATGGCAAAAAACCATGGAATCTCGCGGGACGAGCAGGACCAGCTTGCCCTGCGCTCCCATGAGCTGGCCAATCGCGCCTGGGAAGACGGCAGACTCTCGGCCGAGGTCATGACGGCCATCGTGCCCCCCTACGACAAACCGCTGGAGCGTGACAACAACGTTCGTGGCGACTCCACCCTGGAGAAGCTCGCCGCGCTGCGCCCGGCGTTTGATCGCCGCCATGGCACAGTGACCGCTGCCAATTCCACACCCCTGACTGACGGCGCCGCCGCGATTCTGCTAATGCGCGAGACCCGCGCCCGGGAACTCGGATTCGAACCCCTCGGATACATACGCAGCTGGGCCTTCACCGCGATCGACCCATTCAATGATGGCCTGATGGGCCCGAGCCATGCCACGCCCGTAGCACTGGATCGCGCCGGCTTGCGCCTGCAGGACCTCACTTTGGTGGACATGCACGAGGCCTTTGCCGCTCAAACCCTGGCCAACATCAAGAACTGGCCATCCCGGCGCTTTGCGCGCGACGTCCTGGGACGGGACGAAGCCATCGGTGAGGTCGACCCGGAGCGATTCAATGTGCTTGGCGGTTCCCTGGCCTATGGTCATCCCTTCGCAGCAACCGGCGCACGCATGATCACCCAGACACTGCACGAACTGCGTCGTCGGGGCGGCGGCGTCGGCCTGGCAACTGCATGCGCCGCCGGCGGGCTGGGTGCCGCCATGACGCTGGAGGTGGCCTGATGACTGACGCTGCACTGACACTCAGCCGGCGGGATGATGGCATCGCCGTGGTGACCATCGACACCCCCGGCGAGAGCATGAACGTCCTCAAGGCGGAACTCATGCAGGAGGCCGCGACTGTCTTCGATGAGCTGGAGCGCGACAAAACGGTAAAGGGCGTGATCTTTGCCAGCGGCAAGGCCGGCTCTTTCATCGCGGGCGCCGATGTCCGCATGCTGGCTGCCTGCTCCACGGCGGACGAAGCCACGGAGCTGGCGCGAGGCGGCCAGGCGTTGTTTGACCGGATCGAGCGCTTTCCCGTGCCCGTGGTGGCAGCCATCGACGGGCTCTGCCTGGGCGGCGGGCTGGAGTTGGCACTGTCCTGCCGTGGACGCGTCGCCACCGACAACCCGAAAACCGCCCTTGGCTTGCCTGAAGTCCAGCTCGGACTGCTTCCCGGCAGCGGCGGCACCCAGCGCCTGCCGCGCCTTGTCGGCATCGCCAATGCCCTGGACATGATGCTCACGGGCAAGCAGGTAGGCGCAGGCCGCGCCCGGCGGATCGGACTGGTGGACGACGTGGTGCCGGCCACCATCCTGGAGCAGGCAGCAGCAAAGCTCGCGCTGGAACTGGCACAAGGGCGACGCAAGCGGCGCCGGCGAACCTGGATGGAACGCCTGCTGGAGACCAATCCGCTGGGCAAGCGGCTCATCTTCAAGAAGGCGGCTCAGACCGTTGCCAACCGCACCCGCGGCGTCTACCCCGCTCCGCCGAGAATTCTCGAGTGTGTCGAGCATGGCCTGCAACGTGGCAAGGATCGTGGACTGGTACTCGAGGCGACGCGCTTTGGCGAGTTGGCAATGACTGCGGAGGCGCGGCAGCTGATGGGCATCTACTTCGCAACGGTGGCGATGAAGAAGGATGCCGGCACCGATGTCGAGGTGGAGGCGCGCCCGGTACGGCGAACGGCGGTGCTTGGTGCGGGGCTGATGGGCGCGGGCATCAGCTTCGTGACCGCCACACGGGCCAATCTGCCCGTCCGCCTGAAGGACATTGGTGCAGATGGCCTGAACCGGGGCATGAAGACGTTGCACGGGTTGATCAACGAACGGCTCAAGCGCCGCTCCATCACGCCCTTCGAGGCCGAACTGCAGCTGCGACGGGTCACCCCGACCACGGACTACTCGGGTTTCTCCCGGGTGGACATGGTGATCGAGGCGGTTTTCGAGGACCTGGATCTCAAGCACGGCATGGTCCGGGATGTTGAATCCCATTGCGGTCCGGGTACGATCTTCGCAACCAACACCTCGTCCATCCCCATAGCCAGCATAGCCGCGGCCGCCGAGCGACCGGAGAACGTGATCGGCATGCATTACTTCTCCCCGGTGGAGAAGATGCCGTTGCTCGAGGTCATCGCGACGGAACACACCGCGCCCGAGGTCATCGCCGCCACGGTCGAACTCGGTCGGCGCCAGGGGAAGACGGTGATCGTGGTTCGCGACGGCGCCGGCTTTTATGTGAATCGCATACTCGCCCCGTATATCAACGAGGCGAGCCACCTGCTGAGCGAGGGGGTTGCGGTGGATCGGGTCGACGAGGCGCTGCTCGCGTTTGGTTTCCCCGTCGGGCCGTTCGCCTTGCTCGACGAAGTCGGCCTGGATGTCAGCGCCAAGGTGGGCCCGATTCTGCACGAGGCCTTCGGTGATCGCATGAAGCCTGCGGCCACGGCGGAGCGCCTGCTGCAGGATGGCCGCCGCGGCAAGAAAGCAGGCAAGGGCTTCTATCTGTACGGCACCAGGAGCCGCAAGGGCCGCCGGCCGGTGGACCAACGCGTGTACAAGTTGCTGGACATCGAGCCAAGCAATGCCATGGCTGCAGATGTCATCGTCGAACGCACCGTGCTCATGATGGTCAACGAGGCGGCCCGCTGCTACGAGGAAGGCGTCATCCGCTCCCTGCGCGACGGCGATATCGGTGCGGTCTTCGGCATCGGCTTCCCGCCGTTCCGTGGTGGCCCGTTCCGCTACATGGACAGCCATGGCGCAGGCCATATCGTCACGCGGCTGGAAGCCTTGCGTCAGGCCCATGGCGAACGCTATGCGCCGGCAGGGATCCTCACACGCATGGCTGAGAACAACGAAAAATTCCACGACGACTGGGCACGCTAGGGAGAATCGGTCAGCGGATGAATTCGTGGCATGATTGCTTCGCAACCATATGATCGAGAGCCTCCTGCTGACATGAAACGCCGACAGTTCCTGCAAAGTCCCTTGCTGGCACTCGCCGCCACTGGCACAGCGTGGCCCGGTGCTGCTGCCGCCGACAATATCCGCAGCTACAACCTCAGACCGGCTCCCACCACGGTGAATGTGGTGGGCCGCCGCTGGGGGGATACCGATGTCTGGGCCTATAACGGGCGCGTGCCTGGTCCGGTAATCCGGGCGGTGCAGGGAGAAACGCTGGTTGCCCGTGTGGACAACGGATTGCCGGAACCCACCACGGTTCACTGGCATGGCATCCGGCTGCCCCACGGCATGGATGGGGTGCCACACCTCACCCAGGCCGCCATCGCGCCCGGAGCGAGCTTCGAGTATCGCTTTCCGCTGGAAGACGCCGGCACCTACTGGTACCACCCCCATGCCTCGAGCAGCGAACAGCTCGGCCGCGGCCTGACGGGTGCGCTCATCGTTGAAGAGCGTGAGCCCATCCGCATCGACCGGGAACTACTCTGGGTGCTGGATGACTGGCGGCTGGAGTCGGACGCCAGCGTCCGCGAGGACTTCGGCAACCTGCATGATCGCAGTCATGCAGGCCGCATTGGCAACACGGTTACCGTCAACGGCGGCCTGGCCGAGCCAACCCCCGTGCTACCGGGAGAACGCCTGCGCCTGCGGCTCGTGAATACCGCCAATGCCCGGGTCTTTGGCCTGAACTTCGGCGATCTCGATGTCCACGTAATCGCCACCGACGGCCATCCCGTGGAACCGCATCGCCCACCGGCGGGTCGCGTGACCCTCGGCCCGGGCATGCGTGCCGACCTGCTCATTGATGTGAATCTGTCCCCCGATCAACAGGCCGCAGTGGTGGACGATTTCTATCGCTCCCGGGCCTACACGCTGACCGAATTCACGGCAGTGGGTACGCCGGTGCGCGATCAGGCCCCCGACTGGAGTCGCGCCCTGCCGGCAAACCCGCTCTCTGTTCCCGTGCTCGACGACGCCATTCGGCATGAACTGGTGTTTACCGGCGGTGCCCGTGGAGGCATGCATGGTGCGGAACTGGACGGCGAGTATCTCGACCTTCGCGAACTGGCGCGGCGGGGGAAATTCTGGGCGCTCAATGAAGTGGTGGCGCACCATCACCATATGCCACCACTACTCACTGCCCGCCTCGGCCAGACCGTGGTGCTGGACATGGAAAACCGCACCAGCTGGCATCACCCGATCCATCTTCATGGCCATGTCTTCCAGGTGCTTGGCCGCGACGGTGAAGCGGCAACACCCGTTGAGTGGCGGGATACGGTGCTGATGAATCCGCTGGAGCGCGTGCGCATCGCCTTTGTGGCGGATAACCCGGGTGACTGGATGTTCCACTGCCACGTGCTGGAGCATCAGGAAGCGGGCATGATGGGGGTGGTGCGAGTCGAGGCCTGATTCAGGGGGTGGACAGGCACGCCAGCAGGCGCCGCTGGAGACCGTCCCAGGCAATCCCATTGTCTTCCCGGATGATGACCTCCAGCCGGCTATCACTACGCCAGCCCACCGGCTCCACGCGCAATTCGTCACCGGCCCGGTCCATGAGCAACCAGTCCCGGCCGCAATGGAACACGCCCTTCAGGCGTTCCACCGATGGCAGTGTCCCCAGCAACTCGGTCAGTCGTACCCGATCGAAGCAGTCCTGCGGATGGAAGACCCAGCCACAGGACTGCCGCCCCAGGCCCTGGTTGTCCCGACGCACGGGGCGGCCGGGGAGAGCAAGGAATGGCAGCGCCTCGGCAGACGACTCGTCGGCGGCAGCGTGGGCGTCGGGAAACAGGGCGAATCGCGGCGGGCCAGGTTGCCGATCAAGCAGGGCGACATCGAGTCGGCCATGGGTGATTTCTGTGACCAGTTGCTTCGGCGGATAGTGACCGGCAGCCCATGCCCGGAATGCCTCAAGCGCCTGTGGATCCGCCAGATCGCACTTGCTTGCAACCAGTACGTCAGCCATCTGTGCCTGGTCCACGAACACCGGATGAGATCGGACGCGGGGATCCCCCAGCCGACGGGGATCCACCAGGCACACCGTGGCGCCCAGGGTCAGCGATTCCGCCAGGCCTGGCGCCCGCAAGGTATCGAGCACCCGCGCCGGATGACCAAGGCCGGTTGGCTCAATCAGCAGGCGGTGCGGTTTGATGTCCCGCAGCAGTCGGGTGAGGGTCACGCGCAAGGGCGCGCCCAGCGTGCAGCACAGGCAGCCGCCCGGCAGCTCCCGCACTGCAACGTCTTCATCACCACCGAGGACTGCGCCATCAATGGACACCTGACCGAACTCATTGACCAGCACGGCCCACTGCTCGTCCGCCGGGCGCTGGCTGAGCAGGTGCGCGATGGCGGTGGTCTTGCCAGCGCCGAGAAATCCGGTGATCAAACTGGTTGCTGTCGGCATGTCTGCCCTTTCCTCGTCGGGTTTCATCCGTGACAATGGCGGCAGCTGCATCGGCGTCCGTCGCCACCCACACAGGCACCGAAACCAATCGCCCATGAGCCATCCCGTTCACGTCCATGTATCCGGCCTCGGCTTTCGCCATGCCGACGGCACGACCCTGCAGTTCCCCGACTGGACACTGGACGGGGGCAGTCAATGGGCGCTGATCGGGCCTTCCGGCTGCGGCAAGACCACGCTGCTGCAGCTGCTTGCCGGCTTGCGCAAGCCGAGCAGCGGCAGTGTTCAGATTGGCGCACAGCGTCTCGACCAGCTCTCGGAACAGGACCGTGATCGCCTGCGCGGCCGCAGCATCGGCATCGTATTCCAGACCCTGTATCTATTGCCAACCCTGTCTGTGTTGAACAACCTGCTGCTGGCGCCCGCCATGGCCGGCCTGGAGCCGAACCGGGAGCGGGCGCTGGATTTGTTGCGCCGCCTGGAACTGGACCATCTAACCAATCGCCACCCCGACGCCCTGAGCCAGGGTCAGGCACAGCGCGTCGCCATTGCCCGCGCACTGATGAACCGGCCGGCGCTGCTCCTTGCCGATGAGCCCACCTCGGCACTGGATGACCGTGCCTGTCTGCGGCTGCTCGATCTCTTGAAGGAAGAGACCCGTCTCTGCGCGGCAACGCTGCTGGTCGCCACCCATGATCAGCGTGTCCGCGAGGCGCTGCCTTCGGTCCAGGAGTTGACCCCATGAACCTGGTGACGCTCGCAGGCGGCCACTTCCGACGCAATGCCCTGTCAACCACTTTGAATCTGCTGCTACTGGCGTTCGGCGTCGCAACCGTGGCGCTGATCATGCTGCTCGGTCACCAGCTCGATCAGCGGCTGCAGCGGGATGCCGAGAATATTGATCTGGTGGTGGGAGCCAAGGGAAGTCCGCTGCAGATCATTCTCTCAAGCATCTTCCACGTCGATGTCCCCACCGGAAACATCTCCATGACTGACGCACGCTGGGTGGAAGAGCACCCCCTTGTTGCAGGCGTGATTCCCCTGGCGCTGGGCGACAGTTACCAGGGGCTGCGCATTGTCGGCACGAATTCCCGTTATCTCGATCACTACGATGCCCAGTTTGCAGCGGGCGACATCTGGCCCGACAACCACGGTGCCGTCCTCGGTGCCGAGGCGGCTCGGCAGACCGGGCTTGGCATCGGCGACGGCTTTCATGGAGTCCACGGCATCACGTCCCAGCAGGCGGGCGCGGGGTTCGTCCACGCCGATCACACCTATCGCGTCAGCGGCATACTCGAGCCCACGGGTTCGGTCCTGGACCGGCTGATCCTGGTCAGCGTGGAGAGCGTCTGGGAGGTCCACGATGCTGACGGTCACTGGAGCCGGACGGGCACAGACACGCCAGCCGAGCGTTACCTGACCGCCCTGCTGGTGCAATATCGCTCACCGCTTGCCGCCGCAATGCTGCCAAGGCTGATCAATTCCCGGGATGCATTGCAGGCCGCCTCTCCGGCCTACGAGACGGCGCGCCTGATGCAACTGGTAGGCGTGGGCACGCGCACCTTGCAAATGGTTGGCTGGCTGCTGATCGGGCTCGCCGCGCTGGGCGTGTTCGCCGTGCTATACAATGCCATGCGCGAGCGCCAGTACGACCTGGCCATGATGCGCGTGCTGGGTGCCACGCGGAAGCGGGCCGTGGCCCAAGTACTGGCGGAGGCCCTCGGCCTGGCGACCATCGGCGCCCTGCTCGGTCTACTCCTGGCCCACGTCGGAGCAGAGCTGCTTGCCGGGCTGGTCTCCCAGGCGGAAGCATTTCGCATTACCGGTCGACTGTTCCTGCCTCAGGAGTTACTGCTCATGGCAGCGGCCTGGTTACTGGCCCTGGGCGCGGCGCTGCTACCGGCATGGCGTGTCTACCGGACTGATGTGGCGGATGTCCTGCAGCGGGGAGCGCGATAGTTTGCCGACACGAACGAAGCAGCCGACGACGCTGTCTGAGCAACCGAGCAAGAGATGCAGACACTGATGAACCGCTTGTCGCCGAAAAGACTGGCCTGGATCCTGGCACTCAGCACCGTCATGCTCGGCGGCTGCTGGTCGTCCCAGAATACTGATAGCGCATCGGGCAGCGGCGAGGTCCGCTCGGGAAGCGACCGCCAGGCCGCTCCCACGATCCGTGTCTACATGGCGGAATTCCAGGAGTTTGGCGAGGTCGTCGGCATCACCGCTGCGTCGGACGAATTCGTCGATCTGCGCATGCGGCTCGAGGCTGCCGACGGCGAACCACTGCCCGACGCCGAGCTCAAGATCAGTTCACTGGTAGGCAACGAGCTCAGCGACGAATCCTTGCCCACCGATAAAGACGGCTGGGTCGATATTCGTATACGCCCTCGCCTGCCCGGTGAGGATGTATTGACCTTCACCGGTGGCGGAATCAGCAAGCAGGTGAGCCTTTACATCACGGATGACGCCTATGGCCATCCCATGGAACACCTGGCCGAGCGGGCCGTGGATCTGCCCGAGGTGGAAGGCGTGGTCCCGTGGCAGACCATGACGGATATCGGCACTCGTGAAGGGCGCCACGGGCTGCTGGAGCCAATCTTCACCAGTGATGTCCGGGAATTGCACGGCAAGGACGTGCGTATACAGGGTTTCATGCTGCCGCTGGATAACAGCGACCGGCAGCAGCATTTTCTGTTGAGCCGCACACCACCGAGCTGCTTCTACTGTCTGCCGGGCGGGCCGGAGAACGTCGTGGAAGTCCGCACCGAACGCCCCGTGGAATTCAGCTTCGACCCCATGGTGATCGCCGGCCGTATGGAGCTGCTGGAGGATAGCGAACTGGGGCTCTTCTACCGGCTATCCAACGGCAAGAAAGAATAGGCCACAGCCTGCCTGCGGGATACTTTTCCACCGAGTTATCCACAGGCAGTCAACCGCGGTTTCGCTCGCAAACCATTTGCTGGAGCGGATTTCACGGCAGCGACCAAGCGCTGTACAGGAAATGTACACATGCTTGTCAGGCGATTCCCACAAGCAGGAAAAAGCAGCGCCCGAATCAAGCACTTCCCGATTCGAGGATTCGATCGGCCAGTCTGGCCCCACTCAACCAGGCACCCTCCACCCGATCGCCGTGACACCAGTCGCCGCAGGCACCTATGCCGGTTGCCGGGTCATACAGGTAGCCCTGCCGCAGAGGCTCGGCAGACTGGCTGTAGCGCCAGCGATGGGTACGGAGCATTTCGATTGCCGTCTCTTCGGGCAGGTGAGTTAATGCCCTGAAGGCGGCCTGGAGGTCGTCAGCTACGGGGTCCGGTTCCCGCTCGATATTCGCGGCCGTCCATTGCGCCTCGGCATGGCATTGCCAGAGATCACGGCCCTCACGGCCCGGCTTGCTGCTGTCACGCGCAATCCAGCGCAGTGGGCTGTCCTGGACAAAGGCACCATCAAATTCGAGTTCCGGCGCGTCTCGCAATCGAATCAGCATGGCCCAGCACCCGTGCATCGGTGTCGACCGGGCGGACTCCGCGAGCAGATGTGCCGCCTGCAGCAGAGGCACCGCCTGGGGAGCGGGAACGGCAACAGCCACACGCTCGAAACCGGCAAACACGCTGCCACTCTCCGCCTGCAATTCGAGACCCTGCTCTGTCACGTTCACGGCCTCGATTCTGATACCGCTGCGCAGCGTCAGACCGTCACTCAGGTGTCGGGTCAAGGCGCTCATTCGCGGCACGCCCACCCAGCGGGTCTGGTCATCAACCAGTGTTTCGATCCGCGTCGGTGAGAGTTTCACCAGACGTGCCTGCCAGGGCGCCACAACACCGACCTGCCGCCAACCGGCAACCGCGTCGGCAAAACGGGCATCGCGGGCGGTGAAATACTGTGCGCCCATATCGCCCTGCCACCCTTTGCCCCGGCGGGTGGACAGCCGCCCGCCAGGCCCGCGGGATTTCTCGAACAGCGTCACCTCGTGCCCCGCCGCAACCAGGCCACGCGCGCAGCTCAGGCCGGCGAGACCAGCCCCGACTACCGCGATTTTCATCAGCCACCACCACGTTGAAAGCGCAGATCGAAGTTGCGAAGCAGCGCCTGGCGCTGGTCCGCCGTAAACCCGGTGAACACCAGGCTGACCTCGGTTCTGGGCAGGGACAGACTGGCAATCCGGCGGGTCTGCTCGGGACCGAGCCGGATCTCCAGTCGTCGATCAGGCCATGTTGCCGTGGCCGTGTCGCCACGCCAGTTCAATTCCACGTCAGGGACCACGGCAGCAAGCGTCCGACGGCATTCCGCATGGGTAACGCCCATATCCTTGCTCACCACGTGGGCATCTGCCCGATCACTGGCAGTCATCGCTCAACCGCCCGCAATCGGTGGCCACACAGCAAAGACGTCACCGTCCTTGAATACGGGCTGATCCCGTTGCTCGGGCTTGATGTACTCGCCGTTGCGCAGCACCAGGTGGGCGAGCTTGGGCGGCACACGCAAACGCTCGATCAACTGCGCAGGGGTGGTGTCATCATCGATATCCAGTTCGAAACCTTCGTGCGGGAGCACGCCCCGAGGAAGCAGGTCACTCAGGGAGGCGAACAATTTGACGCGTATCCGCATGTTTGAAATCCAACCGATGAGTCGGGGGCGGCCCGGAAGGCCGCCCCGAAAGGTCACGCCGGCTTGAGCACCTGCGCGTTATGGCCAATGGCTTGCGTGTTGGCCAGATAGGCCTCCATCAGCCGGGTGGGGTCATCCTTGAGCTTGTCCTTCCAGCCACGCAAACGCACCCTACTCTGGATCAGCCCGCGAATCACACCGACATGCTCGGTGAGACCGAGCGCACTGGCACCAACGAGACGATCGTCCTCGAACTGCAGATTTAGATAGCGGAACCGCTCCGGCGAGTAAAGCTCGGCGGAATCCCCGCCATCCGTGCCCATCCACAGGCCGAACGACGACGAAATCAGGCCCAGGGTGTCAAGGACGTTCATGTTGACGCTGCCCTGGTGCAGCTGCGGGCGGCCGGCCATGTTGCTTGCCACCACGCGGCCATGGTCCGCAGCCGTGGGCTGCACCGCATGCACGGCATAATTGCCGGTGGAAAAGTCCAGGCCCTGGGCCACATCGCCCGCGGCGTAGACATCCGGCAGGCTGCTTTGCAGGTGACGATCCACCAGGATACCCTGATCAAGCCTGATGCCTGATCCATCCAGGAAACCGGTGTTGCTGGCCACGCCAACACAGACGATCACCAGGTCGGCTGGAATGGACTCGCCATGATCCAGCTTCACTGCGAGCGGATGGCCGCCGGTGCCCTGGTCGACCCCTTCCACCTTGGTGTCGGTGTGAACGGCGACCCCCTTGTCTTCACACCAGCGCTTGATCAGCCCACCGGCCTTGTCGTTCATCATCCGGGGAACCATCCGGTCCTGCTGCTCGACCACCGTCAGGTGGGTCTTGCGCAGGGCCAGAGACTCCAGAATGATGCAGCCGATAAAGCCGGCACCGATCAGGACAACGTGGGAACCTGCACCCGCTTTGCTGAGGATTTGTCTTGCGTCTGCGAGCGTCCAGCAGGTGTGGACATTCTCCCGGTCGACACCCGGGATCGGCGGGATCACCGGGTGCGACCCCGTCGCCAGCAGCAGCTTGTCGTAGTCCAGTGTGTCACCACCCTGGAGCTTGAGCTGATGCTTGTCCGCATCAAGAGAATCAACCCACCCATGGCGGACATCGATTCCCTTGCTCTCGAAATAGCCCGCATCCTTTCGCAGATGCGTGCCCTTCTCGTCGATCTGATCGATCAGCAGATAGGGGATGGCCATCCGTGAATACGGCGGCTCGGGTTCACCACTCAACAGGACGATATCCGAATCGGCGTCGATCTTGCGCAAGGACTCGGCAGCAACCACACCCGCCGGCCCCGCTCCTACGATCACATGTCGCATGCTTGTGCCTCCATGAGGGCGCTTCGGGATCAGATCCCGAAGCGCTGACGGGTCTCGGACGTCAATTCGCCGGTGGGTGTCCAGCCACGAATCTCGTAATACTTGGGCAGCATCTTGTCGAGTTCGTTGACCATGCCCTTCGCCGGCCCCACGTTGGCGGCATCCTTGCGCAGGCGCTTCGGCAGGGTGTCATCCTTGCCGGTGAGCCCGGCCTTCAGATTGAAGTCTCGCTCCAGGTTCCAGATACGCTCACCGACCTCCAGCAGCTTCTCGGTCGACCAGTCACCATCGCAGGCCGCGTCGATCTGTGGCGAGATATTGTCCAGCGTCCAGGCAAACGTGGTGAACACGCAAAGGCCGCTGGAATCCACCGCAGCGGTGGCGTCCTGAAAGGCCTTGACCAGCTCCGGCTTGCCATCACTCACCAACGGGTCGGTCTTCTCCGGGATACCCAGCACCTCGGAGGCCACCGTGTAGCCCCGCAGGTGGCAGGCGCCGCGGTTGGAGGTGGCGTAGGCAAGGCCCATGCCCTGGATACCCCGGGGATCGTAGGCGGGAAACTCCTGACCCTTGACGGTCATGGACAGGTCCGGGTGGCCGTACTTCTCGCACAACCGCTTGGAGCCCAGCCCCAGCACCTTGCCAAAACCTTCGCCGCGGGCGGTCAGCTCGGTGACGGCGGCAAGTGCCTTGGCGGATCCGAAGTTCAACTCGATACCGCCGGTCTCTTCCTTGGTGATCACACCCATCTCATAGAGCTCCATGGCGGCAGCCACGGTGGCTCCGAAGGAGATGGGATCGATACCGTCCTCGTTACAAAGGAAGTTCACATAGGTGAGCGTGTCGAGATCGTCGACGCCGGTATCCGAACCCAGCGCCCAGGCGGCTTCATATTCCAGCCCCCCGGAATTGCCCCAGTACTGGGGCTTGTTCTCCACCGTGAAGTGGCCCTTGTAGACCGTGGAGATGCGGCCGCAGGCAATGGTGCAGGCAAAACACGCCGCATTGGTGGTGAGGTTGGGCTTGCCGTCTCCCTTCCGCGGCTCGTGCATGGCCTCGCCGGAGATCTTGTGGGCGCCCTCGAACTGCACCTCGCGCATGTTCCGCGTCGGCATTGCACCCATCTCGTTGATCACGTTCATCAACACCTGGGTGCCGTAGGTGGGCAGGCCCTGGCCGGTGACGGCGCTCTCCTGCAGAACCTTCTTGCCCTCCTCCGTGGCCTGCATGAAGCGCATCGGGTCCTTGATGTTGCCGACACCCTTGGTGCCACGGACCACCACCGCCTTGAGATTCTTGGAGGCCATGACGGTGCCGACACCGGAGCGCCCCGCAGCCCGGTGCAGATCATTCACCACGGCGGCGTAGAGATTCCCCGCCTCGGCCGCACGACCGACACAGGCAATACGGATCAGGGGATCCTGGTGCATCTTGTGGAGCATCTCGTCGGCTTCCCAGACGGTCTTGCCCCAGAGTTCCTTGGCGGACCGCAGTTCGGCCTTGTCGTTCTCCAGCCAGAGGTAGACTGGCGCGTCGGCCTTGCCCTCGAAGATGATCATGTCCCAGCCGGCGGTCTTGATCTCGGCACCGATGAACCCGCCGGAGTTGGAACAGGCGATAGCGCCGGTCAGCGGGCTCTTGCAGACCACCGAATAACGCCCGCCCGTGGAGGCCATGGTGCCGGTGAGCGGCCCCGTGGTCATGATCAGCTTGTTGTCCGGCGAGAGTGCGTCGATGGCCGGGTCGATCTCCTCGTACAGATACTTGCTCGCCAGTCCGCGCTGGCCGAGGTAATCCCGCGCCCACTCCCTGTTAAGCGGTTCAGCCTCGGCGGTGCCGCGGCTCAAATTGACTCGTAGAACCTTTCCCGTCCAAGCCATGGCTAGTTACTCCCCTGCTGACCCGACATGTACACGTTGATGGCCTTTTCCCGCGGCGCGTTGGTGCTGGCCGGACCCTGGGGCGATTGCTGCGCCCAGGCCCGCATCCGCTCCATGCCTGTGTCATCCGCCGCGACATAGGTGATTGCGCCGGTGGGGCAGGCCTTGGCGCACCACGGATCACCGCCGCAAAGGTCACACTTCATGACCTTGCCGGTTTCCTGTTCGTAGTTGACGGTGCCGAAGGGGCAGGCAATGGTGCAGACCTTGCAGCCGACGCAGACATCCTCGAGCACGTTCTTCGCGCCGGTGGCCATGTCCACCACGATGGCCTCCACCGGGCAGGCATGCATGCACCAGGCTTCGTCACACTGGGTGCAGGTATAGGGGGCGAAGCGACCCTCTTCGTGGAACGTGAATACCTTGATTCGCGAGCGTGCCGGGTTGAACGCGCCGGTATTCTCGTAGGAACAGGCCATTTCGCATTGCAGGCAACCGGTACACTTTTCCGGCTCCAGCTTGAGGGCTTTAAGCATCTCCACTCCTCCGGGATGTCATTATGTTTATGTGCCTTGCACAGGAAGTCAGGCGCAGCACATCGTTGCTGGCTGCAACTGCTCCGAACTTCGAGCATACGATAAGTTCCCCCTGCCAGAAAGACGCTTCGCCCACCACAAAAACCGGTACATCGGCTGGTGATGCGTCAGGCCGGAACTGCAGATCCTGCGAGACTTGCCGATAACCCCGAAGTGGCCACTGAATCGCTTCTCAAGCTGTGACCTGGCGCGCGTTAACCAGGCAGGCTGCGTGCTATCTTCCGACCGGAGTCGGGCCAAAGATGGATTAGGGAGACCGGACATGTACCCCCTCACGGCGTTCCTTCTGGCTGCCTCCGGCGCCATGCTGATCGGACTCATCCTGGTGCTGGCCTGGGCCCTGTCGCGGGAGCGCTACTACGAGCGCCTGCTGGAGGCCAGGGAGGACCAGTACGCCCAGGCACTGAAACGCGAGGGCGAACTCTCGGCCCAGACCAACCAGTTGCTGGAAGATCAGGCCCGTGCCCGGCTTCGCGTGCAGCGGCTGGAAGAGCGCTATGTCATGCGTGGCGAACTCATCCGCGACCTCGGACTCGACCCGGAGCGAATTGAACAATCCCGGGAGAGTCTGCTCGGGGTGCTGGCCATCCTGCGCATTCGCATCGGACTGCTGTTGGTATCGGACCTGAACCGGGTCGCCCTGCGCGACGTGACTACTGCGGCCGGCGGTCGGGCGGGGCTGGCGTTTCGCCAACTGGATGACAAGCTTCGGGGAGAGGGCGGACCGCAGCATGATCAACAGTCGCGCCAACTACTGCGCGAGATGATTGATGTGAGTCACATCGAGAAGTCCGTCAGCGATGTCCCGGAGCCAATGATCTGAGTTCCGGTGCAGCCTCGCAGGAATGCTCATCGTGACTCTGGATTCGGCGCCTATCAAACTGACATTCCGATGAAACCCTGTTACGCTGCCAGCACTTCGCGAGGGGTATTCTGCGGATGAACAAAGCTGTACTAATGAGCCTGCAAGGCGGTCGCCGGATGCTAGTAGCCGTGCTGATTGTCGGCCTCTGCGTCCCCGTGCTTCTTCATGCACATCCCCATGCCTGGATTGATCTATCCGTTGAGCTGCACATGGATGAACAGCGACAACTGAGCGGCCTCACCCAGACCTGGGTTTTTGACCCGGTCTATACCCTGATTCTCCTTGAGGAACTCGACGAGGAGCATCCCGAAGATGCACGCGCAGAGCAGTTGCGCGGCATGGCTGCGCGGATGATCACCAGCATGGGTGACTACGATTACCTCACTCGCATCGAGGTCGACGAAGAGCGCCTCCGCGCCACTGAGGTGACGAACGTAGAGGCACAGCTCACCGCCGGAGAACAACTCCAGTTCCGCTTTACCCTGCAACTCCCGGAGCAAGTTGACGCACGGGGCAGCTCAGTGAGCTACATGATCTACGACCCGGTTTACTACATCGAGATGCTGCATCCATCAGCGGACGCCGTGAGCCTGAATGGCGCGACAGATGCCTGCCAGGTGACCATCGATGAACCGAAACCCGACCCATCACAGATTGCCCGTGCCGCGGCAGTGGATCTCGGTGCAGCCAGCGCCGACGGGCTGGGCCGTCACTTCGCACAGCGCGTGAATCTGCAATGCCGATGATCCGCCTGAAGCACTTGCTGGGTATTGCGCTGCTGTTGATGCTGGCGGCACCGCTGGCCTCGGCCCAGTCACCCTTCGCCCAGTCTCCACCGGCGGAAGACCGACAGGCCACCGCCACATCCACAGCGTCGGAAAACCCCGGTCTGCGCGAGCGTGCCGTCACCTGGATGCTGGTCACCCAGCGATCCCTGCATCAGCAGCTCAATGCCGGCATACGGCAGCTTCGGCAGGATACATCCCTGGCCAATATCGGCTGGCTTTTCCTGATCAGTTTTGGCTATGGCGTCTTTCACGCTGCTGGCCCGGGCCACGGCAAGGCGGTGATTTCCGCCTACCTGCTGACCCATCCCGCCCGACTGGGGACCGGGTTACTGCTTTCTTTCCTCGCTTCGATACTGCAGGGGCTGACAGCAATCGTGCTGGTCGTGGGGCTGGTGAAGATCGCAGGCTGGCTGAGTCGCGATGCCATGCAGCAAGTGGGGCTGGTGGAGCAGGTCAGTTTCGCGATCCTTGCCGTCTTCGGTGCCATGCTCCTGCTGCGGGCGGCACGCCGCCTGTGGCGCCGCGCCATGACCGCACCAACCGCGGCTACTCCACCTCCGGTCAGCGCTGGCGACCTCGCCCCGGCACAACGCGGCAGTCTGTCCTTCCAGCCCATTTCGACAGACAGGTCGACCATTACGCCGGATAGTCACCAGCACGACGCCGGCTGTGGCTGCGGACACCCGCATCATGTGGCACCCCAAGCGCTGGACCAGCACGGTAGTCGCTGGGCCATGGTGGGGGCCATTCTTGCCGTTGGCAGTCGACCCTGCACCGGTGCGGTCCTGATACTCGCCGCCGCCAATCTGCTCGGCCTGCTGGCCGTGGGCATTGGCGCCGTCATGGCAATGGCACTTGGCACCGCGATCACTGTGTCGACGCTGGCCGCCCTGGCGGTGTTTTCCAGGGATCAGGCTCGGCGCCTTGCCCGGGGCATGGACACAGTCCGCCTTGCCGTGGCCGGCGACCTGGTGGCGATCGTTGGCGGCGTGCTGATACTCTTCGCGGGTGTAAGCCTGCTTGTCGCTGCGCTGGGCAATCCGACCCCCGCACTCTACAGGCTCTGACGCAGACCCTGACTCCGGCGAGGTGTGCAGTGGCCCTGATCATTTTCCTCCTGCTTCTCTTCACACCGCTGATCGAGATTTTCATTCTCATCGAGATCGGCAGCGTTATCGGCGCAGTGCCCACTATCGGACTGTGCATTCTGACGGCGCTACTTGGTGCCGCCCTGCTCCGGCATCAGGGCATCAGAACCCTGCAACGCGCGCGAACCAACCTGGATCGAGGCACCGTGCCGGCCCTGGAAATGCTGGAAGGCGTGGCCCTGGCCGTCGGCGGTTTGCTGCTGATGACACCGGGCTTCTTCACCGACGCCATCGGTTTCGCCTGCCTGATTCCGTTCACGCGGCGGTTACTGGTCGGGATGGTTCTCAAGCGGGTGCATGTCGTTTACGGCCCGATCGAGGGGAGCACCCGACGACATCCTCCCACCGGCAAGGGTGGTGCCGGCGGCGAACCCCGGGTTATCGAGGGCGAATACCAACGGCGCGACGATTCCGATGGACCAATCGACCGGCAGTAGCGCTTTGAAGGGCGCCAAATACGCTCCGGAATTTGACATCCAACGAAAACATCTCTTGTATCTAGGTCAACGTCTTCCTGGCTGGTCCACAGACGGGCCGGTGTCGACGATAATGAGACGATAACGATTAGACGAGGAGGGTCATCAATGAAAACCCTAGCTGTTTCCACCGTCGCAGGTCTTGCCGTAATGGGAGCAACCCTGCTCACACAGCCGCAGATCACATCAGCGCAGGAAGTGACCCAGCTCCGTTGGGCGACCTCTGCCACCGGTTCGGCCGGGCATCGTGCCAAGGTGAACCTCATGGCGGTGCTCAATCGCGAGATGGACAACTTCAACATCAACGTGATGCCCACCCCGGGCGCCATCGCAACCATCCGCGGCTATGCCATGGGCGAGTTCGATGGCTACTACGGGGCGGACATTGCATTCAACGAACTGGCCAATGACACCGGACGCTTCGAGGGCTTCCGCGATCGCATGGAACGCGAGCCGGTACAGTCCTTCTGGGCCTACACCATGGAAGTCGGGCTGGCGGTCCGCGCATCCGATCTGGAGAACTACAGTGGCTGGGGTGACCTGGCGGGCAGCCCGGTCTTCACCGGCCCGGCTCCCTGGGACGTGCGTGCCCAGCTGGAACGGGCCATGAACACGCTGGAAGTCGGCCACGAGTATCGCGAACTCGACCTGGGCCTGGCTGGCAGTTCCCTTGATGACGGGACTATTGACGCCTTTATCGCCTATACGGCCAGCGAATCCTCCGTAGCGCCCTGGGTGGCCGAGGCCGAGTTGTCCGTCGATATGGCCATTCTCAACCCCAACGAGTCGGAAGTGCAGGCCTTGCGTGATGCCGGCATGGAGGTTGTAAGCCTCGATCCCGGTGTGTTCCAGTCCGACGTGCATGTCGACGAAGTGATGCTCGTACCCTTCTTCTACGGCTTCCACCTCGGTCCGGATGTGTCCGAGGAAGACATGTACAACATGCTGGTCACCATCGAGGAAAACGCTGAAGAACTCGCCCGGGCAGACTCGGTTTTCGCGCAGATTCGCGACGATATGCCGGAAATGCAGCGCCGCGGGGTCGAAGCCTCCATCAACGATGTGCGGGTACACCCCGGCCTGGCCCGGTACATGCGCGAGCGTGACGTCTGGAATAGCGACTGGGACGACCGGATCGCCGACTAGTCGTCCCAAGCATGGTCTTCAGCAATGCGTTGAAGACCCTTCCGATTCGGTTGCCGGGCGTGCAAGGACCAGCTTCGCCCGGTAACCCGTTCGCGAGTGCCGTCCCATGAGCACGGACGAGACCCAGCAGGCAGAGCCCCTCAGCCTGCCCCGCAAGATCGCGCATTGTCTGTTCTTCGTGGCAGCGCTTTATTTCTTCGCGCACCTTTCCTGGTATTACATGACGGGGGCCGGCGGGCCAACCCGGCTCGCTGTTGCCATGGTGCCCATGACCGTCGTGCTGGTATTCCTGAACGATGCACGACGCGGCGAACTCTACCCGCGGCTCGGCCATTGGGGTGGGCTGCTGGCAGCAGTCGTCTATTCCGGCATCTGTCTGTGGGCCTCTTACTACATCCTCAGCGAGTTCGACGCCATTCGTATCTTCCGGGTCGGCTTCTGGGATCGGGCGGACTATCTCGCCGGGGGCGCAATCGCCGCACTGGTGCTGGAGTACACCCGCAGAAAGTACTTTGCGCTTTTCGTGGTCAATCTGACCCTGCTGGTCTACACCATCTATGGATACATGATACCGGGGTTGTTCAACCACCCCGGCATTTCGTTCAATCGCGCGGTCAGCGCTGTCAGCATCGAAATGAGCACCGGCGTCTTCGAACGCCTGTCACAGCTCGGGCTCACGCTGATCGGCTCCTTCATTCTGGTTCTGGCGGTGTTGCGCGCCTTCGACTGCATCGACTCGATTCTCAAGGGCAGCGCCCGGCTTGCCGCACGGTCACCGGCCATGCTGCCGCAAACCGCCGTTGTGGGCTCCTTCGCCGTTGCCGCAGTGAGCGGCAGCGGGGCCGCCAATGCGGCAACCACTGGCACTGCCACGATTCCGGCCTTGATTCGCAGCGGCTTCCCCAGGGTGAAGGCGGCCGCAGTCGAGACGGCGTCTTCCCTCGGTGGCCAGTTGATGCCGCCGCTGATGGGTATCGCCGCCTTCATGATGGCGGAGATCATGGGGGTGAGTTATTTCGATGTGGTCGCCCGCGGCTTCGGCCCGGCCATGATCTACTTCCTCGGCGTCTGCGTCGCGGTCTACCTGCTGGCGGTCCGCTACCAGCGCAAGGCCGTGATGCCGAAGGTCGAGCCCATGAAGATGCTGGACTGGGTAAACATTGCCGCCTACCTGCTCGGCGTTTGCGGCCTGATCTATCTGATGGGGTTCGAGCGCAAGGCCGCCATGACATCGGCCCAGACCGTGTTCGTGTATCTCGCCATCGGGCTTGGCACCCTCTTCCTTGCCCAGCGTATCTGGCAACGCAACTGGCATCCGAAGGAACTCATCCGGCCATTCCACAAGATGGTGGACACTTTCGCCCTCACCACCGCCGAGTTGACCATCCTGCTGGCGACATTGGGCATTCTCACCGCAGCATTCACGGTGACCGGCGTGCCTACGAAGGTGGGCATCCTGGTCATGGAAGTCGCCTCCATCAACCTGGTGCTGATGGTCCTGGTGGCTTTTGCCTTTGGCTACCTGGTGGGTATGGGCCTGCCAGTGGCGCCTACGTATATCGTGGTGGCCGTGGTGATCGCGCCATTCATGATCCGCGCCGGCATTGACCCCTGGGTGGTGCACTTCTTCGCTTTCTTCGTCGCCGTATTCGGTGAGTTGTCACCACCAACCTCGGTGACAGCAGCGGTGACGTCGAGAATTGCGGAGGCGCCATTCGTGCGCACCATGATCGACTCGCTGGGCCTGTGCATTCCGCTGATCGTCATGATGTTTGCGGTATTCACCCGGCCGGAGCTGGTGCTGGAGCCAGGCGTCGCGCAACTGGGCGCCATCTTCCTTGTCTCGGTGGGTACCCTGGGGATCATCTTCGGGCTGCAGGGCAGATTCCACAGCAATACGAGCATGGACCGATTGTTGCGGCTGAGCCTGATCGCGATCTCGCTACTGACCCTGTTCCACCCCGACAACACCATGTCGCTGATGGCCTCGCTGGTGGTGCTTGCAGGGCTGGGTGCCGGGCTATTCCGCGCCTACCGGGCACGCCAGGAAGTCTTGAGTGATGCGCCGGTAGAGGAAGTGGACATCGTCGTCAGCAAGGGTGGGTGAAGCGGTAGCTAACGGCTACCGCTGCGTATCCTTTGACCGCCACGCTGTCCTTGCCCCCGCCCCTGGCGCTGGTGACGGACATTGCCACGCCGGGATTCGGCGATGCCGCCGCCTCTCGCCTGCCCTGCGGCCCCGCCCCTTTGGCCGCCGGACGAGCGATTGCTCCACTGCCGCTGACGTGACTCGCCACCGCTACGGGCGCCGCCGGAGCGATGCTGGCGCTGTCCGCCACTATCACGGCGGGCCTGGCCCTGCCTGCCGGAACCATGCAGCGGATTGCTGCGATCAACCCGTGGGCCGCCCTGCAGGGCGTTTCCCGAGCTGCCCCGGCGCTGGGATGGCATGGCAGAGCTTTCGTTCCGACTACCGCTGCGTTGACCGGACCAGTTTCCTCGGGTGGTCGGCCGTGGCTGGCTGCGGTGTTGCTCCGTCCGGCTCTGCTCGAACCGACGAGGCCGCTGCTGTGGGGCCGCGCTGGTGCGCGGCACCGAGCGAATCTGCCGAGGCGCCTGTGCCTCCCAAGAGCGGCGTTGCGACTGGCTGCCTCGACGTGTGGTCGACTGCTGCGGGCGGGTGACTCGATACCCGGACCAGCCCTGCTGCGTGTGACGGTAGGCGACGCCCCGGCGATGCTGGGGTCGATGACGCCAGGAATGGTAACTTCCCGGCTTGAGGTATCCGGCGCGATAACGGGCCGGCGGCGGCTGTGGCGGGCGATGGATGTTGACGACGAATACGTTGCGACGGCCCCAATCGACGGAGCTGAAGAAAAAGCCGCTGGAAACCACGACCCCAGACGACCAGAAAATACCGGCATGGCTGTGGTATCCGCGAGGCGGATGCCAGTAGACCGGCGGGTACGCGGGGTACCACCAGTTGCCGTAGACCACGGTCGGATTGAAGTAGGGAACGTAAACCACATCCGGCGCACGGGAGCGGATCACTATCACCTCCCGCTCGCGAATGACATCAACCTGATCCAGGCCCTCCAGCCCGCCTGCAGCATCAGCCCGCTGGCGCAATACCTGGACCGCTTTGATGACGTCGTCTTCCTGGAACAGAAAGGCGTCTCCCAACTGCGTGGTCCAGTCGAGATCGCTGCTCATCCGCTCAATCAGATCAGGGAAGGCCACCAGTGCCGTGACGCTTGGGTCCCAGCCCCGATCACCGGCTGCCTCCACGGCTTGCGCACCGTCCATGCCGGGATTGGCCCGAGACCAGCGGGCGGCTTCCACCACCTCAAGGGGATACGTGGAGGCGATCAGAACCTGCGAGAGCAATGTGTCGGGATAGAGCGCGATGGGTGCCAGCAGGCGGTGAATCTCGGCCTCGCTGTATCCACCATCACTCCGGTCGGACCCGTGGACCAGCGCCGGCCCCAGCAGGAGCAAGAGGACTACCATAGCGAGGCGCTTCATGTTCGACCTCCCTGCCGCCGGACCCGGTGGCTGAACTTCGTGCCTGAATAGAAGCAGACCACAGGCCCCCTGGGGCGTTCCCGACGCGCCTGTCGGGCATGGACGTCAACTCACTTCCAGCACCACGTTGCCAACCACGCGTCGAAGCTCCACCAGGTCATGAGCCTCGGCAATCCGGGACAGGGGCAGTCGATGCGCAATGGGATGCCGCAATGATCCGGACTTCAACAAATCGGTCACGCCCTTGACTGCAACCTGGCGGGCGTCGGCCGGTAACGTGTAGACGATGAAGAACTGAATCAGGGCATGCTTGAGTATTGCCGGGTAAAAGGGCACAGGCATCTCCGCCCGATCGCTGCCGTAGACCACGATGAGGCCGCCCGTGCGCAGGGCAGCAAGGTCGAGTTCTGCATTAGTGGAGAACTCGATCTCGATGACGCGATCCACGCCCTCGCCGCCGGTAGCCGCTAGCAACTGTTCGGCCGCGTCAGCCCTGCGGTAGTCGATAACGGTCTGGGCTCCCAGATCCCGGGCAACCGCCTGCTTCTCTGGCGTGCTCGCCGTTGCAAGCACTTGCCGGGCGCCTGCCAGTATGGCCATCTGAATCGCGTACTGGGACACGGCACCGGCACCACCGGTGACCAGAACGCGCTGTCCCGCCACACCACCATTGCAGTGCACGGCATGATAAGCGGTCAGCGCCGGAATACCCATGCAGGCGCCTACGTCTCCGCCAACACCCGCCGGCAGGGGAACTGCCTGTTCCTCCGGCAGCACGCAATACTGCGCCGCAGTGCCGTTGGGACGCCCCCAGGCCCCGTTGTACACCCACACGGACTCGCCGACCCGTGCCTGATCCACTCCGGCACCCACTGCGTCTATCACGCCGGCGCCGTCACTGTGCGGCGTCATGCGCGGGAACGGCAGGGTGGTGGAGCGAACCCCAGCCCGTGCCTTTACGTCGGAGGGGTTCACGCCACTCCAGGCGATACGCACGCGGACTTCACCTGCACCCGGCTCCGGCGTGGGCATTTCGTCGACTCGAAGCACGTCGGCGGCGGGACCCGTCTTTTCGTAAAACGCAGCAAGCATTGCAGATTCTCCAGACTGGCTAGCGAAAACTCGTGGGTGGCATTATGCATCAGGGAGACACTGATTGATTCGCCCGTTCGCCCTCGAGTCAATTGGCGAACCATCCTGCCAAATTGCAATCACATGGCTAGGCATGAGCTAAGGAGACACTGCGAAGATATGGGCACACGCTATGCACTCCCCCACCGGCTACTGCACTGGGGCATCGCGATCCTGATACTGCTGTCGCTTGCCAGCGGCATGACCCTGGGTTTCCTCGGCTTCGAAGGAGCAATGGAGCGCTTCGGGCAGGCGGGAACAGATTTCGTCTACACCTACCACAAGACGCTGGGTGTCACGATACTCGGCCTGATGGTGTTGCGCCTGATCAGCCGCCTGGTGTTCGGCAAGCCGGCTTACGAGCAGGCATTGCCACCGGCACAGAAATGGGCCAGCAACGCCGTTCACATCACTCTCTACGTCCTGTTGTTCACCATGCCTGTACTCGGGTGGCTAGCGACGGCATCCGGTGGCTATCCGGTGCAGTTCTTCCAGTTCAACCTGCCAGGCCTGATCGGCAGGGATCCGGCGCTCTCCGAGACGCTGTTCGCCTGGCACGGACGCGTCGGTTGGCTGATCCTCGTTCTTGCCGTGATTCACATCAGTGCGGCCCTGTATCACTGGAAGGTGCGGCGTGACGGAGTGATGCAGCGCATGAGTCTGCTCGGAGGCAATCGCTGATCCATTGAGCCCGCACCCTGTGCTATCGTCGGCTGCGGACTCCATGGAGCGTCACGACGCGCAAGCGGCATAGACTTGGAACAGCTCAAGGCATTCGGCGGGATTCTCGGGCACGCATTTCGCAATCTGCTCCCCATCATTATCGTGGTGGCGATCTTTCAGTTCGCCATTATGCGGCAGGTTCCGCCGGACCTGCTGTCCATCGTGTTCGGGCTGCTGGTCGTTGTGCTGGGCATCGCCCTGTTCCTGCAGGGCCTGGAACTCAGTATCTTCCCCATCGGCAAGAACCTGTCCAACGCATTCGCCAAGAAGGGCTCACTGCCGCTGCTGATGATCTTCGGCTTTTTCCTCGGCTTCGCTGCGGTCATCGCCGAGCCGGCCCTGATCGCGGTAGCCGAGCAGGCCCAGGTGATCAGCGAAGGCAGAATCAACGCCTTTACGCTGCGATTGCTGGTGGCGACCTCTGTCGGTGCCGTTGTGGCCCTGGGGGTGGTGCGCATCGTCCTCGGCCACAGCCTGCACTGGTACATGATCATCGGCTACGTGCTGGTGGTGCTGGTCACATTCTTCGCGCCCGCGGAAATTGTCGGGCTTGCCTATGACTCCGGGGGCGTGACCACCAATATCGTCACCGTGCCCCTCATTGCAGCCTTGGGTATCGGTCTGGCGACCTCATTGCGCGGCAGGAATGCGCTCAGTCACGGCTTCGGGCTGGTGGCACTGTGCGTCATGGTGCCGATGATCTCGGTGCAGCTCTACGGCATCGTTGTATATACCTTTGGCGACGCGGGCGAACTGGGCGGAAACGATCTCGCAATGGATCCGACCGTTGACGAGGCCGTCGCACCCGTGGCTGGAAGCATGTTGCTAGGCATGGTGACAGACCTCTTCTCCATGCTGCGGGACGTGCTTCCGATCATCATTGTCATCCTGTTTTTCCAGTATGTAGTGATTCGCAAGCGCATTGCTCACCTGGAGAAGGTGGTCGCCGGCTTCATTCTCGTCATCGTCGGGCTCTATGCTTTCGTAGTCGGCCTCAAACTCGGCCTGTTTCCCGTTGGGCAGAGCATGGCGGAGCAGCTGATTTCGCTGGAGGCGGTTCTCTACATCTACCTGTTCGCCTTCTGCATCGGCTTTGCCACCACCATGGCCGAACCGGCCCTGATTGCCATTGGCCAGAAGGCCGAGGAGGCAGGCAAGGGAAAGTTGCAGGGCAACGTCATTCGCCTGCTCGTGGCGCTTGGCGTCGCCATTGGCATCACCATCGGCGTGCATCGCATCATCAGCGGCGACTCCATCCATCTGTACATAATGACTGGCTATACGCTGGTGATCATCCTGACCTTTCTTGCGCCGAAATACATCGTGGCGCTGGCCTATGATCTGGGGGGGGTCACGACATCGGAGGTGACCGTGCCGCTGGTCACAGCGCTGGGGATTGGACTCGCCACACACCTCGATGGTCGCAATCCACTACTGGATGGCTTCGGTCTGATCGCCTTTGCCTCCATTTTCCCAATCGTGACCGTCATGCTCTATGCTATCGCCGTTGAATTCGCCGCGCGGGCGAAGGGAGTACCGTGATGAAGTTTGCCGTACTGGTTGCCATACTCGCCGACGATCTCGAGGAGCAGGCCATCGACTCCGCGCGTAGCGCGGGCGCTGGCGGTGTCACTATCCTCGACGCCCGGGGCATGGGTGGGGAAGAGAAAAAGACCTTTCTCGGGCTGACCTACGAAGGCAGTCAGTCCGCGCTGGTCTTCGTGCTGGAACGGAAGCTGTCCGTTGCCGTGCTGAAACGGATGACCCGGGACCTGGACCTGGCATCAAGCAGCAAGGGCGTGGTGTTTACCGTGCCCATCGAGCACATTGCCGGTATCGATCTGGCCCAGGTCGAGCAGTTCGAATCACGTATTCTCGATCAACTCTAGGGAGTTGCCATGCTAGTCAAGGACATCATGCAAACCGACGTGGTCACCATCTCACCGCGGGCCACGATCAGGCAGGCCATGCAGGCAATGCGCAGCAAGGGCGTAAAGTCTCTCGTGGTGGAGAAGCAGAACGCCCATGACGCCTACGGCATCATCACCTACACGACCATCCTGCGCACTATTGTTGCAGAAGAAGGCGATATTGACCTGATCAACGTCTACGACGTTTGCACCAAGCCGGTGATCTCCGTCTCCGCCGAACTGGATGTCAAGCATGTAGCGAGATTGATGGTGAATCACGATTTCCGCCGCATTATCGTTCTCGAGAACAACCAGCTTCAGGGCATTATCGCGATGAATGACATCGTGCGGCCCATCCTCGAGCTGGCGGAAGAGTAGTCGGGGTCGACCCGGTTGCAAGCTCCGTTATTTTTTGCCGAATTTCTTCGACACAACAAGTGCATGCAATCGGGTATCACCATGTTGGTCTCCACCTGCCCCGCTCTATAACGGCGCTTCCTTCAAGGCGCTCAACGCAACTATTGACGTCAAAAGTATTCATTCAGCACGCGGCGGCCAGGACCTGTTGAGAGAAAAACCGCAGCATCTCGCACGTCGCATCGGGACCCTTGGGATCGGTGTAGGAGCCACTGTCGCTGCCACCGGCCCAGGCGTGACCGGCGCCGTGGATCAGCCAATGCTCCATGAACACCCCCCCGTCGGGATCAACATAGACGGCGCGCGTGTAGGCATGGCCTCCCGGCACCTGACCACGATGCTTGCTGACCCTGGGCTTTCCGCCTGTGGTGGCACCCGCCGTCGCCTGGGCAATCACCAGCTCGCCGTTGCGCGGGTGCACGGTGGTGTCGCTATCGCCGTGAAAGACGATGGTCGGTACGCGATAGTCAGCCGGGCCGAAGCCTGCGCCACCCTGGCGCATGGCAGCGAAGGCAGACGGCAAATCACCAGCGGCACCGGCGGCAAGTCCGGAATGGATGCCTACGGCGGCGTAAAGATCGGGGTGGGTAGCGCCCAGGATCGCCGCCATCGCCCCACCCGAGGACAGGCCAGCGACGTAGACCCGGCGCTGGTCCAGCCCATAGCGGGTGATGACCTCCCGCGTCATGCCGGCGAGCAGTGACGGTTCGCCACCGTCGCGCTGCTGATCGCCGTTCCTGAACCAGTTCCAGCACTTCTGCAGATTGGCGCCAGGCGACTGCGCCGGGTATAGCACCAGGCAGTCCTGGGCCTCCGCCAGGTGATTCATGCGTGTGCCGGCCGCGAAGTCATCGGGGTCCTGGGTACAGCCATGCAGCATGAGCACGAGTGGCAGCGCCTGGCCGCGGTAGCTGCTGGGGATGTACAGCTTGTAGCTCCGCGTCCCCGCCTGATTACCGTAGCTGCCGTCGATGAAGCGTCCGCCGTCGGGGATCAGGTCGGTCGGTGCATGGCGCCGCCGCTGAGGCCGGAGGGACGGCAGCTCAAAGCCCTGCAACAGGCTATCGCGAGTATCGAAAGGGTAAACCGGGCGGCGTTCCGTGCGTTCCGTTTTTGCCGACGGCTCGGCCCCGCCGTCGTTGACGACGCGGAAGCTGCCTTCAATGGGCGCCTTCGCCCAGTGCTCCTCCGGTTGGGCAACCGGGTCGGCCGCGGCCTCGCCGCGCAGCGTCCGTTGGATCATGGCGGTGGCTTCGTTGAGCTGGCCGGCCCGCGTCAGACGGGTGGCTTCATGCATTCCAGCGAGCATGGCTTGATTCATCGCTAATGGCTCCAGTTTGGTTGGGGATTCCCCCAGAGAATCGACAGTTCCAGTTCAGGCGAGCGCAGTGTCAGCGCATCCGATCGGCCAGCGCGGCCTTGACCTCCCGGCTGGCTTGCAGCACACCGAGCACGGTGACGGATTCGATGGTCGTACGAGCCAATTCGGGCGACACGTCATCGGCGATGCTGGCCAGGCCCAGCACCTGGATCTGCACCCGCTCGCCGGCATCCCGCAACGCCTCCAGGTCCTTGCGGCTGTAGTGCTGCAGCCCCAGTACAAAGGCCTTGCGCGTTACGGTCTGTTTGACGACGTCGGCATGGCCGGCCAACTGGTTGCGAATCGCCGTGCGGATTAAATCGGTGCGATTCGAATAGAAGCCCTCCTGCACCAGCAGGTCGATCTGGCCGAGGTCGACTGCCCCCAGGTTGATCGTGATCTTCTCGGACTCGCCGCCCTTTCCACGTATTTCAGTCATGAGAAAACCTCCATAGACCATCTATATGGATGGTATTGGGAGGGTTTGCAACCCCTGCGGGGAAATTGGCACGTAAAAGGGAAGACCGAGGCGCCCGGAGAGCGCTTCAGCAAATCAGGTAAGGAGCCATTGCGCGCTGCGGAACACTAGCGCACGACCTGAAAATCAATCGGCTTG
Source organism: Natronocella acetinitrilica (assembly GCF_024170285.1). NCBI lineage: Bacteria > Pseudomonadati > Pseudomonadota > Gammaproteobacteria > Chromatiales > Ectothiorhodospiraceae > Natronocella > Natronocella acetinitrilica. The sequence continues at coordinate 55,012 of NZ_JALJXV010000006.1, forward strand.
TAGCGGAAGTTGTTCGACTGCCCAGCGGAGCATGCAGTCATCGCCACCACGAGGGGCATCTCAGCCCGCAGGCGGACAAAATCCCCTGCGTTGCTGCGTGGCGGTCGCACGCGGAACTCCCCTGTTGTGGCATCGATCTCAACATGCATAAAGACGTTGAACGCGACGGGAATGCGATCGACACCGATACCGTAAGGGGCCAGTACGGAGACCAGATTGCCCTCGCAACCCGGGCGCCCCTCGCTCTCCCCATAGATGAGCTTGAAGGTATCTTTCGAGCAGGGGGTCAACGTAAAGTCATGCCGGCCGCAGGTGTCCTCCAGGATGGTGAACATTGGCCGGCTGCGGTTCGAGTACAGCACATCACCCGTGGTGAGCCACAGCCGTGAGGCGTAATCAAGAGAACGCCCTGAAGAGAGGTACTCCGCACTGTCCGGACGTCCAAAAGCCACCAAGTCACTTACCTGCTGGCCTTCGGGATCGATAATCACCAGTTCATGGCCCAGGGAAAGCTCGACTGTCCGTGCTGAGCAGGGCGGAATCCTTACCGTCGCCGTATCGGCATTCACGACTTCTCTCTGAAATCGTAAGGGCATTGCCAACCGACCTCCACCTCACGGCCACTGTATTGCCTGGCCTCGCTCGCATCGCCGAAATCCGCCAGGTTGGGATTCACGGATCCCTGCAAGTCGATATCGCGTGACCGAGTGGCGGATTGCATCTTCCCATAGCGCCCATCCTCTCGTAGCTTCTCGAACTGGCGGTGAGAATTGAACACCAAGGCCGGATGTCTAAACCGCCTGGCGAGTCGCGACGCCTTCGCGTGGAGCCCAATCAGGAAAAACGGATGGCCGGAAATGCTCAGGCTGAAGTGCGGGCTTTCGGTGTCATCACTGACGTCCTCCGCAGGAAGATTTCCCGCCAGAACATCAAGCCGGTGAATGCGCCATAGCTGCGACCACATCAACGACTCGAATTGAAGTTCGTTCAAGTCGGTGGGCTCGCGGAATATGGCGACGTAGGAGTGCACGATATCTTCATCGGCGGAACTTGATTCGATCATGGAGACGAAGTGCGATAGCCCCTCTATCAGCAGCCGGTCATTGGCGCGGTCACCCAATCGCCCAAACTCCTGCGTTTCGATGGAGCCACGGGCCAACGCTGACTTGGCGCCCACGCACGGATAGGTAACGCCACCGAGAAACTCCAGAAAGCGAGCGCCCAGATCCTGCAGGGGCATGGGGTTCGGTTCAGTTGCAATATTGCTTTCAGTACGCATCATAAAATCTCGCTAATTCGCAAATTTCCCATAGCGACAGAAACCGACTGGCGCAGTCGGCGCGCTCCAGGCGGTGACTGTGACAATGCGGAATTGCCGCAATTTCAGGGGGACTGCAGCAGACGGGGCGCACAGCCCGGCCAAGTTGCTCAGGGCCTACGCGGCCGACCTGTTAAGACACACTAACGGTCGTCGCAAGCGAGGTCTGTATGCCTACCCACGTAGTTCATCTCGTCGATGGCAACGGCACGACTGCGTGACACATATCGGCTAGTCTTCATCCAACTCGAATGCCTCTAGTTGCACGTTGAAGGTCATGTGCAGTGGCTCGTCGGCGCCTTCAGGCTGCGCCTCGATGATGAACTCAAAATTCCGCTGACCGCTGGCGTCCACGGTGCCGAAGTACGAGACATGGCCGTCGGCTTCGACTGCGCGCATGTCGATGGTTTCGCCGTGACCGCTCAGATTCTCGTGTTTCACAGTCAAGTCTGCCGGAACGGCTGCCTGATCCTGTCGATTGTCGAGAACGACGAGGTTGAGCAGGACCAGATCCGATTCGGGTTCGATGCCGTAACGCTGCGTCATGGCCTCGGGCAGAACATGGGCACGGACGACATTAGCCTGGACAGTAAAATCATCAAATTCGACGACATGTCCCAGCGGCTGCTGATCCCCAGCCGACTGCTCGACAGATTCTTGAGTCTCGGCCGAGTTGTCGACCTGCTCAGTTCCGTCACAGCCGGCCAGCCCGACCAACATCACGACGGAAAGCGCGACGTTGTGGACGGTATTTCCTTGCACGATATTCATGATGCGTTCTACTCCACGGCAATGGGATTAAGCCGCTAAAGCGCTTCCCTTGCGCGAACGGCGACCATTACTCTTGAGGACAGTGGAAACCGCGTCTGTGCGATGTCGGACTGAGCGAACGTCTGTTTCGGGACACCAGGGAAGCGCTGAAATATTCACGCCGCCGCGCTCACGTCCGGTTTTCGGCGGTCGCTTACCGGTTTCCTGGCATTTTTTGGCTTGACCAGAATAGTGCGATAACGAACATCCATTTCCCCTCGCAGATGTAACACTCCGGAAACAAGCTGGAGCGTTCACTATGCGCAACTTGCCCACATTCCTCGCTTCAAGCACACCGCCAATGTGGTTGATAAACAAATCGGCAGGCTATGTTGTTTGAATTCCTGCAGCCGTTGATAAGCCTGCTTCAGGCTTACCCATTCCTGTTTATTTTTGTCGGCATGCTCTTCGCCGGAGAGACCGTCCTGTTACCGGCCATATTCCTGGCTGTTACAGGGCATCTTGACCTTGCAGCAGTGATCTCGCTCGCGATCCTGGCCACTGTCCTGTCCGATCTCGCCTGGTATGGACTCGGCCGAAAATTCCCGGCAACGGCACTCGCGCGGATTCCCGGGCGGCACAGTAACAATGTCGTTCGTGGTCTTGAACGTATGTTCAGTCGCAAGGGCGCGCAAATCCTGTTTCTTTCCAAGTTCGTGTATGGCACGAGAACGATCACCCAAGTCCTTGCGGGTGTCCACGACATGGCCTTCCGCACCTATATCGTCGTCAACTTTCTCGGTGTCCTGGCACTTTCTGCCGCTCTCGTTGCAATCGCCTATTCAATCGTCGGGTCGTCCCGGCAGCTTGGCGACATTTTTGAGCGCCTGGAGATCGCATTCCTGCTGTTCGTCGTGATTGCCGTGGCCACCAACTATCTGGTGAGCCGCCTGTTGAGAAGCAAATGGTCTCGGTAGTCATACCGGCGTTCAATGAGGTCGACACCATTGCCGGCGTCATTGCCAGTGCCCGACAGCACCCTCGTGTTGAGGAAGTCATTGTGGTGGATGACGGTTCAGGGGATGCGACAACCCAGGTGGCAGAGGCAGCGGGTGCCCGAGTCATCCGTCTGGATCGAAATGCGGGCAAGACTGCTGCATTGGATGCAGGCGTGCGTTCGGCGAAGGCCGACATCCTGTTATTTCTTGACGCTGACGTCACCGGGCATACCCAACAAACCTTGTCCCAAATCATGCAACCGGTCATCGAGGGTCGCTTCGAAATGAACGTGGGCTTGCGCGCCCGCTCGACACTGATGCTTAACCGGGCGCTGCGATATTTCCCGATCATCGGCGGCGACCGCGCCTTGACGCGTCGTCTATGGGAAGCCATCCCGGCGAACGGCGTCGATGGCTTCGAGATCGAGATCGTCCTGAACTACACCTCAAAGCAGTTCGAGAAGGGTATGGGGTTCGAACTGGTATACGGCACGTCCCACCGGATCAAGGAAAAGAAATACGGTGTCGCGCTTGGCGCCGCTCGACGCGCGGGCATGATCGGAGCGATCCTGTCGATCTCGTTCCGACTTTACATACTCGGGTGGATCATTCCGAGGGCGGTGCGTGTCAAGGAGAGACTCACGACGCTGGTCCGTGCCAGTGCGAATGGCAAGGGAAGCGCCTGATCCGAAATCAATATGTCCGGATGGGCTGTCCATCGGTTGATTGACCAACGGGCCTCGCCGGCGTTTTGTCTGTCCTGGATTCACTGGGCGGCTGTAGTCGTGCCACCCAGGCGAACAGGACGCCGGCGGCTACGCCGCCCAAGGCCATCAGAATGGTGCATGACACATCCCTGGTGGCACCGATCAGAAGGGCCAACGGCGACAGCCAATTGACCAGCGGAATCCCAACCAGGATGGCCAGGCCACCGGCAAGCCCAAACCACGGCAATGGGTTTCCGAACCGCCAAACCACCAACCAGGCAACGACAAAGGCCACCAACAACGCCGGCAGCACCACGTACCCCCCGTACATCAGGCTGAAACCAGAGAAGATGTCGGCGAGAGTGGCTCTCAGGTTGATGCCCGGGCCGATGTCTGCACCGATTGCCGTCAGGGCAGCGAGATTGTACTGGGTCTGGACAATCGAACCCCATAGAACGGTCAGAACGACTGCGGCCAGGAAGCCAAGGAGCAGGCGCAGCAGCGACTGGGAACTCATAAGCGTGTTTCTTGGGTGCATGAATCACTCTCCTGCGCTTGATCAGCGTACCGGCGCCACCCGTATCAACTGCCCTTCGGGCTCGTCGGTGATCAGGTAAAGCGCACCGTCGGGACCAGTCCGTATATCCCGGATTCGCTGCTCGAGTTCCTCGAACAGAGTGTCCTGGGCGCCCGGCTCGCCCCCGTCCAGCATCGGCACCCGCCGAACAGATTCCTCCGCCAGTGCCGCGACGAACAGGCTCCCTCGCCACTGCGGAAACAACTCCCCGTCGTACAGGGTCATGCCGGACGGGGCAATTGACGGTGTCCAGTGCAGCAGCGGCTGCTCCATGCCGTCATAGGACGTGAACGGTGTGATTAGTGCGCGGCTGTAGTCCTTGCCATGACTGATAATCGGCCAGCCGTAGTTCCTGCCTGGAAGAATGACGTTGAGTTCATCGCCGCCCCGCGGGCCGTGTTCATGGGCGTAGATCACGCCCTGGTCACGGTCGTTCACGATGGCCTGCACATTGCGATGGCCGTAGCTGTAGATTTCTGGCCTTGCGTTAGCTGTGTCCACGAAAGGATTATCGTCGGGCACGGTGCCGTCATCCCGAATGCGAATGATCTTGCCCAGGTGGCTGCCGAGATTCTGCGATTCCTCGCGAAAGTAGAAGCCATCACCAGTGCCGATCAACAGCGTGCCGTCGTCCATCCAGGCCATGCGGCCGCCATAGTGTGCATCGCCACTCTTTGGAGGCTGTGCCGTGAAGATGGGCGTTACGTCGAACAGGGCTTGCCCGTCGAATCGGGCACGGACAACACGCGTATGGTTCTCGTCGTCATTCCCGTACGCGAACGACAGGAACAGAATTCCGGAGTCTGCGAAATCTTCGGCCAAAAGCACATCGTGCAACCCCGCCTGGCCCGACGAGAACACCTCGGGCAGCCCTGCGACGGGAGTCGGCTGGAGCCCATCAGACGTCACAATGCGCAACCGACCTGGCCGCTCCGTGACCAATATGGCACCGTCCGGCAGGAACGTGATCGACCAGGGATGCTCGAGCGGCTCGGCCAGCACCTCCAATTGATAGTCTACGGCGCCTGCCGTCATTGACATGGGTGCAGCGATCGCGATCAGTAATGGAAGCAGCTTGCGCATAGATTTCCCGGATCTCGGATGATTCGACTTCGCGCCGAGGAGCTAAGCGGCTCCATTTGGGGTTACTGCAGTCTTCACGTGTATTTGGGTTGATACCGTACGGCACCGCACACGGCGCTGCTCCGGTAACAGGGGTCGCGGCGAGAATGGGATCGATTTTCGGGATCACCCGGGGCTTCGGCACATGGCGAAGCAGCAGGTCCGTTAAGCGACGGCTCTCCCGTATCTTCGTGCGAGGGGGCTTGCCGTCAGGCCGTGCACCAGGACGGAAGCGAAAACCACCATGCTGGTGAGCGTCCAGATCAGCGCTCCCTCGTCGATGTATCCAACGACCAACGTTGTATAGAACAGGGCTCCAATCCCCAATGGCCCGAACCATCCTATCAGCCAGGCGTCTCGCCATCCGAGAGACGGGGACAGACGATACAACAGAAGCAGCACGGGAAGGCGTCGAAAGAGCAGCACGGCCACAACGACGAGCAACCCGGTCCAGCCTAACCGCAACCACTCGTCCCAGGGGATCACAAGCCCGAACAAGGTAAAGGCTGGCAACGTGAAGAAGCTGTTGACGGCTTCCTGGACGTTTTTCTCCGCCGCACGTTCCTGCGCGCCGACAAACTGGTCAAAGGCCACGCCGGCCACGAACACGGCGAGAATTTCCTCAACGCCAATCAGCATGGCCCCACCCAACACGAGCAGCGTCAAAGCCAGCGTGTAGGCGAGAAAGGAGCTCTTTTCAATGCTGTGTCGATCTTCCGCGTGATGGAGCAGCCGCCCGGCCACGGCGCCAATGATCACGCCAAGCACAATTGCACCCAATATCTTCCAGAGGAAGATGTCTAAAAGCCAGACGCCCACCGCCGAGTCCCCTGATCGGGTCATGAATAACACCGGGAGCATCACCAGCAAGTAAGCCAGTCCGTCATTGCTTCCGGCTTCCGCCGAAATCAGGTAGCGGACATTGGGAGAGAGGTTTTTCTTCGCGGCGCTGCCGTTCACGATTGAGGACGCCACCACGGGATCCGTGGGGGTAACAGTGGCACCAAACAGCAGGGCTGCAAGCAGAGATAGTTCCAATACGCCGAAGGCAATGGCCCCGGATACCAGCGCCGTCAAGGGCATCAGCACACCCAAGAGGATGGCCAACGTCCTCCACTCCCGGCGGATGAATGCCCGAGGCAGTCTCAGCGAGATTCCCATCACGGCAATCGCCAACGTGATGCGAAAAGCTTCCTCCATGATCAATTCGGGGTTACCCCAGCGAGCTGGGCTGAGCAGATCCAGACCCACAGGGCTGAGCGCTATCCCCATGAGCATCATGAGAAGTGGAGGAGCCAGAGGCGTTCTCTCGATAGGACGGGAAACAAGAGCCAGCAAGAGCACGGACAATCCGACAACGGTGATTGCGATGTACAGTTCGCTCATGTTGAGTCTCAGTGGTCTCTCACCACCGGAGCGACCTGGAAATCGCCCGGTCGGCAGGGTGCATCAAGGGCAATCGGCGCTCAGCGGGGATTGTGCCTTGGCCGGTGGTGCACACCAGCGGCAGCCGTAGCCTGATGAGCCGACCCAGGCTTCAGTCGCATCGGCGGCCCTGTTGCCACTCTGGTTGACCGACTGCTGGTGCGCGCGCGGCGATGGATAGCGTGGCGCTCTGGGTTTCGTTTCTCTCTCTGAAAGAGATCAGGCGCCGTTGGCGTTCATCCCAGAGGGCAAGCGATACGGCCGCCAGACTCTGGCGGAGCGTGATGCGACCGACACCCCGAAGTTCCGGATAGTCCCGCAGCACTTCGCCGAGCCGGTATGACGGGATCCGACTGCACAGGTGATGGACATGGTGCACGCCGATGTTGGCGCTGAACCAGCGCAGCATGCCCGGCAATGCATAGTGCGAACTCCCGCGAAAGGCCGCCTCATGGAATTCCCACTGGTCCTCGTGTTCCCAGTAGGTTTCCTCGAACTGGTGCTGGACATAGAACAGCCATACGCCCATCACCGAGGCGAGCAGCGTAATGGGTAGCTGCACGAGCAGGAAATCCCCAACACCCACGAGCCAGATCACGCCAGCGGCCACAACAATGATGGCCATATTCGTGCTCATGGTGCTCACCCAGGGCATCCACCCCGACCGCATGAAACCCACCGGCAACCGATGATCCAGCAAGAAGATATACGCCGGGCCGATTCCGAACAAAACCAGAGGATGACGATACAAGCGATAACGCAGCCTGTGATGCCACGAGAGGCCCTGGTACTCCCGAACGGTCAACGTATCGATACCACCGACACTGGGTCGGTCCAGGTGGCCGGAACTGGCATGATGGATTGCATGGCTGTGTCGCCACAGATCGTAAGGCGTCAGGGTCAACACCCCGATGACCCGCCCAACCCAGTTGTTGGCAGGCCGAGAACGGAAAAACGACCCGTGGCTGCAATCATGCTGAATCATAAACAGGCGCACGAGGAAACCGGCGGCGGGCAACGCAAGCACCAGCCCAACCCAGTAGCCTGCGCTTACGGCAATCCAGGTCAGCGTCCAAAGGAACGCGAATGGGACGGCCGTAACAACGATCTCCGCAAGGCTTCGCATGATGCGGGGTTCACGGTAGCGAACCAGCAGGCGGCGCCACGCCTGCGGGTCGCCTGCCCTGTCGACACTCGACGTTTCTACACTCATTCGGTGACTCTCTGACGACCAGTGCGCCTCCGGTTCTGGCCGATACAAACCGGCAGCCATCGGCGAAGCAGTCAGGTTGACTTGAGAAACGGCTGTCGTCGGTGCGTCGGTGAACACACCCCGGTATGACCAACGGTCGATGAAGCAAAGGAAGCCCGTTGGTTGGGTGAGAGCGCAAACCTCGTAACGCTGCGCGCTACGTCAGCTTATCCCCCAGGGTGTGTTCCACCCAGAGCTTCTGTACAGAGACCATTGCCACGATCGTGAGCGGTGCGGCGAGGATCAACCCAACCGCGCCAAAGACGAGCCCGAAGAGTACCTGAACGGAGATCAGCAGCGCTGGCGCGAGGTTGACGGCCTTGTGCTGGATCATGGGCACGACGACGTTGCCCTCGATGTTCTGAATAACGAAGTAGCCGACCAGCACAATGAGCCCTGTCTGCATTCCCTCGGTAAATCCCACCGCGACGATTGGTACGGCCGCCATAATCGGGCCGATGAACGGGATGAAGGTGAGCAGCGCCGTCAACACCCCAAGCGCAAACCAGAGATCGATGCCGAGCGCGAAGAGCCCAAGCGCAACCGTTCCCCCAAGGAGAGCCATAGACACGAATTGTCCGAGAAACCACCAGCGCAGTGCGTGGGCAACCGCTGACAGAGTGTTATCCACCAGCTCGCGTTTGTCTGGTGGCACGAGGCGTATTGCCCCCTGTCGGTAGAGTCCCGGCTTCGCTGCAAGGAAAAGCGTAAGAACGACAAGGATGATAAGGCTTGCGACGGCACCGAACGCGGTCATTATATGCGCCGCCGTCTCGCCCGCGGCTCCGGACAGGACGCCATTCTCGACATTCATGTCCTCCATCATTGTCATCATGCCGAGTTCGGTGAGCCAGGCGTGCACCCGCTCGGCAAAATCGAGCACCGTCTCACTTACTTCCCGGAACTGCTGCACGAGGCCTGCAGCCGACATCCCCAACGAACCGATAATGACCGCTGCGATGCCAATCGTGACACCCAGAAGCGCCCACCCGCGGGAGACAGGTAGCCACCCCGCGATCGACCGCGAAAGCCCGTCGAGCCCAACCGCAAGAAGCACGGCCGCGAACACAAGTAACAGTAAATCCCCAAGGAGGTAGCCGATCAGAAGAAGCCCTGCCGTCAGCAGGATCGTGTCGGTCCTGATCCAGCGCTTTGAGTCCATGTTTGGGAGCATCCGGGATCCGACAGCTCGGCGAAGAATGCAGGTTGCCCCGCCAAACGGATGATGTCGGTGCGCCGGAGAACACGCACGTGGCGCGCCCAGAGACTTGATTGTTCCGAGAGTTCGAATCACCGCTGGTCGATACAAACAAAAACGGCTCCCATTGGGAGCCGTTTTTGTTTGCATGGCGGAGAGGGAGGGATTCGAACCCTCGATGGGCTTTTGACCCATACTCCCTTAGCAGGGGAGCGCCTTCAGCCGCTCGGCCACCTCTCCTGAACATCAGAGCGCGCAAGGATACGGGAATTGCCCGAAAGCGTAAACCCCGGCGCCGGGCTGAACCGGCGCGTGGACTGGCTCTCCCGCGCAACGCTGCGGGTGACGATTAACCTCGATTGCCGATGTCGGCCTCGTCTTCCCCCTCTTTCTCCTGCCGAATACGCTCGTAGATCTCTTCACGATGCACGGAAACATGCTTCGGCGCATTCACACCAATGCGAACCTGGTTGCCCTTGACGCCCAGGACGGTCACCGTTACCTCGTCGCCGATCATCAGCGTTTCACCAACGCGTCTGGTTAAAATCAGCATTTCCCTTCTCCTCAAGATCCTGGAAACGCGTCGCCGGGAGCGAGAGGGCTCCCATCCTGCCTACCCCACCCTGGTCGGCCGCAAGCGCACCTGCCCTTCATGGCGTGGCAATCATCGACGCAGATTCATTACTGACGACTCATTGCCGTCAACCCTTCAGCTATGTGACTACGATACAGACCAGCATAGGCGTGGAATCCATTCCATGCCCGTGTGGCTTCCCTACCCTGCCTCCTTGCCTTCGACGCGAACCGTTGCGTCGTCATCATCCAGACCGAAGGCGCTATGCAGTGCGCGCACGCCCAGCTCCAGATACTTCTCCTCGACCACTACGGAAATCTTGATTTCGGACGTGGAGATCATCTGGATGTTGATGCCTTCCGACGCCAGGGCCTTGAACATGGTCGTGGCGACCCCGGCGTGAGAGCGCATGCCCACCCCTACGAGGGAGAGCTTCACGATCTTGGTATCACTATACACTTCGCCCTCGCCCATCTCCTCCACAGTTCTCTGCAGGATCTCCAGGGCGCGGTCATGATCATTGCGGTGGACGGTGAAGGTGAAGTCCGTTGCCCCGGACTTGCTCACGTTCTGCACGATCATGTCGATCTCGATATTCGCATCGGAAATCGGCCCCAGGATCATGCCGGCAATGCCGGGGCGGTCGGGGGTGTTCAGCACGGTCAGCTTGGCTTCGTCCCGATTGAAGGCGATGCCGGAAATCAGTGGTTCTTCCATCGTATCGTCCTCGAAACTGATCAGTGTGCCCGGGCCCTCATCAAAGGTAGAGAGGACACGCAGTGGCACATGGTATTTGCCGGCGAACTCCACGGCACGAATTTGCAGGATCTTCGAGCCCAGGCTCGCCATCTCGAGCATTTCCTCGAAGGTGATGCGATTCAGGCGCCGTGCCTTGCTGCAGACCCGCGGATCGGTGGTGTACACGCCATCGACGTCAGTGTAGATCTGGCATTCTTCGGCCTTCAGGGCAGCCGCGAGCGCCACCGCCGTGGTATCGGAGCCGCCCCGACCCAGCGTAGTAATCGCCCCGGTGGAATCGACGCCCTGGAAGCCCGCCACCACGACAATGCGCCCCTGCTTGAGGTCTTCGGTGACGACCTTGGCATCAATTTCCTGAATGCGTGCCTTGCTGTGGGCGCTATCGGTGAGAATCTTCACCTGCGCACCGGTATAGCAACGGGCGGCATGGCCGCGCTTTTCCAGCGCCATGCCCAACAGGGCGATGGTGACCTGCTCGCCGGTGGAAACCAGCAAGTCGAGCTCCCGCGCCGGCGGACGGCTATGGATGGCCTTGGCAAGTTCGATCAACCGGTTGGTTTCGCCGCTCATGGCGGAGACCACCACGACGACGTCGTTGCCGGCTTCCCGGGTCTTGATGACTTTCTCGGCGACATGCTCGATACGTTCGGGCGTACCGACCGATGTCCCCCCGTATTTCTGCACTATCAGAGCCATTGAATTGGTTACCGTCTGCTCAGGGGGCCGTTATTAAACACGAAACGCCAATGATTTTCATGCCTTTATCGCAAACAAGGCCGGACTGGCCGGCCTCGTGCGAACTATTGCAGGCTGTTGCGAACCCAATCGGAGACCCCGGCGATGGCCTGGGGAAGCGCGGACGGATCGGTACCACCAGCCTGGGCGAGATCCGGGCGGCCACCGCCCTTGCCACCGACCTGGCCAGCCACCGAGTTCACCAGGTCTCCCGCCTTGATGCGGCAGGTCAGGTCCTTGGTTACACCGGCAACCAGGCGAACCTTTCCATCCTCTACCGTTGCCAACAGAATGGCGGCGGACCCCAGCGTGTTCTTGAGCTGATCCACGGCATCCCGCAGGGTTTTTGCATCCGCGCCCTCCATCAGGGAGGCAACCACCTTGATGCCATTGACGTCGACAGCCTGGCTGGCGAGATCGCCACCGCTCTGGCTGGCCAGCTTCTGTTTCAGGCGCTCCAGATCACGTTCCGCTTGCCGGTTGCGCTCCAGCAGTTGCTCGACCTTGACGCGGATATTGTCGGGACTCGCCCGCAGCAAGCCGCCGATATCGGCGATGCGCGCAGCCTGTTCTTCGGCCCAGCTAACCGCCCGTTCACCGGTCACGGCCTCGATGCGGCGTATCCCCGAGGCCACGCTGGTCTCGACGATGATCTTGAAGAACCCGATATCCCCGGTGCGCTGCACATGGGTGCCGCCGCACAGTTCCGTGGAAAAATCGCCGAACCTGAGGACGCGCACCTCGTCGCCGTACTTCTCGCCAAACAGGGCCATGGCGCCGAAATCGATGGCCTCGTCATAGCCCATATGGCGAATATCAGCCGCCGCGTTGGCCCGAATCTGCGCGTTGACCATGCGCTCGATACGTTCCTGCTGTTCCGCAGTCACGGGCTCGGGGTGGGAAAAATCGAAACGCAGGCGATCCGGTGCCACCAGCGAGCCTTTCTGGGTGACATGCTTGCCCAGCACCTCGCGCAGCGCCGCATGCAGCAGATGTGTCGCCGAATGGTTCAGCACCACGGCCTGACGCCGCGCGGCGTCTACCAGCGCCTGCAGGCTGTCACCGACGCGGATCACACCCTGCTCGACACGCCCCAGGTGGCCATGGGCCTGACCCTGCTTCTGGGTGTCCTCGACGATAAAGTGGGCGCCATCGGCGATCAGTTCGCCCGCATCGCCGACCTGGCCGCCGGACTCCGCGTAGAACGGCGTGCGATCCATGACGACCATACCGGTCTGGCCGGCCTCAAGCTGCTGGACGCTACGACCTTCCGTGAACAAGCCAGTCACCACGCCCTGATCGCGCAGATGGTCATAGCCGGTGAAATCCGACGCGCCCTCTACCTGAACGCCGCCAGCATGGGCAGTCTTGAACTGACTGGCGGCACGGGCACGCTCACGCTGCTTGTCCATTTCCCGGTCGAAGCCTACCATGTCGAGCCGGAGATTCCGCTCACGGGCGATATCGTTGGTCAGATCAACGGGGAAACCGAAGGTGTCATAGAGCTTGAAGATGGTCTCGCCGGGTATTTCATCCCCGGCGAGCTCGTCCAGCACGCCCTCCAACAGACCGAGCCCCAGATCCAGGGTTTCCCGGAACTGCTCTTCCTCACGGCGCAGGGTGCGTTCTACCTGGGCCTGGGCTTCCGCCAACTCCGGGTAGGCCTCGCCCATCTCCTGCACCAGCGGCGCCACCAGGCGATGGAAGAAGACTTCCGGCTGGCCCAACTTGTAGCCATGACGGACCGCGCGACGGATGATTCGGCGCAGTACGTAGCCCCGCCCCTCGTTGGACGGCATGACACCGTCGGTGATCAGGAAGGCGCAGGCACGAATATGGTCGGCAATGACCTTGAGGGAATCATGCTCGAGGTCACGGGTAGCCGTCGCCTCCCCCGCAGCGGCAATGAGCTTGCGGAACAGGTCGATCTCGAAATTGCTGTGCACGCCCTGGAGGATGGCGGCGAGCCGCTCGAGCCCCATACCGGTATCAATGCTCGGCTTGGGCAGCGGGGTCAGGGTGCCGTCGGCGGAGCGGTCAAACTGCATGAACACGAGATTCCAGATCTCGATGTAGCGGTCACCGTCTTCCTCCGGCGTACCGGGCGGGCCGCCAGCCACCTCGGGCCCGTGGTCGTAGAACACTTCCGAGCAGGGGCCGCAGGGCCCGGTATCGCCCATGGCCCAGAAGTTGTCCTTGGCACCGATGCGGGAAAGACGATCGGCGGGCACACCGATCTCTTTCAGCCAGATTTCGGCAGCCTCGTCATCCTCTTCGAACACCGTGACCCAGAGACGCTCCGGCGGCAGTCCGATCACCTCGGTGAGGAACTCCCAGGCATACTGGATCGCCTCGCGCTTGAAGTAGTCGCCAAAGCTGAAATTACCGAGCATCTCGAAGAAGGTGTGGTGCCGCGCGGTGTAGCCGACGTTTTCCAGATCATTGTGCTTGCCACCGGCGCGAACACAGCGCTGGGAGCTGGTGGCGCGCACATAGTCGCGATGCTCCTGCCCGAGGAAGACATCCTTGAACGGCACCATGCCCGCATTGGTGAACAGCAATGTGGGATCGTTGCCGGGCACCAGCGGGGCACTGGGGACCACGGTATGGCCCTTGCTGCGGAAGTATTCCAGAAACTTGCTGCGAAGTTCGGCGCTGCTGGTCATGGCAATCTGAATTCCGTTGGTCGCTTGCCGGCACTGTGCCACCGGCGTCAGGGTGTACATCAGTCTGACAGATCGTCCTCTTCGCCGAGGACCGTGTATACCTGTTCGGCGGTAAAACCCCGCCCGGCCAGGAATCGGCCCTGCCGCGCCCACTCCTTGCGGTTGGGCGGTTTGCCGGGGCCGAATCGCCGCCGCTTCTGGTCGCGGGCCAGGGCGATCCAATCCACCTCCAGGGCGTCGAGAAACGGACGGTAGATGGCATCGTCCACACCCCGGGCCTGCATGTCCGCGACCAGTCTGATCGGGCCATAGCCCTGCTCGCAGCGATGGCGAAGAAACACTTCCACGAAGCGCTGATCGCTGAGGTAGTCACGATCGATAAGCTGAGCCAGCGCCTGCCGGATCACATCGTCGGCGTAACCTCGCTGCATGAGCTTGAGGCGCAACTCCGACGATGCATGCTCGCGCCGGGCCAACAGCCTGACGCCAGCCTCCACCGCCTGGTCGACGGCTTCCGATTCGTCAGTCACCGCCCTCAGGCTTCAGCCTGGGAGGCCTCCTCGGAACGCTCCGGCGGCTTGGGTAGCAGGATCTCCCGCAACTTCGCCTCGATCGTGGCAGCGGTGTCCGGATTGTCCTTCAGAAACTGGCGAACGTTGTCCTTGCCCTGGCCAATGCGATCACCGTTGTAGCTGTACCAGGCGCCGGCCTTGTCCACCAGGCTGTGCTTCACGCCAAGCTCGATCAGCTCTCCCTCGCGGGAAATGCCTTCGCCATAGATGATCTCGAACTCGGCCTGCTTGAACGGCGGCGCCATCTTGTTCTTCACCACCTTGACGCGGGTTTCGTTACCCACCACCTCGTCACCCTTCTTGATGGCACCGATGCGGCGAATATCAAGGCGTACCGAAGAATAGAACTTGAGAGCGTTACCGCCGGTGGTGGTTTCCGGGCTGCCGAACATCACGCCGATCTTCATGCGGATCTGGTTGATGAAGACCACCAGGGTACCGGTACGCTTGATGTTGGCGGTGAGCTTGCGCAGCGCCTGGGACATGAGCCGCGCCTGCAGGCCCACGTGGGAGTCACCCATCTCACCCTCGATCTCCGCTTTCGGCGTCAACGCGGCCACGGAGTCGACCACCACCACATCAACGGCGCCGGAGCGCACCAGCATGTCGGCGATCTCCAGCGCCTGCTCGCCGGTATCCGGCTGCGACACCAGCAGTTCGTCAACATTGACGCCCAGCTTCTCGGCATAACCCGGGTCCAGGGCATGCTCGGCGTCGACGAAGGCGGCGGTGCCGCCGGCCTTCTGCGCTTCGGCGATGACCTGCAGGGTCAGCGTGGTCTTGCCCGACGATTCCGGGCCGTAGATTTCCACGACACGTCCACGGGGCAGGCCTCCGATGCCCAGTGCCATGTCCAGGGTCAGCGACCCGGTGGAGATGGCATCCACGTCACGCACGGCCCGGGCATCACCCATGCGCATGACCGCACCCTTGCCGAACTGCTTCTCGATCTGGCTCAGGGCGGCCCCCAGGGCCTTCTTGCGATTGTCGTCCATTCTTTCCCCTCTGCGATTGTCAGCGCTGGAAAATCAAGCGGCCATTATTCCATATCGGCCATATCGCTCACACCCCCGGGCGCTCCTTTCAGCGACCAGGTGTCCAGTTCGATATAGCGCACGCCACCAAGCCCCGAGCGGCTCTCGAACAGACCGAACCGGGCAAAGCGGAAGCGTTGCGGGGCAACGTCAAACGGCTCCCGCTGCACCGCTTTTCTTGCAAGCGTCAGGTGCGGACGGTAGACCCGATCCTCCAACTCGAAATCCGCTGTGCGCAGGGCCAGCGCCAGTTCACGCTGCAAGCGCTCCAGCGCTGGGGGCACGACACGGGGCACCAGCGCCGCAATGCGCGGCCGGTGCCAGTATTCGACCCGGGAGAGCACCAGCGTCAGCGGACGAGCGTGCACTGCGCCGGCCGCCTTCTTCGCCCGCTCCATGGACGGGGCGTCACAGCTGCCGAGAAAAACCAGCGTGATGTGGTAGTTGCCGGCGGCAACCGGCCTGCCGCCCAATTGCCAGTCATTCACGCTGTGCTCCAGCTCGCCGCGCCTGGTGGCGGAAGGCCGCAGCCCGAAGAACAATCGACGCTGATCACTCATCGACGAGCCGCGCCAGGACACCCTCGAGCGCATGCCAGGCCGCGTCCCGTCGCACAGCATCACGATCGCCAGGGAGTATCAGCGATTCGGACGACACATCGTCATCCACCCGCCAGGCGAACCAGACCAGCCCCACGGGCTTCCCGGCGCTGCCGCCACCGGGCCCGGCAACGCCGCTGACTGCCACCGAAACCGATGCCTGACTCCGCTCCAGGGCACCACTGGCCATGGCCTCCACCACTTCGCGGCTCACCGCACCATGGCGTTGGATCAACTCCGCCGGCACACCCAGCATCTCGACCTTGGCGGCATTGGAATAGGTCACGAAGCCCCGGTCGAACCAATCGGAACTGCCTGCCCTGTCCGTGACCAGCTTGCTGATCCAGCCACCGGTGCAGGATTCGGCGGTGGCAAGCGTTCGGCCTGTGGCCTTTAGACAATGGCCGACCCGGACGGCCAGCGCATACAACGGTGAATCGCTCATTACTTGCTCGCTTGCAGGGGCTACAGGGTCAAACTAGCATAGCGCCCCAACGCCCTCGCCTGCCCAGGAGTTCGATAGACGTGGCTGCCTCCGGTCAGCAACACACGCCCATGATGCAGCATTATCGCCACAAATAACAATAAACCACTGTTTTATATGTTATTTTTTCGAGAGAAGTCTAATACATCATTCAGTTCAAGGCTTCTGCAACGCATTGTTTCCCTTGTTCGCTTCCCTTCCAATTAGACAGCGTTCGGGCCGCAAATCGGGCCCATGTTTGCGCCTTGAGAGATATCTGTGCCGCATGAAGGGTCGGTGCGCCCGACAGGACTCCCCTCCCCCGAGCACCTGGTTCGTAGCGGGGCACACTGCCTCTGAAAAGCCCCCAAAATATAAGCCTTTAAGTCGCTTCCGCTGTCCCAAACAGGCCAGCAGAGTAGCGCCGGAAAGCTTGCGCTGTCATAGACCACTCTGGTGCTTATGGGACAGTACAACAGTAGTAATCTCCACCACCATTGGGTTGCTTCCGTGGCCAATAAGTCATATCGTCACAGGCTCGAAGAGGCCTCATTCGAAAGGTCGAACGGTTATAAAAAGAGATACCCGCCGCAGTGACGGCTCTGCCTACGGAAGGAGGCCGGTGCTGGCGACCACTAAGACGAATTTCGCGACTGCAATCGCAAATATTCGTCGGACGTCTGCGCCGGTCTCCACTTTCAACTTCCAGTGTATTTGGCCCTCTATTTTCATAGATAGCCCTCCTTAAAAGCGACACCGAAAGGGTGCCGACCCTTGCAGGCCCCTTGCCAGCAATCATCTCCTCGCTCAATTTTATGTAAGGCATGGGCATAAAGAGCCGTCTCCACGGCGGGTATCAGCTGCTCATATTAGAGCGGAAAGCATGCAAGTCAACACTCGACAGAGGGCTACAGCTTGATGTTTGCGCACTGCTTTACCACTACATGTGGTATTGGAGCATCGTCGATTGCCCTGAAACCGAAGCCGAACAAAGCACCGCATTACCACCAATCCAGGTGAGCCTTTTTTCCGAAATTGACCAAATATTCCACTCGCGATAGCGTAAATGGCGCCCGCCGTCGCCAGGAAGGCGATGCACCTGGAAGGCCAGGCACCGGCAGGGAAGTCAGCCGCATGCGGCGCGCGGGCACTCCATAAGAACAGACAGTGAGGTGGGCCATGGAAGGTGGATTCGGACTTCTTCTCTTCTCCGTCATCATCATCACCGCCATCGCCTACGGGCTCATGACCAGCCAGAACCGCAAGCACGGCCGGCAGCGCGTGTGCGCGGACTGCGCGACGGTCGCCAACCCGAAACGCAAGCCGCGCGGCAGCATGGGGGTGGAGATCATCCTCTGGCTGCTGTTCATCATCCCGGGGCTGATCTACAGCATCTGGCGCCAGAGCACCTACCGGGCTACCTGCCCGGAGTGCGGCAGCGATAACCTGGTGCCGCTGAACACCCCGCGTGGCCGCAAGCTGGCTGCAGAGTTCCAGGAGCACGACCGCGCCAACGATCTGGAAACCGCAGCGCCATCGAGGCGCGAACGTGCACAGGCGGCCGCGCGGCTCAACCGCAGATAGCCCTTCCAGCTACGTCCACGTCACCACGTCCGTCTGGAAAACCTCTACCTGGTTGCTGATCGGGTTCCACGATCCATGGTATCGCCCACCGAACGGCGGCGCGTTGAACTCGGCGGGATCGGCTCCCTCCGGGCTCGCCCAGCCGTACATCCGGCCCACGTTGAGGATGTTGAAATCGTCGAACTGGGTAGCGTTGATGGTCTTCAGCGCGTTGCTCAGGTAGCTGACGGTCATGAGGACGTTGTAGGTGGAGAAATCGTTCGCGAGGATGAACCGGCGGCTGATCACGGTGTAGCGGTCACTCGCGTTGTCGCTGCCCGTGATGTTCAGGTTCGGGAAGAACGCCGGGCTCAGCGGTGGCAGAATAGCTCCGGTGTTGAAATTATTGAATGACTGGTTTGAGGCGGGGTCCATGCCAGGGACACTCTGCGTGTACTGGTACTCGTCTGACCACTCCGTCGTCGTCCCAGATCTCCGAGGGATGATGGTCGGAGGCGCATTCCAGTAGCGCGTCGCGCTGCCCTGCCACTCCGCCGTGACCTCCCGCACCACCAGGCCATCACGTTTGAGCCGCACGGTGAGGTCCTCATCCAATGTCGCGTCGGTACGCACATAGCACTCCCCCTCCTGCTCCACCACTTCGCTGCCCAGCTCACAGACGCCGAATGAGACGTTGCCGGTGTGGTCCCTGCGGACGATGCGCGGGGTCACCACCGCGGTTGGGTTGTTGACGGTGTGCTGGCGCTGGCAGTGCCAGTCCATGGTCCAAAGCCGCAGCGTTTCGTCCGCCGCGTAGTAACAGCCCACCAGCCGGTCTTCGTGCAGCTCGAACGCGCTGTGGCTGTTTAGCACTTGCCGCGACGTCGACCCTGAGGGGGAGCTGTCTGTGGCGCTGACCACGGCACTGATCGTACGCCGCTCGAAGCCGTCGCACTCAGGGGGCTCGCCCTCAGTTTGGACGCTTTCCGCTTCCCAGAAATACCAGGGTGAGGTGGCCGTACTGGTCTGCTGCTGGCTAAACACGCCCAGTGCGGTGTCGCGGTCCACAACTACCGCCATCGTCGCCGCAAGATCGACACCCGGGGTGCCCATGAGGGTGATCTCCAGCACGCCCACATACGCATGCAGGATCTGGCTATCATCGAAGCTGTCGCCGTGATTGTAGGCCTCGTTCCCGCCCACGCTCACATAGGCCGCCATGGCCGCCCGGTCACCGTGCTGCGTGATCGCCTCCAGGCGAATCTGCGGAAAGTTCGCCGCGCTGATGACTGGCTCGGCCTGCCCCCAATCTGAGAGCGTGAGTTCCTCGGTGTACTCCGTGGTGTCGGGCTCGCGCTGGAACTGTCCAAAGGCGGTGACCGCCAGGGTGATCGTGAGCGGGTCGAGATGGTTGTAGCTAATGCTTAGCTGCGGGTCGACCTTCCAGCTGCGCCCAGCCGGGTCACTGTACAGCCAGCAGTGCTCACCCAGGGCCTGCCCGTGCAGGTAGCGCCCATGGCCACCGATGATCGCGGCATCCGGCCACGTCCAGCCGTTGGCCGCGTCACGTGCCTGGGCCTCGGTGTCCCGCTCGGGCGTGTAGCTGTTGCGCCCGCGAAACAGCAGGGTGTCGCCCTCCTGCACGGCGGTGCCCTGGGGCCAGCTGCGGGTATCGTCGTTGGGGAGCGTCAGCGTACCGTTGCGCACCAGGCCGTGCAGGGGCACGCCGGCGGTGACCACGCGGTCGAAGAGATCATTCAGGGTCGCCGGGATCGGGGTCGGCATACTCGAACACCACCTCCTGGCTGTTGGCGTCTTCCATCACGATGCGCTTGATCGCCTGCACTTCAATGGTGAACACGCCGTCGGCACTGGTGAAAACGGCAGTGTCATGGAATTGCCGCAGCGCAATGTCCGTCTCCGTGAGCGGGCTGGCAATACCGTCACCGCCGCCACTAGGGGAAAGCGCCGGGCGTTCCTCCGGCAGGGCCTCACGGCTCTGGGATGGCAGCGGCCCGCGCGGCGCTGATGGCCCCAGTCGCGGCGGCTTCGTGCCGGGCAGCAAGGTGCGCAGGTCGCGCAGAATTGAGCGATCGCTACCACTGCTCATAGCGTCAGCTCCAGCGGCTCATGGGGCACGGCGACGGAATAGATCGCTGTCGCCTCTGCTTCGACGGGGTCGCGGGCGCCGGCGTCCACCTCCGGGCTCGCCACCGTGAAGCGCCGGGGGTAAGTCTCGGTGCCCAACTCGATCACCGAATAGTTACCGGCGAAGCCAGCCTGGTCTTCGTCATACGGCGGGGAGCTGGCCTTGCCACCGAGCTGCGTGGGCAGCAGGGTCAACGCGTCCGGCGGGTCTCCAGGGGCTTGCGTATCGGGCGGCGTCGGCAGCTCCCACGCGGGCTCGGTTACGCCGTCGCCACCGGCCCGCGACACCGCGAGAGTGATCTGCGTCTGCGGCACCTGGCCGTCTTCGCTGAAATCCATGGTGTGCACCAGCCGCCAGACTTTGCCACGGGCCACCACGCCTTCGGCGTCCACGGCCACGGTATCCGGCAGGTCTACGGTGGGCAGCAACGGCACCGAAAAACGCACCAGGTTGCGGCGGTGGCTGTCCAGCACGCGATTGCGGGCACGGCGCAGCAGCACCTCCCCAGCGTCGCCCAGGGCGTCGCGGTCGGCCTGGTCCCACACGTTGTCGCCCAGGGCATCCACCACCGGCGCGCCAAGCTCGGGGATCCGGTCGGGCCAGTCGTCCGTATCGGCTTCAGTGGTGATGCCGGCCCGGTCGCGGTCGAGCACCTCGCCGACCTGGGCGATGGATGTAGGGCTCTCCACCGTTAGCGCATAGCGCTCGGTGGCTACCTGGGTGCCCCACTGGTAGGCCACCCACTCGGCTTCGAGCAGCAGCGGGTCCCATGCCTGGGGGTTCACCCAGTTCGCGCCGGTATTGCAGGGGTCTGCGGCGGATGGCGGCAGGGCCGTATACGTAACCGGGTCGGTACGCACCCAGTTCGTGCCGGCGCTGGCCTGCTCGACCATCGGCAGGTTCGGCAGCTCGGTCGTGTCGTCGAACCAATTGCAGAAATCGCCGCTCCCATTCCAGACCCAGATCCACTCATGGGCGCGCTCGCGAAAGCGGGTGAAGCGGTAGTCCAGCTCGATGCGCACGCTGTTTACCAGCTCGCGGCGGCTGGCCACGGTGACCTGCATGGTGCTGTCGATCACGCGCGTGATGGTGTGATCGGGGGTTGCCTTCGCGGCCCAGTCCGTGAGCGTGAAGGCGTTGGTGTCGGGGCGGATATCCAGCGCGGCGGGCACCGTTTGCAGCAGCGTTTCCGCGTACTCCAGGTTGGTGGTGATCTCGCCGGTGACGTCGTCGCTGTAATAACCACCGATCAGCACATCCAGGGCCTCGCGGCTCTGGGCTTCGAGGCGCTGCTGGCGGTCGTCCGAACAGGTGAGCAGCACTTCCCGGGTCACCGGGTCATATTCGGGCTCATCCACCACGCCGGTGAACAGCCGATAGCTGTCCACCTCGTTGCCGGCGGCGTCCAGGTCCAGGTAGTCGATGGTGACCGGCAGGCCAACCCACTCACTGAGCGCAATCGGCGTCACTGTCGGCACAAGCCGCACATCGGCACTCGTCGCCGCAGATTCCTCCTGTTGGATGGTGAGGAGACCGGTCACCCTCGCGGTGAGGTCGGTGCCATCGACAATCACCCGGCCGTTCCAGCGCACCTACGCCTCCTCCCCGACCAGCCGCCAGTCCCAGTCCGCGCCGGGCACATCCAGCCCCTCATCCGGCGGAGCCAGCCAGCAGGTCAGCCGCGGGTACCAGCGCACCTGGTACTGCAGTGCGTCGGTCACGGCCATGATGGTGGCGGTCTCACCGCTCACGCTGACGTCCGTCCGCACCCAGTCCTGCTGCCCCAGGCGGGCGTGGGCAACCACGTCGGCATCGGGCCGACGCACGCCAGGCAGCGTCACCGATGTGGCCGTGGTAATGGTGCTGCGGGGCGCGACGCAATCAATGAGCACCGTGTCGTCATAGTCCAGCAGGTCCAGCCCCAGCGGCACCCAGCCGCGCCCGGTAATCTCCGTGCGTAGCCGCCGCCAGCGGGTGTACTGCTCCAGCGACCCGTCGCTGAGGCGCACCCGGGATCCGCCGAACACCGGCACGTAGCGCTGCTCCAGGGCCACCTGCCCGTCCTGCGGGATGATCACAGAGCCGACGACCAGGGGGATCATCGCGGGCCTCCACGTTTAAGCGCTTCACGGCGAATAAACCGCTCTACCTGGTCTGCAACGTCGGCCTCCGCAGTCATGGGATAATCACGACCACCCATGTGCAGGTGTACGGCACGCCCACCGCCCTGCTGGCCGGCCAGCCCCTCGGGCAGGCGCATGCGGTTGAGGTCGTTCAGCCCGCTTTCGCCGATGGCGGACATCACCTGCCGGTTAACCACACCCTCGCCGCCCAGGCCCACGAACACGCTCTCCCCACTGCCGGGCAGCACGCCGCCGCTGTGGCGCACGGGCAGGCCGGCGCCGTCACCGCCCTCGCCCGTCGCAATCACCGGGATCTGCAGCGGGTTTCGCAGGAACAGCTGCTCCAGGAAGTCGCGGGCGCGCTGGGCCTCGCGGGCCAGCTCGTCGTCATCCAGGGTGATGGTGCCCTTCAGCCCGTCCAGCTGGCCCTGCAGGGCCTCGATCTGCTGCTCGATGGTCTGCACTTCATCCTGTGCAGCGGCTTCACGGGCGCGGGCCGCTTCCAGCGCAATGCGCTCGATCTCTCGCACCGTGGCGGCACCGGCGTTCTCAAGCTCGTCATCACGCTGCAGGGCCTCGATGATGCGCGCCGCCTCGCGGGCGCTCTCGATGGCGCCGTCCAGGTCCCCATCGCGCAGCTGGCGGTCCGCTTCGGCGCGCAGGCGCTGCACGTCCAGCACCGTTTCGGGCCGGCCTTCGCGCTCGGCCTCGCCGCGCAGGCCGGCGAACAGTTTTTCCAGCTCCTCCGTTTCGCGGCGGGCATCCTCGGCGCGGCGCTTGGCCTCATCGAGCTCGCGGCCGCGATCGCGAATGGCATCGGTGATGCGCCGCTCCTGGGCTTCCTGCTCCTCAGCGGCATCGGTGGCGGCCGCCTGCAGGGTGGTCTCCGCGTCGCGCAATCGCTGCCGGCCCTTGATCTCGTCGGCCAGGTCCTCCTCGGCGCGGAACAGGCGATCATAGAAGTCCTGAAAGTTGTCGAACCGCTCGGCCACATCGCGATCCAGCTCGAACCAGAGAATGTCCCGGGCGCTGCCGAAGTTGCCCTGCGCCAGCTCCGTCGCCGCTGCCGCCACGGCAGCAATAGTGGAACCCAGCACCTCCAGGCCGAAGATCGCACCCCGCGCACCCAGCACCAGGGTGCGAAGGCCCAACGACAAGCCATCGATGGCCGTCTGGAAGCCGGTGCCGTTCTCCGCAGCGTTGTCGAATTCTTCGGTGACGGCGATCAGCACCGGCAACACCGCATCCGCCAGCGTCAGCCCGGCACCCTGGGCGCGGCTGCGCAGGATGTTGAGCTGGTCGTTGAAGCGCTCCGCGCGCTGGGCAAGGCGGCCGCTGATCTCCCGGCCGTAGCGGGCGGCATCGGCCTGCAGCTGCTGGATGCCTTCGGAGCCCTGCAGCAGCAGGGGAATCAGTTCCTCGCCGCTGCGCCCGAATAGCTCCTGCGCCAGGGCGGCCCGCTGGGTGGGGCTCTCCAGTTGCTGGAAGGCATCGGCCACGTCGAACAGCGTTTCGCCGACGCCGCGCACGCTGCCATCCGTGTTGGTGGCCTCGACGCCCAGCCGTCGGAAAAGCTCAAGCTGCGCGGTGCCGCCCTGGGCGGCGGCGTCGAGCTGGCTGGCGAGATTGCGCAGGCCTGTGGAAACACCGCGCAGGCTGGCATCATTCTGCTCGGCGGCGAAGGCCAGGGTGCTGAGAAACTCTGCCGTCTCGCCGGTGCGCTGGCCGAGCTTGCCGATCTCATCCGCCGCGTTGATGCTCTGGCGAATCAGCGCCTGCAGGCCGGCTGCACCAGCCAGGCCGGCGATAATGCCGGTGAGCCGCCGCGCCGTGCGCTGCACCTGCTGCAGCGAGCGATCCATCTCCTGGCTGCGCGTGGTCACCGTGCGGCCCGCGCGGTTGAAGCCGCGCTCAAGCTGCCGG
Organism: Natronocella acetinitrilica; assembly: GCF_024170285.1. NCBI lineage: Bacteria > Pseudomonadati > Pseudomonadota > Gammaproteobacteria > Chromatiales > Ectothiorhodospiraceae > Natronocella > Natronocella acetinitrilica. Next base: position 79,519 of record NZ_JALJXV010000006.1, read on the forward strand.
GTGTCGGCGCTCAGCGTGAAGCGGATGGCGTCAGCGATTGTCGACACGGGCGTCCCTTAACAGGCGGTTAATCGCTTCGCTCGGGTTCTTGCCCCGGGCGCCTATCGTGGCGGCGGTAATGCGCTCGGCCTGCTCCCGGGCCTTCACGCGGCGCAGCGCGCCGGCGTAGGCGGTGAGCTGCCCCAGGCTCAGTGCTTCGCCGCGGATGCCTCGGCCAGCGAGTTCGAGGAGGAGGTCTTCCAGCTGGCCGTCTCCTCCATGTGGCTCGCCAGCCGGCGGCCAAAAAAACTCTCGTTCTCCACGATCATGCCGAGCACCAGCACGGCCTGGTCCACCTCGCCCAGGGCCTGAATGGCCTGCACCGACCGGCCCGTGGCCAGGGCGGTGAGCGCCAGCAGGCAGCGGTCGTGCCCCTCCATGGCGTTGCACAGGGCCTCCACCGCCTCGCCCCGCAGCGCTTCGCTTTGCGAGCCCACCCACTGGCGCAGCTGCAGGAAGTGCGGCGCGCGCTCTGCCACGCTGGCAATAAATGCCTTCGCGTCGGGGTCGCGTTGCAGGCGCATGCTCTGCTGCAGGGTGAACGGCGATACGTCCCAGTACTCGCCGTTCACGAGCTCCACGCGGCCGTCGATGGGGCTTGCCATCAGGCGGCCTTCTGCACGGCGCGGAAGTAGCCGCTCAGCCCTGCGCCCTTGCTGGTGTCCACCAGCACGCGACCGCTGACCTCAAGCGCGGCAAAGTCATCGGCGCTGATCAGCGCCAGCGCCTCGGCCGGGCTGGGGCGGAAGCGGTAGACATCCACCACCATGGGTGCGCCGCTGTCGGCCTCGTTCACGCCATCGAACACCACCTCGAACTCCTGGCCAGCTTCCACCAGGGCCTCGGCGATGGCCTCGGCACCGAATTCGTAGTCCACCTCGATCGCCATCGGCTCTTCTTCGGTGGCGTTGGCGAAGGCCCCACCGGACAGCGGAATCAAGCCGGAAGCGGTCAGTTCGTAGTCGGTGCCGGCCACATAGGTGGTGGTGTCGCCGTCGGTCACTTCCACTTCGGTGGCGTCAATGTGTTCAAAGCGCACGAGGCGGTCGACCACCACGCTGTGCTCCTCACCCGTGACGGTGCCGGCCGCCACGTTGCGGACGCGCCCGCGCAGGGCTAGCGCCAGGTTCTCGGGGCGAAAGTCGCGCAGCGACATGGTCATGTTCACCGCGGTCACCCGCGACACGCTGTTGGCCGTGCCGCCGCCCGGGTTTTCGCTGTCGATCAGGTCGATGGTGTTCTCCTCAACCTGCAGCTGCAGGTCGCTCACCACGCCCACGCGCCGGCGGCCCACGTACACCCGGCCACTACCCAGGTAATGGAATACTTTCTGCGGCATTGCTTAGCCCTCCGCCTTGGGCGCGGCACCCACGATGAGGTCGCGCTTTGCCATCCAGTCCCGCTGCGCGGGGCTCACCTTGATCTTGCCGCCCTCGGCCACGGGCTTGCCCTTGTGGCTGTGGCCAGCCTTCTTGAGGGTCACCTCGACCAGTGCCTGATTCTGCTTGCTCATGTGCTGCCTCCGACTGTCACGGGGTACGCGAAAACCTGCGGGAACTCGCCGTATCCCGCCTCGAAATAGGGCTCCAGGGCCTCGACCCAGCGCAGCGGGCGGCCCGTGCTTGCGGGGTGTCGCCAGCCGTTCAGCGCCGCGAACACCTCGGCCATCACGCTCTGCGCCTGCTGCTCGATAGGCGCCTCGTCGCGCCGCTCGATGCAGACGGTGACGATCACCTCCTGCAGGCCGTGCACCAGGGCGGCATCAGCCAGACGGTCGCGGGGCTGCAGTCCACCGGCCTGCACGAACGCCGCCGGGCACAGGGGGCGGATGTCACCCAGCGCGCTCACCTCGCTGGCCCAGTCCACCGTCACCGTGTTGCTGAAGCGGGCCTTCAGCCGCTCAACCACCGGCGCCACGGCCGCAAAGGCGTCCGGGCTATTCATTTTCCAGCTCGCGCATGCGGTTGCTGAACGTGTCGAGCCGCCGCGAGTTCTCGTCAATGCGCATGCCAAGGCGCTCCAGCTCACGGCGCACGTCGCCGAATTCGCGCTCGGCACGGCGCTCGGTGTACAGCCCGGCGGTGCGCTGGTCGAGTCGGGCCATCTGGTCCTGCAGCACGGCGAGTTGCTGGCCGATGCTGTAGATCAGCCCCGCCGTCGAGAGAATGCCGATGGCAGTGAGCGTGCCGGAGACCTTCAGGACGAATGCTGTGAATTTGTCCACTGGCTGCATCCCGTCGCCTTTGTGCCGGTCGTCTGTCTGCCCATGGCGCTCTGCGTTATGTCGGCCCGCTTCACCGTCGGGCAATTCGTGTGTTCGCAAACCGTAGCTCCTGCCTGGCCAGTTCCCGGTAGCGCTCAGGCACACGGGCCTGCACGTCTGCGCCCACGTCGTCGGCGCGCTCCAGCGCCACCGTCTCCTCGGCGATCGGCAGCGTGGTGTACTGGTCGGTGGCGTTGATGCCGCCGCCGGGCTTGCGGGCGCCAGGGGCAATGGGCTGCGCGCCGGCCTTGCGGCTGAACGCGCTGGTGTAGCCGCTGCCCATGGTGGCGATAAAGGCACCGGCGCGGCGCGCCTGCCGGCCCGCCTTCACGCCCACACGGTTTTGCGAGAGCTTGCCGACGTAGCGAAGCGCCACCGGGCGCACGCCAAACCAAAGGTAGGCGCTGTTGTCCTCGCGGCGGATGCTGGTGCGCACGCGGCCACGGTTGCCCCGGCCGCCGCGGGTGAGCGCCTTCACCGGGATGCGATGCTCCCGCGCCAGGCCGCGCTGGATCTGCGAGCGCGCCCAGTCGGTGGTCTTGCGCAGGGTGCGCACCTGGGCCGACGCATATTCACGCCCTGCCCTCTCGGCAGAGCGCTGCGCCTGGCGCGCACCGGTGATGGCAATGCGGATCACTCGCGCACCTCCCGCACCGGATGGCCGACCATGCCGCCGTCAGTCTCCGGCGGGCCGGTCACCTCCCGCGTTTTGCCCTCCACCAGCAGCCGCGTGCCACGCGGCAGCTCGCCCTCGGGCAGGTGATCCGCGGCGAACCACACGCTGACGCTGCCGCGCTTCACCGGCACGCCCCGCTGCAGCGTGCCGCCCTCGGCACTGTCATCGACAATGCCCAGCAGCTCCAGCGTGCCGGCCGTGGTGTACACGGTGACCGGCACGCCGAAGCGGCGGAGCGTTGCGCGATTGGTGCGGTCGAGGGCGGCTTGCATGGGGCCTACGCGCCGGCGCGCTGCAGCATCTTCGGCCGCGTGCAGATGTGCAGCGGGTAGCTGTACACCTCCACGTCAACGAAGGCGTTGCGCTTCTCGTCGGGGATGACCATGGCGTAGACCTCCTGGCCCCGCGTGTTCGCGAAGTCGAAGGTTTCCGCAGGGCTCAAGGCCACCTGGAAGGCCCCCGGCGCGTTCACCGGGAAGAAGTGCGCCTTGTCAGCGGCTACGGCTACCTTGCTGCCGTCGTCGCTGCCGCGGTAGTCGTGCCACATGATGCCGCCGAACGGGAAGGCGCTGAACGCCGCACCCTCGCGCAGGTCTGCCGCAGCAGACCAGTTGAGGAAGGTCTCCCGCACACGGGGGTGGTTCGACAGGGCATCGTAGAACTCATGGCCCACCACGGCGTGCACTTCCGTGGCCGGTGTCCACAGGCCCTGAGCAGCCTTGGCCATGGCGCGGACGATCTGGCTGCACTTGCCGCGCACATCGGTTCCTTCCGTGCCCAGGGCGAAGTCCACCTCTGCCGGCTGGGAGACGCCCCACTCCGTAAACCAGTTCTTGATGACGGTGTCGTCCTTGTCCAGCACCTGGCCCTTGATGGCGCCAAGGCGCATGCGCTCGTGGGTGATCTCGACATTGCGGCGCAGCTGGCGCAGGCGATCGGCCACCTCCTGCTGCACCTGCATCATCTCGGTTTCCGAGCCGAAGGCGCGGATGTCCTGGATCTCGTCCGCCGTGATGCGGTCGCCCTGGGCGATGCGCACAGTACGGAAGTCGCGGATATCCCGCTTCTCCTGCTCGTTACGCTGCAGGGGTGCGCCGCGCGGCGAGGTGGCGATGATGTTGAGGTTGCCGTTTTTCTGCTCGATGGCCACGGTGGTGGTGCGCACCGGCCGGGTCTCGAAGAGGTTTAGGCTGCCGAGAAGCTGCGGCAGGTACGGCTGTTTGTTGAGCGCGGCCGTCAGCTCCACCATGTGGAAGGCCCGCTGCTTGAAGACGTCCAGAGTTGCCATGTCAGGCCTCCTAGTCGAGAACGATGATGCGGCCGAAGCCGTTGGCGTAGGTGTCAGCCAGGGCGGCGATGGCATCGGCCTTGTCGCCGGCGCTGATGCCCTCCGGCCAGACCAGGCTGTGATCGGCCACCTCGGCATCCCGGGCGATGACCGTCGCTGAGGTGTCAGCGTCGCTGGCGTCCACGTGGTCATAGAGAATGGCGCTGGCAACCTCGGCGCCGGTCTCGGCCTCCGGGTCGAGCTGCGTGAACAGGCCGCTTGCGGTGATGCGGCCGAGCACGGTGCCCGGGCCAAGATTCTGGCCCTCGGCCAGGGTCACGACGTCCCGGCTGCGGGTTCCATTCGCCTCGCTGGCGATGAACTCCGCCCGGTGCTTGCCTTCCGTCAGTACGGTCATTGCTGCGTTCTCCTACGTCTGGTGAGCCGGCTCATGCCCGACCGAAAGCGTGATCCCAGGAGGCCGCCACGCGATGCGGGCTTTCGGGCTCCGCGTCGTCCTGGGCGTCCGGGCGGATGTCGGGGTTGCCGACGGCCTGCAGGCTCGACATGTGGGCGGCCCGTTCCTGCGGCGCAGCGCCGAGCAACTCGCCGGCCTGCTCAACGCTCAAGCCGGTGGTGATGGCCTTGATGGCAAGCCCCGTGCGGCCCTGCGCGTGCTCGTGGTTGAAGATGGCCGTGACGCGGGCGCGCTCTTCATCGCGGCCCTCGGCCTTGGCCGATGCCAGCGCCTCGGCGTGCTTCGCCTCGGCTTCCGCCTCGCCCTCGGCGCGGGCCTTGTCGACTTCCGCTTTGGTGAACAGCGGCTCGTTCTCTTTTGCCATGGTGTTACCTCCGCTGGCAGTTGCTTGCAGGGAGCCGCGGCCCCCGGATCGGGTCTCTTGCTGCAGTTCTTCCACCGCCTGGTGCAGCGTGCCGATGGAATCAATCAGGCCCTGGTCCAGGGCATCGGCGGCGAGGTAGGTCTGCGCCTCGGTGGCTCGAATCTTGTCCGGATCCTTGTCGCGATAGGCCGCCACCACATCGACAAAGCGCGAATACAGCGCGTTAACGTCGGCCTGCAGCTTGGCCTGCACCGTCTCGGGCAGCGGCTCCCAGGGGTTGCCGTCCACCTTGTGGCTGCCGGCGTAGATGGGCGTGATGGCAATGCCTTCCTTCTCCAGCGCCACGGAAAAATCGGCATGGCGCATCACAACGCCAATGGAACCGACCATCGAGGTTTCTGTTGCAATCACCCGGCCGGCGGCGCCGCCGAGCAGGTAGGCGGCCGAGGCGGCTGCGCCTTCGGCCACGGCCCAGGTGGGCTTGATGGCGTTGGCCCGGCGCACGGCGTGCGCAAGCTGAAACGCGCCCTCCACTTCGCCGCCGGGACTGTCGATGTTGAGCACCATGCCGCGCACGCCGGCATCCGCCAGGGCGTGGTCAATGCGGCGCTGCACGTCGCCGTAACCCATGAGGTAGGTGGAGTCGGCTTCCATGCGGCCGCGATGGGTGAGCGCACCGAACACGTCGATCACCGCGATGCCGTCATGCACGCGGTAGCCCGGCTCGCGCTTCTCGCTCGGCAGGGTGTCGTAGAGGTCACCCCGCAGCACGTCCGTTGTCGACAGCCCCAGGCGCGGCGCCAGGCCGGCGATGATGTCGTCCAGCTTGGCGGGGTGCACCATCAGCGGCACGTTGAAAAGCCGAGAGGCGATGTGCGGGTAACGCGTCATGCGGATTGCTCCTGCGGTTGCCCCGGGCGCTCGTCATCGCTGGGTGTATCCATGGCGCTGGTGTCGCGCTCGGCCTCTTCGAGCAGCCCTGCTTCACGCATGCGCTTGCGCTCCAGAGCCCGTTGTTCGATGACCTCTTCCCAGTCCAGGCCCTGCTCGGCGCACTCGATTTCGAGCGTTGAGAGATCAGCCCCCATCCGGATCTTCGCGGCGTTGGCCTCTTTCACCGGGTCGACCCAGCCGCGTCCGGCAAACACCCAGTTGCAGCGGGTGTACGCGTAGCGGTTTTCAAGGAAATCAGGAGCGGACAATCGATCCCGCGCGACGGCTTCATCCATCCAGATCGTGTAGAGCGGGTTCAGCCAGTGGTCCTTGATCCAGCGGCGACGGCCGAGGAAAAAGCGCCAGGCCTCTAGGAGCGCCGCGCGAGCACTGCTGTAGTTGGTCTTGCTGAAGTCCTTCATCAGCAATTCGTAGGGCATGTTCATGCCGGCTGCGATGTGCCGCAGTGAGGACTCCATGAACGCGCCGAATCCCGCGCCAGGCCGGTTGGGCGTGTACGGCGAGAGCTTCGCGCCCGGCGGCAGCGGAATCACCGCACCACCTTTCAGCGGCGCACGGTACTCGCTGATGGCCTCGCGCCAGGCACCGCTGGCGCCTGCCATCGTACGGTGCTGGCCGCCAAGCAGCTCGGCCACACCGTCGGTGCCCATATCGGCCTCGATGAACGCGGCGATTAGGCTGTTGGCCACCGCCGCCTGCAGCTCCGTGGTCTGGTACTTGCCGGCCATGCGGAACTCACGCATCACCGACGACACAATGGGCTTGCCACGGCTGGCGCCGGTGCGGCCCTTGTCGTGCAGGTGAATGACGCGCGGCAGCCCAGTAGGCGTGAATGCGGGAATGCGCTCCCACTCCTGCACGGCACTGCGCAGGCCGTAGCCCAGGGCCAGGTAGTCGCCGGGGTGCTCTTTCTGCACCCAGTAGTACGTCGGCATGCCGTAGGCGTCGCGCTGAATACCACCGCGGATATCCGGGCGGTGGCGCAACCAGGGCGGTGTGCTGAGGCGATCCGCCTCCACCATCATGATGCGCGTGTTCCAGCGCGCGCCGGGGCGGGGGATCCACATTGGGATGGCTAGCGCTGCGCCATTTACCATCCCGTCGCTCAGCGCCATGATTGTGAGGCCGAGCAGGTTCTCCTGCCCTTCCGCATCACACTCCGGCGTCTTGCCCCAGGTCTCGAACTCGGCCTCGGTGTCGCGCGCCCAGGCGTCGGCTGCTTCCTTCTCCCAGCCCAACAGTTTGTAGTGCGGCTTGCTGGCCAGCTTGAGCGTGTGGCCGATGATGTTGTCTTTGTAGGTCTGCAGCCCGCCGGCGGCGATGCCGTTGTTGCGGTGCAAGTCCCGCGAACGCGAGACCATGGGCTCCAGCTCGTGGAGCAGATCCGCGTCGGCGGAGAGCGCGGGTGGATCCCAGCTCGCCATGGTGCGGTCGCTGCGATCGGCAGCCACGTGGGACGTAGCCTCAACCGGCACCAGCTCGCCGCCCTGCATGCGAACCACCGGCTTGCCGCGTTTGTACGTGAGCCCGTCCATGGTCAGAACTCCAGGTAAACCGGCGCGCGGGCCGGGCGCCTGGTGCGCTTGGCGGTGATGGCGCTGTCCAGCGCCGCGATGTAGCGGTTGAGATACTCGGGCGTGATCTCCGACCACTGGCTGCGGCGCCCGTCGCGCCACGACACCTGCACCTCGCGGTCACCCACCGCGAGGCGGTGCAGCGCCTCATGAGCCTCGGTCAGGCGAGACTCCAGGGTTTCCATCGGCAACTTGGCCAGCGCGCTTGCATCCATGGCATACAGCGTGCCGACGCGGTAGTCTCATTTCGGTAGGGAATGGGAAAAGTTGGAGAATATTGGATGCCGCTACACCAAACCTCACCCTTTACACGGGCCGTTCGGCTCACCGACACGACGCACGGCGAAGTTTACTTCGGGCTCTTCCCTGGAGCGCGCGACGGGGAGCAGCGAGCGCTCACCTATACTCTGCTTCTTCCGTGGACTGACCCGCGGGAGCATCAAGCCGATTGGAGAAGAGCAGTATCACTGGATAATCAGTTCGTCACTCGCAGAGCGGAAAACCTGAACGACACGTGGGCGGCACTGGGGGGTGAAACACGATTCGCCTTAACTTCACCCGACAGCTTGATGGCGGCAGATTCCTGGCTAGTCGTCCCCAGAGGAATGTTGGTTTTCCATCCGGACGGAGTGTTTCTTTCGTGGCGGGATCCCGTTCTCGCTCAGAACAACAACCGTCTTATCGCCCTGCATGACGGAGCCGTACGGCATGACCTTAATCACGACGATTGGTGCTACTACGGAGAGTGGGAGCTGCAGCACCGCATGGAGCCCTCCGCTGAATGGAAGAGGCTTGCCTCGGGACCACGCCTGGAACCGCCGCGACGATAACATCGTCGCGTGCGCAGGAATCAGAACTGTGCCTGTCTTCGAATTAAAGGATGACGGCCTACGTGGTCGGAGAGTCACGCTGGCTCTCCTGATCGCAGCAATGGTATTCCTCTCGGGATGCCTCGCAACGTCCCCCACCGAGGACCGCGCGGCAGCCACTGCAACCGCTACTCCAACGAGCGTCGAACGCGAGAGCTTCCCTAACGAAACTGTCCCAGATGACGGCAACGAATACATCGTGCTTATCAGCTCTGAGAACCCACACCTTCGGCCAACGCTGTCCTCTCCTGCGTTGCCCCGCATCCGTGCGAGTCGCCATGAACCGAAAGCGATACAGGTCTTCGGGGTTTCGGACGCCGGCAATTGGCAGTGGTGGCAGGTTGAAATCGATGGAAAGCCTGCCTACTTGCCCACCAGGCGAGATGGATTTGCGAGTCCCCATGTTGCAACAGATCTTCCACCAGAGATCGACGAATTCTCGAATCATCGGGACGATGAGTTAGTTGTCACCGGTATTGTGCCGAAAGGCCCTGACACCGCTGGTGGGGTAGGCATTCGCGTCGGGTTTCGAAGTCCGGCAACTGGCCCAGAGCTCAAATACATTCGCTTCGCCGTATCTCCCTACAACGCGGTGGGTGATCAGGTCAGAGACGAATTAAGTCGTCGAGACTACGCGCTCCTTCGCCTAACTGGGCCAGTTCATCCCGATGCCAGAGAACGATGGCAGACATGGGACAGAGCGCTCTACAACAACTCCATCGTTTGTTTCGAGCTGGACGAAGTGCAGGTCACGCTGATGGATGACTCCACGAAGACTTACACGGGTGACGATCTCCGCAGCCTGCTGCATTCCGGATTTGAGAACGACTGCAGCTACCGCGGCTGAAGAGCCTTAAAAGATAACCCACCACCAAGGCGTGCAATGGAACACCTGTATTGCTCTCGCGCGCCGGCGGCCAGATGATGCAGGCCTTATTGACCTCGATAAGGCGAGACGCCAGGGTTTCCATCGGCAACTTGGCCAGCGCGCTTGCATCCATGGCATACAGGGTGCCGACGCGGTAGTCTCAGTTCGGCAGGGAATGGGAAAATGTGCGCTGCAAGCCAGTGCAGTTCGCATGGCTCCAGAAGCAGGATGTTGAGGGCACCACGATCTCAGGCGACGGGCAAGCGCATGGACCCGAATGCTTACGACGAAAATGGACATACGCCACTCATGAGGGCCGCCATGAAAGGCGATCTGCAGGAGGTCGAGCGACTCCTCGACGTTGGCGCCAACTCGCAGTTAAAGGACGCCAATTGGGAGACATCAAATGCGGAGGACTATGCCGCGCGCCGCGCGGCGGTAAGTGACGTTCATCGGCGAATCAGGGATCGATTGGCCGATGCTAGGGAGAAGGCTGCTACTAATCTGAAACCCGAAGATCCCTTTGCTGGTGCAGCCGGCGCGAATTCATTGTCAAATGATAAGTATACGCCGTGGCCTTATGAGACGGTCCTTTCCATTTCCGGCAACTGCGTAACTCGAGTTCGATCTTCGGTATTCTACTTCTCAGCTGCCCTTACTCTCGCTCTCGGAGTCTATTTGATATCCGAGGCAATCATGTTTGGCGGGTTGCTTGTAATGACGATCGCTCCGTGCCTGGGTCTCTACCCGTTGGTGAGGTTTCTTTTCGGGGGCAAAGACAGCGTCGGCGCTGCTGTTACAACAGTAGTTGTTGAGGAGTATCTCAAATCCGAGTTGAAAAGCCGGGCTGAAAAGTCGTCGCGAAGAAAACGCTAGCGGCAAAATCTTGAGCGCTCGGAAGGCGATGGATCCAGTTGATGGAGAGGCCCCAAATACAATGTTTTCAAACGCGGTGTACTGGGCTGGCGCAGGCATTTTTCTCGCGCTTGTCGCAGGCAAGTTCTACATCTGGATGCGTTCAGGCTATTTCCCTATGCCGACACTCGGAGACGGGCTGGCGTACTTTGGCTACAGCTACCCAGGCGCCAACGACCCAGCCGATTGGCATGGCCTCGCGGCGGTTGGTCGTTGGATCCTGAGCATTCCGCTGATGGTTGCTGTGGCCGCCGCAGGGCTCGTCGCCGGATTTTTCGCGGAGGTTCTGGAAGACGCCGCTTAAACGACTCATGGCTGTTCGCATACGGGAAAAAATTGCATAGAAACCTCGTAGACCATTGGTGGCCCAACTCCTCTGCCACTCGAAACCGCGCGCTCCAGTCCAGTTGGGTGCAGTCGGCGAACATCAGGCGATTGGCGAACAGCACCTGAGCGCCGCTGCACCTTCCTCAGCCAACGCTGCGGACACCTCCACCTCGTTGCCGTAGGGAGTTACATTTGGGGCAATAGCGGGGATGGTGCCCAAAGTATGCGTGACGATGTTCTCATGTTTGACACACAGGCAGTGAGTTACGGTTTACCGACTAGTATCGCTTTTTTGAAGGCTTGGGACCATGTCTGATTTTATAGAAAATATCGGTTTTGGCATCGCAGTAGCTGGACTCTGCGCCTTGTTTTACCAATCCTATCTCTGGCTGCAGCAAGGCTATTGGATACCAATATCGAACGACGAGGTGTTTCTTTATTTTGATATCACTTTTTCATGGCCGTACACCGCGGAGAACTGGCACGGAGTCGCTTCCGTGATGAGATGGTTATTGGACCAACAGTTTTCTTTTACAGCGGTATTTGGCGGAGGTTCCCTAGTAGTAATTTGTGCCGCTTTTGAGTCTTTGTCTGAGATTAATCGCTAGATTCCTCGCTGCAGATCACGGCAAAAATAACCCGCCACCAGGGCGGGCAATGGAGGAGTGGCACTACAAACCTACTGCTCCGCCACCCAGAACCGCGCGCTGCGGTCCAGCTGGGTGCCGTCGGCGAAGGTCACGCGGTTGGTGAACAGCACCAAGCGCGCGGCTAGGGCCTCCTCGGCGGACTCCGCTGACACCTCAACCTGGTTCGCGTGGGCGTACTCCGTTTGGTCCACATCGTACACGGTCACATCCGTGCGTGTGTCGTGTGCCGTCCAGCCGTCGGGCAACCGCCACTCGCTGGCCTGAATGGCACCATGGCGGGCCACAGACTCCGCCCAGCTGATGCTCACCCACTCGCGGTTGTCCGGATCCCACCGCACCGGGTCCTGCGGGGCTTCCCTGCCCTCGTGAATCAGCGCCGACATTACGGCGCAGCCGGTGCGGCGACGCGCACGCCCCAGGTGCCCACGGTGACGGTGCCGCCGGCGGTGAGCATCTGCGGGTCGCAGACGGTGACGTAGATGTTGTCACCCTCATCGACCACGACGTGATCAGCCTCGCCGCTGGCATCGATTGCCAGGTCCGGCTGCTGGTCCATATCAACCCGCCGACCATCGGGGCTGGCGTTGCTTTTGGCCCAGTCCCCGGCCGTGAGCGTGCCATCCGCCAGTGCGACGTTGCTGAGATCGGCCAGGTTGGTGGGCTCGCCCGCACATACAGTGACACGCACCGTCTCGGCCACACGGTCCAGCGTGCCATCCAGGTAATAGTCATCTGCCTTGCGCGCCATCAGCTTTTACCCCGCTTGACGTTGTTGCTACCGATCTCGATATCCCGCGGCTGGATCTTCACCGGCCCGGGCTTGGCCTCCGGCCCCGGCTCCATGCCGTCGACATCCACCCAGCCAGCTTCCCGCCAGCGCAGCACCCTGTCGCCGGAAATGCCGAGCTTCGCCCGGCTGTGGGTGTTGCCGTCTTCGTACTGGCGGTGATCAGCCCGAAAGTCGATCTTCACCGTGAACTTGTCTGCTACGTCGTCGGCCATTGGCCCCTCCTAGTGCTTCACGGCCACGATCCGCGCAGATGGCATCACCACCATCAGCCGCTCGTGGCCCTGGACGATCATGAGCCGACCGGCGCGGAATACGCCGTCGGGGAATGGCACCTGCTGCGCCAGGTGCGCATGCAGTGCATCGCTGACAACCAGTACGGCGTCCGCGATGAGATCCGGCGACAGGCTGCCGTGCTGATGCAGCGCATCGCGCACCGCCAGCACGTCGGCACCGGTGAGCATGGGCGCGGTGCTTGCCTGCCCGTGCGCAGCATCCAGCGGCTGCAGCACGACGGATAGCGACAGCGCGGGCTCTGTGCTGCTCACCCCATGCGCGGTGTCATGGACTGCGATGACGTGCGCCTGCGTCAGTGGTGCCGCCTCGGCGGCTTGCGCGTGCACCGCATCGGCTACGTTGATGATGCCGGCAACACCCAGGGTGACCGCTGTCGCGTAGTGACCGTGGTCGCCATCGTCGACGCCGAGGACGTAGCTCTGCGTGAGCGGCACGCCCAGGGCGGTGTGCGTCTGCACTGCATCGGCAACGGCGAGCTGCGCGGCTTGCGAGAGCGATGCGACCGTGGAGGCCTGCGCGTGGGCGGTGTCGTTGACAGCCAGGACGGCGGCCTGCGTCAGCGCCGGTGCGGTGGCTGACTTCGCGTGTGCCGTGCTGGCTGCGGTGAGCACAACGGCCTGCGTGAGGTCGACGGCCTGGCTCGTCTGCGCGTGGTCGGTGCTGCCCGGCTGGAGCTGGCTGGCTTGTGTGAGCGCGGCGGCTTCGCTGGTCTGGCCGTGGGCGGCTGAGGCGACGCTGAGTGCAAGCACCTCTTCGGCGCCCGTCTGCACGTAAAAGCCATCAACGTAATAGCTTTCCACATACGCAGGCATCAACCGCCCTCCAGCTGCTCAACTCGCAACCTAAGGGCTTCGATGTGCTCCCAGAGCGCAAGGAAATTGTCGTCCACCTCTTCCGCTGCAAGCCGGTTTTCCGGCACATCTTCGGACGGCTTTGTTATCCAGTCTGGGTGTTGCAGCGTCCTGAGAGTCTTGATTCTCGGAGGGGATTCCAGGCTAGCCAGTAGCTGATCAAACAAGAACTGGTGACCAGCCGCGTTCGGATGCACACCATCACCGGAGTCATACTCAGACTTGAACGTGCCGTCTGTGTCCGCCAGCTCGTCGTAGATCTGCACCGCACGCGGGCCGAACTCTGTGCTGATTGCCACGGCCCCGGCCGCCAGCTTGTCCCGCGCTTCCTGGTTGAAGTTACGTGGTTGCGTTTCAAAAAACCGGTAATCGACTTCCGCAGCCACGCACGCGTCCCGGATGGCGCGTGCGACGTCCATGTACTGCTCGACCGTGCCATCGGCTCCGCTGGGGTTAGCCCAGTTGCTGGGGAAGTTGACAACAATCAGGTCTGCACCCGCAGCAATAGCCGCCGTGACGTTTGCGGTCGTGTTAACTGCCGACCAGCCAGACAGCACTGAATAGCCGTCCGGGGCCGAGTAAGTAATTGTCTCCCCGCTGCTCGCGAAGTTCGTTACAGCATATTCCTCTTCCGCCGCCAACAATTCGGGCCAGGACTCCCCGGTAGCGACAGAGTTGCCGTCCGCAGTAGAAGAGCCCAACACGTAGACGCTTTTAACCGTTGGCTCGGGGTCCGGGTCGGGGTCGTCAACCGGGTCGCCAACAGGCCCAAGGTCCGGGGCGTAGCTCACGTAATCAACGAACGTATTGCCAATGGTGCTGCTAACGCCCCACACGACCATGGCGTAGCGTCCTGCCACCTGCACCCCCGCCGAATCCTCACGGGTGCGCTGCGCTATGAATTCGTTGTTGTCCGCCCGGAAGATGTCCGCCGTGAATACTGTGGGGTTGGCGCCGCGTATGCGGATGCGGATGCGCAGATCGATTCTGCTCGGCAAGGTGACATTGTCAATGGATACGTTGGTGGAGCTGTTTTCTACCGTGCGCCACCAGTCGCAACGCAACTCGGTGTCGCCTGCGTACGAAAACCCTATTAGCCAGAAACTGTTCTCATCCTCCTTGCCAGTGTTGATCAAGTCAGTAGCTTGATGCCGTGCAGCCACTCCAAAATTAACGCTATCGTCGCTCGTGGCTTTTAGAACAAATTCATAGTCCTGATCAAGCGATTGCTCGGCTGCCGGACGAAACAGAAAATGCGACCGGGCCTGTGAGAATCCACTAGGAGTGCTGCTCGTGTTCGCAGAGCGCAGGCGGGCGGCCTCGATACTGAATATATTGCCGAGGTTATCGACCCAATCGTTACCGACTGTGCTGCTATCCGGGCGATCAAATAAATCGATAAATGGCATGGGCTAGACCCCCCGCTGCGTACAATCGCCGCCCATGCCAGACACACGCGTATTGGTCGCCCGCGCCTGCATCTGTGCCATGGCGTCCTCGGCCTGCGCCTGGGACTCGAACTCGGCCATCACTGTGAGTCGGTAGACCGGCATCAATCCTCCAGCCGGAACGTCACGACGTTCGTCGGGCTGCCGGGCGGGGCCTGCTCGCGGGTGAGCTCTAGTTCTTCCGCGCTGTAGTTGCTCGTGAGCCCGTCTGTGTCCGTTGCCGTCATGCGGCAGTAGTACGTGCCGGGCTCGGGAAGGAACTCCACCAGGTCGGCATCGTGCTCGCCTTCGTCGGAGAGGCCGGGGATCTGGTAGCTGGCGGCGTCATACGGGCCGCCCTCCTCCGTGCCACAGAGCAGCGTGTAATGGCTCACCTCGGTGGCGCGGTCGAGCGGCGTGCCGTCCATCCGCGTGTCGGGGCCATCCCACGCGATGGGGATGACAGGCGGCTCCCAGTCGGTGGGCTGGCCGGCATGCGCCAAAGCGATCGCCGCGAAGGCGAAGCAGGCGGCGATCAAAATGCGATACAGAATACCCATCATGCGGTGGCCTCCAGGGGCTGTGTGGTGGCGGCGTGTTGCCGTGCAATGCGGGATGCGATGCGCGAAACCTTGTCGGCGTGGTCATACCAGGCGTGGCCGACGCCGCGCAGCTCGACGTTGCGCACGCGGGGGTCGTCGCCCTGGTAGCCGTGGCGGCCCATGTCGGCGCGCCAGTACAGGTGCGGCCGCCGCCAGCGCCACGGGGCGAGCCTGGTGACCGCGCCGTAGCAGCGCCCGGCGGTGATGGCCCGGTCGCTGCGGTCGTGGTAGACGGTGGCCTTCTGCACTTGCCCAGGGATTTCGTGGCGGCCGTTGAGCGGCACTGAGATCAGGTGCAGATTGCGCACCGGCGCGCCCAGCTCCGCGACCTGGATGGCCGTGACGCCACCGTTGGAAAAGCCCACCAGGTCGACCGGCCCGCCCAGCGCATCGACTACTGCCATGACGGTGTTGATGGCCGTGCGGTTGCTGAGCGGCAGCAGGATCGAGTAACCGGCGATGTGGGCGTCCAGCCCATGCCAGCGCAGCGCATCCCGCAGCCCACCCAGCTGGCGCTCGCCACGGTGCCAAGCGCGAATACCGGGGATCAGGACGACAGGCACGCTCATGCGCGGCTACCGCAAGTAGGGCCGAGCGCCGCGGGCGAAGCTATCGAGCAGCGCATGGACGTTGGCCACGGCATCATCGCTCAGCTCACCAGCCGCGCGGGCTCGCTCGATGTCCTCGCGGAACAGCAGGTAAAGGTCGCGGATCAGCTGCTCGTCGGCGGGCGAGAGGCGATGCCAGGGAATTTGCCGATCGGCCTCCGCAATCAGCTCATCCATCGTGAGCGTGTCGGCGGCATCGACGTAATCACGCAGGCGTTCGATGGCACCGATCGTTTCAGCTGCGCGGACCGCCTGGTCGCTGCCGGCGTCGACAAAGCGCGCCGAGGATTGCGAGGCGAGGAGCTGCAGGCCGAGGGAATCGCGATCGAGGCGCTCGGCCACGGTGTTGAGCGCGGCGCAGCCGGCAAGCGCTAGCAGCACAACCACCAGGGCCATGCTGGCAAGGATTCGTTGCAGGGTGACAGGCATGGCGCCCTCCGCTGGTCACAGGTTTGCGGGGCTTACCTGTGGGACGGTAGCGGGGGCGGTGTCTCATTTCGGCAGGGAATGGGATTTTATGGTACGCCATTGACGCATGTACGCCACGGACGTACCATGGCCGTCCATGATCTTTGTAGAGACCATCATTTTCACGAGGCAAATAGATCGGCTGTTGAGCCATGACGAATATTTGGCGCTTCAGCAACGTCTAGCAGAAACGCCGGAGGTGGGTCCGGTCATTCCCGGTACCGGCGGGCTTCGAAAAACAAGATGGCGGGGTATCGGGAAAGGTACACGCGGAGGTATTCGCGTTATCTACTATCACTTTGCCGCAGCCAATCAGATTCGGCTGCTTTTGGCTTACGCTAAAGCCAGCCAAGAAAACTTGACAGAAGATCAGAAAAAAATAATCCGCCAATTGAACGAAGAGTGGAGGTAATCAGGCCGGATCAGGAGGAAGCCACTTTGGATAAAGAGCTGTTCGACAATCTCGTCGAGAGCATGCAGCAAATGAATGAGATCAGTCGAGGTGAACGAGAACCGTCGAGAGAGTTCACTGTTGATGCCCTAGCTGTGAAGAACATACGCAAAAGCACGAGACTTTCTCAGCAGCGGTTCGCACGCGTCATACAAGTCGAGGTAGGGACGCTTCGAAACTGGGAACAAGGAAGGCGGGAGCCCACTGGGCCAGCAAAGGCGTTACTGAAGGCAATCGCCAAAGACCCTGAGCATGTACTGAAAGCCCTGTCTTCGTGAACCGACGCGCTATTGGAAGGATTCCGATAGCGCGTTTTGCTTTGCCTTGGACAGCGATTTCACGTCGACAAGATCCGATACAACGTACTACGGCTAATCCCCCACCGCCTACACACCTCGCGGTGGTTCCGCCCATCGAACTCCCGCCGGACCTGGCGGTTCCGCGCCGCCTTGCGGTCCAGGCCGCCGTGCATCAGGTCCAGCCGCGTCTGCACGCTGCCGGCGAGCAGCTTGGCCACATCGGGCGACACCCCCAGCCGCACGGCATTCGCCACGATCTCCGACCGCAGCTCGCGCAGCAGACGCTCCTGCTTCAGGTCAGCCATGGGTCCTCCGCGTCGTAGAAGGTGGTAGTGTCATCCTGCCGGGCAGGCTTCTCAGCTTTGGCCGACGAGTTGGCCGCCTCCTGCTTCACCCGCTGGTACTCGCCCGCCGACAGCGTGACGAACCGCCCTGCCTTCGCCTCGGCATCGAGGTCCACGCCGCTCAGCCGGCAGGCCGCAAGCGCGTAGATCAGACAATCGAGGGCCTCGTTGCGGGCGCGAAACTTCCGCCACTCCAGCACGGTGCGCCCGCGCTGGCGGCGTGGGACCAGCTTCTCGGCGCCGAGCTGCGCGAAGTACTCGTCATCGAATGCAGGGTGGTTGGCGAAATGGATGTAACCCGGGCACGCGCCCTGCGCTGCGGGCAACTTCAGGCGGGCGTAGAGGATGCTTTTCGCGGTGTCGACACCGATGGGCTCGATTGGCACGCCACGCTTGCGACGGTACCGCCGGCGCTGCCGTCGCCGGCGCTCGTCTTCGACCAGGGGGCGGTTCATGCCGAAGATGCCTTTGATGGCCCACGCGTAAGGCCTACCATCCACCGCGGCATAGACGGCGTCGGCGTTGTAGCCGCTGTCCACGCAGTAGTACTGCACGCCGTTGTCTTCCAGCGCGGGGTCGAGTTCCAGCCACGCGCCCTCGCCGTACTCCGCGGTCTCGCCGGGCAGGATAAGGTGATCCAGCAGCCAGGCCTCCTCGCCTGCGCCAAAGCCGGTGATGGTGACCTCCAGTCGGTCCTTCTGCACGTCGACACCGGCGGTCACCAGCACAATGGGCAGCTCGTCACGCTGGTAATTCTCCAGCCGCGTCATCAGCTGCAGGTCGTCGATGCTGTCACCCTGCTCTGTCCAGACCTCGCCGTCGTAGGTGTTGACGATGGTCTGCATGGCCGCATCGTCGCCCTCGGCATCGAGGGCATCCTGGGCGATCTGCTTCCAGGTCAGGCCGAGGCCAAGCGGCGTATACAGCGAGTTGGCCGTGTAGCCACGGTGATGCTTGATGTGCGGGCGCTTCGGCACCCATCTGGCGTTGGCCAACAGCGGCGGCTTCTCTGCCTCGCGGATCTCTCCGCCACATTCGGGGCAATTCACCCAGGCATCGGTGACTAGCTCGGCCTGACCGCTGTCGCCCTCGCGCGGCGGCGCCGTCTTCCAGTTGAGGTGCTTCTTCCGCTGCATGTAGAAGCTGTGATCACAGTGCGGGCAGGCAACGTGTGGCGTGCGCTGGTCGGATCGCTGGTAGCCGCGGTCGATGCGGCAGGCGCCCTCGATGGTGGGCGTTGAGCAGTTGTAGGTTTTCGCCCGCGTGAAGGTGCGCTGGCGGTTGGCGATGAGGCGATCGGGGTCACCCTCGCCGCCGACGTCCCAGGGAAACGCGCTGGCCTCGTCTTTCGCCACGTAGGGAATGTGGGAGCTGCGCAGGCTGTCTGCGCTGTTGGCGCCGGCCTTGATGATCCGCGCCCGAGCGCCGTACTCCAGCAGGTCGTCGCGGTTGGTCTTGTTGCGGCTGGCGGTGCTCACCAGATCTTTCAAAACCGTGGTTTCGTTGATGACCTTGCGCAGCCGCGGATTGAACTCCCGATCGCGCAGCTCCAGCGTCGGCACCACCAGCAGCAGATCCTTGTTCTGCAGGTGGTGCATGATGTAGCCGATCCAGTTGTACAGCACCTCGGTCCCGCCGATACCCGACGGCTTTTTGAACGTCACCTCCCGCACAGGGCTGTGTTCGCTCAGGCTGTCCATGATTTCGCGCAGCAGCGGGTTGCGGTCTGTGTCCCACTGCCCTGGTGCGTTCGTGCCGCTCTCAAGCCAGCGGTGCCGGTCCGCCCACTGGCTGACGGTGAGCAGCCCGCGCGGCTTCACGCCCTTCTGCACTGCCTCGCCGACCAGGGGCAGCACGTCCTGCGTGGCGGCACTGACGCTCTCCCCCACCTCGCGCAGCACGTCATGGATAACCTCGGACAGCGCATGGTGGATGGCTGTTTCGTCTTCCATGCCCGCGATCGCGGTCACCAGGCGGTCGTCCAGGTTGGCGAGCCCCTGCAGCAGTGCGTGGTGGGCGGCGGCCTCGGCGGCGTACAGCTCGTCAGCCAGGCAGGTCTCGGCCACCGCGGCTTCGTACTCCTCCTGGGCCTGCTCCGCCTTCAGGCGTTCGCGTTCGGCCTGCAGGTCGGTGAGTGTGTACTGCTCTGCGGCACTCATCGCGCGCCACCCCGCTCGCGCAGCCGCCGCACCGCACGCAGCCGCTCGGCTTTGTGCGCGCGGGTCACGCGCCGCACCTGCTTGGCCAGGATCGCCGCACGGGCCTCACTGTCCGCCAGGCAGAGCCGCGGCGCGGTCTCGTCCACCAGGCGCTCCAGGGCAGCCCTGAGAGCGCTGCCGATGGTCAGCGCCTCGCGCTGGACGTCCTGCACGCGATAGCGCTTGTGCCGCCGCAGAGCGCCCTCGAGCTTGGCAAGCTGGTTGTCGTAGTACAGCTGGGCGCGCTTATGCTGCCGCCGCAGCTCGCTCTGCCCGTCGTCAGCGATTGCGGGCGGTTGCCCGTGGGGTTGCGTCCCCTGCAACCCGGTCACCGTCGCCGCTGGCAACGCCGCACCGCGGGCCTCAGCATGACGCTCAGCGACGTCTACCCTGCCCCCAGCCGTGCCGTGATAGCGGGCCAGGCTCTCGTCGACCAACACGCGCCCATGGCCATCCAGCACCAGGCGACCGGCCTGCTTGGCCCGCGTGACCGTGGACTTGTTCACGCCGAGCATGTCGGCGAATGCTTTCTGCGACACCGCCCTGCTCATGCCAACCCCCAAAGAAAAACCAGGCCGGAGGCCGATGGAACAGCATGGAACAGGGTATGGAACACCCTTTGCCTTTCTAACTCCCTGATTTTTCTAAAATGGAACAGATGGAACACATGGAACAGGGGGGGCGCGCATACGCGAGGCACACATGCGCACGTGTGTACGCGTTTTCTACATGTACGCACGTGCGCGCGGGGGTGTTCCATCTGTTCCATCTGTTCCATTGCTTTCGAATCAATCAGTTGCAAGTGACTGCCCCTGTTCCATCCGCTGTTCCATGTGTTCCATCGCTGGTCGCATCAGTCCGGCCCCGGCTCTTCCAGGCTGCGCTGGAAGGCGAAAAAACAGTCCGTGAGCCACACCTGCAGCGTTTCATCCGCCGGTTTGGCCTTGCGCGCCTTCTCCAGCACCTCCGGCGGCGGTATCACCATGCGCTGCTTGCGCGGCGAGCCGGCGTAGTGCAGATCCTCATAGATGTACTTCGGCGCACTACTCCACCCATTCAGCTTTTTGAGGCGCCCCAGGAACTGGTTCGACTCACGCGGGAAGCGCACGCCGTTCGCGCGGCACCATCGCTGGTAGGCGGTGTAGAGGTGTTTGCTGCCGCATGGGCCGATGGGGTGATCCAGCTCGCCGGCGGTCCACTCATCGAGGAAGCGATCCTCGCTCGGCTTGCTGAGCTGGATGAGGTCGCGTTTCGATTGCGTCATCGGTGGCCGCTTTTTGGGGTGCCACCCTTCCAGGTTGACGTTCAGCAGGTAGTTATAGAGCGCTGGCACGCCGCCGTTCTCGATCTCAAGCCAGAGCTCGTCGTACCACTCTTCCTTGAGCTGCGGCGGTGTCCAGACGACCAGGTGGCGACGATCATCATTCTCGATGGGCAGCGGCTGGCCTTCATTGGACAGGTACGCAATGTTGATCTGGTTTCGCTGTCGGTACGCCGTCATGTGCATAGGGCGCACGCGCACCCAGTCACCGGTCACCAGCTCCTTGAGCTCATTCTTGATGTGCCACATCTCCTGCCTGGTCACGACCTCCTCGGCCAGCAGGAACAGCTTCGACTCCACCCAGTCCTGATTGAACTTGTCCTCGAGGCCTCGCTGGTTCAGCACGGTCGAGTAATCGCCGTAGATCTGCGCCAGCGCCTGGAACACCGCCGACTTCCCCGTTCCCTGCGGCCCGTGCATGATCACCGCGCTGGACATTTTCGCGCCCGGATTCTGCAGCGGGTAAGCCATCCAACAGATCAGCCAGTCATAGACTTCCTGCGAGTTTTCCTCAGCGCTGCAGAGGTACTCGAGCATTGCCAGGATCGTCTCGCAGTTACCCTGCTTCGGCTCCATCGCCCAGCCTTTCCAGGTGTTGAGCCGCACCGCCGCATCCTTACCCGACGGATCGAATCCGACCTCATCCAGGTAATACGCCCCGCGGTGGATCCAGGTGGGATGGCGTTTCACATCTGCGAGCTTCGAGTCCGCCGGCAGCAGCGCCAGCATCTGATCCTTGTGCGCGATCTTCCGCGTCCACGTGTCGAAGACGAACTTCCCCGTTCCGTCATCGAGCGGCAGGAATCGCTCCACCGCATCATCGACAGACATCACGGACTGCGCCGCACGTCTCCCCCCCGCTCCCCGTTGAGGGTTCCCCGCGCCGGTGGCGCCACCTGCAACTGACTGCCACCCTGCACGCTGGATGGCCTCCTCCACCTGAACCCGGACGGAGGCCAGGCCACCATCCGGAAAGTGATAAAGGTCGTTGAAGTCGGTGAGCTTCTTCCGCTCGCGGTCACCAGGGAACGTGGGCGCAACCCACGCGCCAGACACCGCCACCGCCGCGGCCCTCGCCGCGGTGATGCCCGGGTTCACCTGGCCGTGGGGTTCGTCGCAGTGCTCGCACACAGTCGAGTCAACCAGGGTCGGCTGCTTGCACGCGCGGCACTTCTGGATGTAGTCATCATCGGCGCAGACGAGGATCCGCGCCCCTCGATAAGCCCGGCGCAGCTCCACCGCCACCGGCTGCAGATTGTTCGCCGCGAACGCCACCGCCACCGGCAGCCCCGTCGCCTCATGCAGTGTCGCCCCAGTGGCAAACCCTTCCACCACTAGGCAGATGCCGCCAGCTGTCGGACTCCCGATCTGGAACCACTTGCCGGCGATCTCGGCACCCTTTGGCCAGTACTGCTTTTCCAGCTTCCCGCCGCGGTTCTTCCCGCGAATGACCTGCAGGCAGAACACCCGTCCCGGGGCGTCCATGGCGGGGATCGCAATGGTGCCCGATCCGTTGGGAGCAAAGCGGACGCCATGAGCGCCCACGCGCTTGCGCTCCAGGTAGTCGCTGGTGCCCTCGGGCGTGTAGTGCCGCCAGGCGTTGGCCGCTCGGCGAGCTGCGCGCTTGATCTCCGCCTCGCGCTCGGCTTTCGCCCGCCTGGCATTCTCTCGATGGCGCTCCGCGATCGCCTTCTTGTCGGCATCGGTGAGCGCCGGCCCCTTCCGGTTAAGCTTGACCTTGTACTTGTTGTGGTCGTTTCCCTGCCAGTAGCCAAAGGAGCCGACGATGTACAGCCCCTCCCCACCGGCCTGGCGCGGCAGGCGGAAGTCGGTCAACCAGTACCAGCCTCGCTTCTCGCGGCCGCCGCCCTCGACATAGCACCGGACCGGCTTCGCGGAGTTGACCTGCAGGGAGTCCACTCGCAGCCCCAGCGACTGGACCTGCGCCAGCACGTCATCGTGGTTCTCCCACATCAGGCCGGCACTCCATGGCCAACCAGGCAGTTGCCTTTATCCAGAGCCCAGCCCCTAGCGGAATTTCGCGCCATTAACCCCCGCAAGTTCACCAGGTCCAGGAAGGACCCGTGACCGGATTGCAACGCAGGTTGATGCCCGTGGAGCTCGCCGCACGCAACTCGCGCAACAGACAGGCACGACCTGGTCACCCTGGGGGCGCGGGGCTGGTGGTGAAAACATAGTGAGGCCATGGATGTCAGCGGCTGGCCGATAGACTGGATCTGCTCTCTTCAATCTCCGCGCAAGGCACGCAGCGCTGGCAGCCTGGGAGCGCGGTGCGTCTCGCTTTCGGTATGGGCTCACCGCAGTCAACGCACTCCATGGCAGAATGCTCACCGGCAGTGGCGAGCCGTGCCCGCGCGCGCTGCGCCTCGAGGTGCCGCGCCAGTTCTCGCTCGGTGTAGTCGGTCGCGATATCGCAAGCGTCTGCCATTACTTCCCCCTGGAGTGGCTGGTGGATAAGGCTTTACGGACCAGTACGGCCCAGGCATGGACGGCGCGGCGTTTGCTCTTGGCATCGGCATCAGCGATGCGGCGCGCCTGGTGTAGTGCTGCGTGAAAGGCCGGCGTCATCGCTCCAGCTCCTTCAGTGCCTGCTCTATTCGAGGAAGCAACTCGCACAATGTGTCTGCTGCCTGCCGCTTCCTCCGTTTTGGGTCCTCAAGGAATCTCTCAACGAGCCAGTAGACTGGGCGCCGATCCTGTGTCGCACCAATGAGTTCCGGAAGGCGATCCAGAGGGAAGTTCCTGTTGTCGTCAGGGTTATCCGCCAGCATGCGCGACAGCAGACTGGGCGACATGTCCAGATCTGCCGCAATGGCCTTGAATTGCCGACCACACCCGTAGACTGCAGCCCTAACCACGTCTCGGTATTGCGGGAACTGATCCAAAAGCCCGCCCTCGAAGGACAGCTCCATCTGCTTCTCAGCCATAAACCAGGCCCTCGGAAACTGACGGGAACGGAGTTTCCTGAAGTTTCCGGTCCCGAATCAGGCATAAAAAAAAGGCCGAACCACGAGTGGTAGCCAGTCGATTCAAAACAGGGAGCACCGCCTTCATGTCACGCAGCGTCCTCTGCAAACAGATCCGCCAGGTCTGGGCGAAGCTGAGCCGCGGTCACGCTGCCGCCGGACTCTCGCGCGAGCCGCTGTGCGAAACGTGGCCCGGCCTGCCGATGCCCGTTGAACACCTGCGAGAGATAGGCGACCGACGTCTCGCACTTACTGGCGAGATCCTTCTTCTCAACAGGGCTGAGGTTGCCCCAGTAGTGTTTGATGGCGTACATGAAGCAAGAGACTAGCTATTTGCTATTCACAACACAAGAGCTAAACGCTAGTCGCCACGTGCAATAGCACGTTGCTACTGTCGAACTAATATGGCGACAACGATTTCAGAAGTCCGGCGGGAGCGCTTTTCGCGGCTCGCCGAGGGCATGACTCAAGCCGAGCTGGCCGAGACGCTCGACCTTGCGCCCTCCTATGTCTGGCAGATGCTCAATGGGAAAAGGAACATCGGGAACAAGACGGCGCGAAAGATCGAGCAGCGGCTAGGCTTACCTACGGGCCACCTGGATGGCCTGAACACAAACTCCGCAGGGACCTCCAAGGACGATCCGGGACTGTATGCCCAGGGATCGGCGACACTTAGGCGGGCGAAGCCATCGCCCAGGAAGGTTCCCGTTATCAGCTACATCCAGGCTGGCTCACCGAAAGAAGTTCTTGATGACCACGAGCCCGGGAACGGGTTCGAGTACCTCTCCGTCGATGATGAGCTGGCTGAAGCGTTGGGGCCACATGCCTTTGCCCTGATCGTCGAAGGCCTCAGCATGGCAGACGAATTCAAGCCAGGAGATCGGATTATCGTAGACCCGAGCGCTGCTTTAAGACCTGGCGATATCGTGGTTGCCAAGCTGGAGGCGGATGAAGCAGCCACGCTGAAAAAGTATCGCGCAAGAGGTAACGACACCAACGGTGAACCGATCTTCGAACTGGTGCCTCTGAACGATGATTACGCCACTGTCGTCGTCGACGCGGACAATCCGGC
Source organism: Natronocella acetinitrilica (assembly GCF_024170285.1). NCBI lineage: Bacteria > Pseudomonadati > Pseudomonadota > Gammaproteobacteria > Chromatiales > Ectothiorhodospiraceae > Natronocella > Natronocella acetinitrilica. The sequence goes on from NZ_JALJXV010000006.1 coordinate 104,475, forward strand.
CCAGATAATTGGCCCAGTGGTAGAGCACAGGAGAAAGTTGCGCAGATAGAAGCGTTAAGGGTGGTGGGTTATGCGAGAGGAGTTTTGGACGGGCGAGACGTGGCTGCAGTTCAACTACCGCGACAGCAAGGGCCAGCTCACAACCCGTGAAGTTTTGGCCCGTAGCATCTATGAGAAGAACGGACACCTGTACCTATCAGGAATATCGAGCCTGAGAAAGGCCTACCGAGAGTTTCGCGTCGAGCGAATTGCCTCAGAGATCATAGACGCCGAAAGCGGTGCAGTCGGGACGCTGCAGGACGTACTCGGGGTGACATTGCCAGATCCTGGTCGAGACGAAACGTGGACCTATGAGCCGCTGAGCTTTGATGATCTCGACGAGCTGCGCGTTTACGGCCGCCACGCACACCGTGAAATCATACTCTGGGTTGCGCGCAGAAAGGCGAGGGAGATCGCGGCCACTAGCCTGCGCACGGTGCTGAAACCGACTCACATCGAGATGTACAAAGCGTTCAAGAACGGGAAACTGCACAAGCGTCCCCAACTCTGGCTTCGATACTCCGAGGAAGCGCGGTTCCAGTGGGTAAGCAGCTCGACATCACAAAGCGGCTACAAGGACCACCTGCGCACCATCGCCACGTTCGTTGGCTCGCTCATCGACTACGTGGCACCATCGAAGCCGGTCAAATAAAGGCACCATGGGCCGCCACGCGAAACCCCTCCCCTTGTGAGCCAGGCGACGGCTTATAGAGCGCCTGCTTTAAGATGGCGGTGGCCGCTTTTCGATCAACGTTAAATCTGAACACCGCCAGCTGGACCGTCGGCAAGAACTTTCCCGGTTCTTCAGGCCATAAAGTGTTTGCTTCGATCATGATGGCCCGCTCTTCAAGGTCCAATTTTCCAGCCAGCTCTATATTCCGGACCTTCCCCAACGACCTGTCACTGGTCAAATCGATCGCGGCCGCAAAGGTGCATCCGGTGCCGCTGCGAGCGCTGCCAGATATCACCACATCCGAATACCTGCTGTGGTTGCGCTTCAACCGGAGATCGCCGACGGTAAGCGGCGGCAGCGTCTCCGGCGGCTCATCCTGTAACTCGTTCGAATCTCCCAACCACAAAAAGCGATATAGCCTCCCCTGTCGAGTCCACTGCGGATAATCCGTCACCGGCTTCCCGTTGGTCCACCTGCGGTATTGAACTTGCTGCTCCCAACCAGATTCGAAGAGCTTGTTTGTATCCCCCTCGATGACCCCCCGCTTCCTTTCCGGCAGATAAACCTCTATGCGGTCCGGCGAGTAACCCGCTCTCGGCCAAAGGCCATAAGGGTTGGCGTCTGCGTAGAGCACGTCTCCCTGCTCGAACGAACAACACGCCAACGCCCGGCGATACGCAACGGGAACCGCCCAGGTAAAACTCGGATAGAACTCAATCTTCACCACCTGCCTTCTGCCAGCTGCACGACAAGTCATTAACGTAGCCGAGACCGTCACCGAGCAGCGACAAGCATGGATAGCATTTTGCTCTTGTGCAGTGAATAGCTTTTTGCTAGCTTGGCATCGTCATGAAGGAGAACGCCATGCCAGGCCTTTCAGAGATCCAGACCCACAAAGTCACATCCTGGGTGCCGGTTGAACACGCCGCACCGGACGGGGTGAGTGACGCTGCGCGCATAACGGGGAAGGTGTTTTGGCAGCCCCTGCTTTTGGGCCGCGATGGATGCTGGGTTGCTGAGGAATACATTCGCCTCTTCTGGTGCCTGCACGGTGCCGCGATACAGGCCAGCAATTGCCCTGATGACGTTGCGTGGCTTGGATATCTGGCTGACACGATGAACAGCCTCGCCGCCGCGGCTCGCCGCAGGGAGCTCGCGGCATGAGCAGACAAGACGGCGAACGCCAACTGCGGCACATCCGCGAGGTGCTGATGGCAACGGTCATCCCGCACCTGGTGGCGCGGTACCAAACCCACGCTGAGGGTGTTGGGGCGGTCGGGGCGGAACCCCGGCCTGCCCCGTTTCTCTCGGCCAAGAACTCCACGGAGGCCCAACGATGAGTGACTCCGATCTTGCCACCCTTAAAAGTCACTTTCCGGACACGAAGGTTCTTCGCGGCGGATTGATTGCTCACCGATACGCCGTGATCACAGAGGACGACGGATATCCAGTCGCTGGCGGATCTACGCCGCAGATTGCGATTCGTCGGGCGGTTGACACGCTGCGCCGCGGCGGCTCACTGCCACCGACGCCGACCACCCCAGCCCGTGACCACCAGCCACGTACAGGAGGGCGCCATGCCCCGCATCACGATTGATCTGCCCGATGGGCACGACCCGCGCCTGGTTGACCTGCACGCGATGGCCGAGGCCATTGGCTGCCTGATCCGCTCCGTGAATCACGCAGAGCACCACTTTCGGTTCATCCCTCGCGAAGCGCCGCGGCGGGCGAGTGGTGAGCGCAACGTGGTGCGCCTGCCGGTAACGGCACGTCGTTCGAAGGTCGGCTATTTCGGCCGCATTGGTGGCCGCGGACCTGACGACGTGGCGTGAGCCTGGGGCACTGGCAAGGGGTTTTCGACGTGCTTGTGATCGACACCACGCCCGGCGCCGATGGCCCGTTTGCACCGCCTGAGCACTGGCAGGGCGACAGGGCGGCCTACAAGACGCTGATACGCGAGCGCTACAGCCGCAACCGGGGCGCACACCAGCAGATTGAGACAACCGCCCGGCTGACCGGCCACGCTATCACCGGGCCCTACGCCGAGTATGCGCGCCAGATCATCGAGGCGGTGCGCGCAACACGCATTCGACGGGAGGCTGAACGCACATGATTTATGGCCCCGATGGACAGGTTCTTTTCTCCGAAGACGAACTCAAGTGCAAGGGCAGTGGCCTGGTGGCGCTCGCGCCGAACTTCGCGCAGCGGTTGCTTTTGCTGCGGCTACAGCTTGATGAGCCAATGATCGTAAACAGCTGCTGCCGCAGCGCCGCGCGCAACCGAGCGGTCGGCGGCCACCCCCGCAGCCTGCACGTGTATGACGAGTCCCACTGGGAGACCGGAGGCTGCTGCGCGATCGATATTGGCACGCGGGACGCCGCGTATCGGGCCCGGCTTATCCGCCTGGCGCTCGACACCGGTTGGTCTGTGGGGCTGCACGCCGCATTCGTCCACCTGGACCGGCGCAGCGACTACACCGGCATGCCCCAGGCGGTTTTCCCGTACTGATGGGCGACTACGAAGCCAAACCCGCGCGGTGGCGACACCCGCCGGGCGACTACAAGCCGCCGCAGCCCTACATCCGCCCGGGCAGCGATCACAGCCACATGCCGCATAGCTATGAGGACGACATGGCGAAGAAAGGCACCCTTGAAGCACTGAGCCCAACCGATCGGCGCGCGCTGATCGTGCAGAAGGTCGACACGAAGGCCTACAGCCGGGGCGAGCTGGTTACGGAGTTAAACGCGGCCCACGCGAAGACCGTCGACAACGCCCTCGCGCAGCTGCGGGCCGACGGCACCGTGGTGACGCAAACCGTGTTCAACAATGGGCTTCGCTACCTGAGCGCGCGCCTCGCCGAAACGCGCGGCGTGAACCCGGTGAACCGGGATGCCGCCGCACCGGCCGCGGATAGCCCGCCCGCCGACGAGAAACCCACGGAAGCGGAACGCACCTGCCCTGATTGCAAGGGTGAGGGCGAGGCCCCGCGCTCGCTCGCCGGTGCGTGCGTGCCGTGCCCAACCTGCGACGCCACGGGCCAGCTTGCAGAAGCGACCGAGGCGCAGCCCGACGACCGCAGCCGGAAGACACCGCGCGCCGCCCGAGATCAATACCTCGATGACGAGGCCGTCCAGGAGCGGGAGGAGATCGCGGACGTAGCCGCCTTCGCACCGCTGACCGCCGACCAGCAGCGCGAACTCAACGCCGCGATGCCACCGGCCCGCGTCGAGCCGGTCACCAACGGCATCGACCGCCTCGCCGTCAGCCACGAGGGCTGCCTGCTGCTGTGGGTAGACGGCCAGCTGATCGAGATCGACAACCCCACCACCAGGGGCATCCACAAGATGCTCGACCTCAATGCTGCCCTGGTCAACGGATAAGGAGCTGATCACCACATGGACACACGCGACCAACAACGCAGTGCGCGCCTCGCTGGCGTTATCCAGCTGCTGGCTGACATGGGCGAGCCGAATGTGGATGCCGCTGCCCTACTGCACGCCCTGCAGCAGGCCGGCTGGACGCCGCCCGACGGTCATCTGGGTGGACTTCGCGCGGAAGCGAAGAAAACACCTCCGATGAACGCCATCGACTACCTGCAGGCCGCCGCATTCGAGATGGATTCCCGCGCCAAGCAGCGCGACACCCCCGAGGGCGAGCGCTCGATGGCCGGCGCGGTGCGGGCGTTCAACGCCCTGTACCACGGCCAGATCGAGCACCGCCTCATGTCGGGCCTGCCGCCGCTCAGCGAGACCCACGGGTGGGAGCTGCAAAGCCTGCTCAAAAAATCCCGCGCGGCTCAGGGCGCCTACCACGCGGACGACTACGTCGACGACGTCGGTTACGTCGCGCTGGCGGCCGAGTGCGCCGCCCGGGAGCAAGCGGAGAACCCGGCATGAGCACCGACGCACGCCCACTGCGCACCGCCTACCTGCGGTGGCGCGCGGCACGGCGCATCGTCGCGGCCGCCAACACCATGGCCGACCCGGCGGCCAGGTCATTCGCCATACGCACGCTCAACAAGCGCCGGGCGCACTACCGCCGCGTGCTGGCAGCCGCAGAGCGCTGGCTGGCCACGCGGCGCGAAGCGGGGACGAACATTGCGAGTAGCCCCCACCACGGGGGCCACCAGCGGGCGGTGTGATAACACCCGCAGCGGTGAATGGGGCGAGACCTCACCCCCAGGCCACCGCCGGAGGCGCACGTCACGCGCAGCACGGCACCGCGACACGGGGTTTACTCCTTCCCCCACGCCGCGACTCCAACCGCCGCCACCTGGTGGGCCCGTGCAAGTGGTGGGGTGGCTGCTAGCCATCTGCATTCCAGGAGGGCGGCTGGCATCCGCCGACACAACTGCCCGATTGGCCGGCTCCACCACCTAATGACCGTGGCACCGGCAGCTTTAACGAGAGGGAGAACCATGACGAGATTGCTAGTTTTTCGCCTCACCTGTCGGCGCACGGAACGAAAGCTCTCGCAGGCGCGGCGCTTTTTGCTCCGCCTCAAGTGCAAATTCTTTGGCGTCGCTCCATCCCATACTCACTTCCTCACGAAGGCGACCGAACACGCGAGATTTTTTCATTTCGTCATAGGCCAAGGCTGGGTATCGAGGATCCTCCGGGTGCCCGAAGGTTGTCTCGAGAATTTGCATCACTGTTCGAAATCGAACAAGGGTGCTCGCATAGAGCGAAGCAGCGTCAGCATGGAGGTCAGCGACAATTTTATAGCGGCTCTCCGCAACCGACCGAGGAAGTGTTCCGCTCAACTCGTCATTGCCATACGCAACATTCCTCAAAAGTGTCGACTGCAATGGATCCTCAACCTTCTGGAGTTCGAGGACCAATTGTCCGAACAGATGATCCAACAAGCGCACCTCGTGATAAAGGGCCTGCAACGCCACGACATGCCGCTTCTCAAGGGTCTGGAAATCCTTAATTTCCTGTCTTCGCAGCTGCCACTGCGGCAAAACGATCGCAACTACCACAGCTGTAAGCGTGAGGGCTGCGTGGACCCATGCGGCCCAATTAACACCTTGCCCGACCAATTCGACTTCTATTGGCATTGTCACTCCCCCTCTCTCGGAGTCGCCCTATGACTCGTTTCGCACATAACAGGGATAGTCGCAACGACCGAAAACGCTCAATGATCGCGACAAAGATCTACGGGCTCCTCAGTCGGACGTTCAGCATCTACATCGGCGAAGTCGGCTGATGCTCCGCGCCCTCCTCTACGGCCTCACGGCCAACATGCCCTGCAAGCTGATCAGCAGGGACGGCTCGCCCTACCTAGAGCGCTACTTTGTGCGCCAGCTTGGCGAGCGCCGCATCTACCTGCACCGGTTCGTCAGCGGCGATGGCGACGTCGAGGTGCACGATCACCCGTGGAACGCCGTCTCCATTTGCCTGGTGGGCGGCTACCTTGAGGAGCGCGTGCGCTGCCTGTCACCCGAAGGCGGGTGGATCAGCCATCACCGGCAGATCTTCCCAGGGCGGCCCAACCGCATCCGCGCGGGCGACTTCCACCGCATTCGCCACACCGAGCGCGACACCTGGACGCTGATCATCACGGGCCCCCTCGTGAGGCGGCGCTGCGGGCGGCCCAAAGGTTGGGGTTTCCTGCGTGCGCAGTTCGCGGAAACCAGCAGCCTCGAAACACACTACCCCACGGTCACCTACTACCAGCCCTTCCAGATGACGCACGACCGGGAGTGGTGGCTAGACGCACCACTGGGGCGTGATGCCGGCCGGGCGCCGCTCTACCGGCCTGGGCGAGAGGTGCGGGCATGATGCAGCAGGGCCTCAACCTGGGCCACGAGATCGTGGTGGATCTGTTCGCCGGCGGCGGTGGCGCCAGCCTGGGTATTGAGCAGGCCCTCGATCGGCCCGTGGACGTGGCCGTCAACCACGATCCGCAGGCCGTCGCGATGCACGCCGCGAACCACCCGGGCACCGAACACTTCTGCGAATCCGTGTTCCGCGTGCATCCCGTAGCGGTCACCCGCAATCAGCCAGTGGGCCTGCTGTGGGCCAGCCCCGACTGCACCCACCACAGCAAGGCCAAGGGCGGCAAGCCCGTCAGCAGCGGCCGGCGCGGACTCGCGTGGGTGGTCATCAAATGGGCCCGCCGGATACGGCCCCGGGTCATCATGCTGGAGAACGTCGAAGAGTTCGCCGACTGGGGGCCGCTAACGCCGGAAGGCATGCCCTGCGCGGTGCGCAAGGGCCAGACCTTCCGGCAATGGATCGCTCAGCTGGAACGCCTGGGCTACCAGGTAGAGGCCCGCGTGCTGCGCGCCTGCGATTACGGCGCCCCCACCATCCGCAAGCGGCTGTTCGTCATCGCCCGGCGAGACGGACGCCCCATCGTGTGGCCAAAGCCGAGCCACGGCCCCGCAGAATCCATAGCCGTAAAGCGTCGGCGGCGACTGCCGTACCGCACGGCGGCAGAGTGCATCGACTGGAGCCTGCCCTGCCACTCCATCTTCGAGCGCAAACGCCCGCTGGCCGAGAACACCATGCGCCGCATCGCGCAGGGGATGAAGCGTTACGTCATCGAGGCAGCCGAGCCGTTCATTATCGCCATTGACCATGCCAGTGCACGCACTGGCTCGACATGGGCTGCGACCCAACCGCTGAGCACGATCACCACAGAAAACCGGCATGCACTGGTCACCGCCTTCCTCGCCAAGCACTACGGCGGCGTGATCGGGCACACCGTCGGCAGACCCATTGGCACCATCACGACGGTTGACCACCACAGCCTGGTTGCCGCCAGCATGGCTCCGTACATGATGACGATGCGAAACGCCGGCAAGCCCTTCAATGAGGCGGACAAGCCTCTGCACACGATAACCGCCGGCGGGGCACACATGTATGCAGTGGCCGCCTTCATGGCCCCCTACTACGGCAGCGGTAGCGGCGAGACTGGGCGAGACCTACGCCAGCCAGCCCCAACATGCACCACCAAAGACCGTCTGCAGCTGGTCACCGTCCAGATCGACGGCGCCACCTATGTCATCACCGACATCGGCATGCGCATGCTCCAGCCCCGCGAGCTGTTCAACGCCAACGGCTTCCCGCCTGACTACGTCATCGACCAGGGCCCGGAAGGCAAGCCACTGCCGAAATACGCACAGGTGCGCATGTGCGGCAACAGCGTCCCGCCGGTGTGGCCGCGTGCCCTGGTGTCGGCGAACTTCGCGCACGAGCAACAGCAACGAGGTGCGGCATGAGTACCAGCATCGACGATCTTCGCCGCCAATACCGCTCGGTGTGGAACGAGATGGCCGCGGCCAGCGACGATCGCTACCGCGAGCTGCGGCCAACCATGCACCAGCTGGCTGATGCCCTTGAGGCTGCGGAAAAGCTGCGCGCCGATGACGAGCTGGAGCGGCTGCAGAGCGACCCGAGACGACAGCAGTTGGGGCTTTTTGAGGAGACCACACGAGCATGATCACCAGCAGCCACCGCAAACTCCAACGCCTCCATGCGCGGTGGCGCGTGTGGCGAAACGTCGGCGAAGACCTCAACCGCCGCGCATCCGTGGAAGCTCAGCTGTTCAGCATGGCCAGCGGCAAAAGTCCCCTCCCAGACGCGGACAAATGCCGTGAACTGGCACTGAAGCTCGGCGTTCCGGATGCCTACCGGTCGACGCAACCGGAGCCCATGCCGGTCACTCACGAACAGCTGGCCATAACCGCACACAAGCTGTTCATCGGCTCGGGCCCAGGCGAAGACATGTGGTGCGAGCTAGACGATCAGGCCCTGCAATACAGCATGGGACTGCGAGTTGGGCAGCAGTGCCAGTTCTGCGACGACCCCTACGGCCCCGACCAAACAGGTGAATGCGAAAAATGCGGCGCGGAAGTTCACGCAAATTGCCTCGACGCTTCGGTCGACCACGGCTCACTCTGCCCCTACTGCTATGAGAGCCTGGACATGGAGGACACCGCGTAGCCATGTTCCTCACCGATGACGAGCTCGAAGAGTTAACCGGCTACAAGTCGCCCCCGAAACAGCGGGAGTGGCTTTTGTCTCGCCGATACGCCTTCGAGGTTAATGCGCGAAACAGGCCGAAGGTGCTGCGATCGGTAGTAGAACACCGGCTGGGCGGTGATAACATCGATCGCCCGAGAGAGCCACGGCTGCGGCTGCCATGAGACGCCGAAAAACCAATCGCCACCTGCCGGCATGCATGTACCAGAAACACGGTGCCTATTACCTGGTCAGGCAGAACCGATGGGTTCGCCTCGCCGGCGACCTGCCCAGCGCGTTGCAAGAATACGCGCGGCTTACTGCCACGCCGCAAGGCAACATGTCTGGCCTCATCGACACGGCGATCGCACAAGCGAGCGAGCGTGGGGTGTCGTCCAACACGCTACGGCAATATCAGATGGGCGGTGATCGGCTCAAGGAAGCGCTCGTGGAATTCACCGTCTCCGACGTCAAACCGCACCACATCGGCCAACTGATGGATCATTTCCGCAAAACGCCGAATCTGGCGAACCGGATGCGCAGCCTGCTGAAAATGGCATTCGACCACGCCGTTGTCACCGGCATGCGTGAATCCAATCCCGTGTTGAGCATTCCGAGACACCGTGAAAAGAAGCGGGATCGTTATCTGACCGATGAGGAGTGGGACGCGATCTATCTGACGGCGTCCCCGGCCTTGCGCTGCATCATGGACGTTGCGTATTACACCGGCCAACGGATAGGAGATATTTTATCCATCCGCCTGAGTCAGATCTCCGAAGAAGGCATCGCCTTCCAGCAGGAGAAGACAGGCAAGCGACTGACGGTCGCCATGAACTCAGGGCTGCGCGATGCCATAGCGCGAGCAAAGGGCCTTCACGGAACAACTCGCCTCTACCTGCTGGGCCAACGCAATGGGAAAATCCGTTCTTACCGCGGGGCACGTGATCTGCTGCACCGTGCGGCTGAGCGAGCAGGAGTGGCCGACGTCGGCTGGCACGACATCCGTGCAAAATCGATAACCGACACGAAGCGACAGGGGAAGAACGCCCAGGCACTGGCCGGGCACACCACGGAGGCGCAAACGAATCGCTACCTCCGCGGCCGAGAAACCACCCTTGTTGAAGGCCCGAGTTTTAGACAGTCTAATTCAGGAGGGGCAAAATCGACGCCAAGTCATTGATAAACAAGCACACGCCGATGATGCAGCAGTTTCTGCGCATCAAGGCGGAGCATCCGGACATCCTGCTGTTCTACAGGATGGGGGACTTCTACGAGCTGTTCTACGACGACGCCAGGCGAGCCGCCCGACTGCTCGACATCACCCTCACGGCCCGCGGCCAGTCCGCCGGGGAGCCGATCCCCATGGCCGGTGTTCCCTACCATTCCGCCGACAACTACCTGGCGCGACTGGTTCGCCTGGGGGAATCCGTGGCGATCTGCGAGCAGGTGGGCGACCCTGCCACCGCAAAGGGCCCGGTGGAGCGCCGGGTCACCCGCATTGTCACCCCGGGGACGCTGACCGAGGATGCGCTGCTTCCGGAACGGCAGAGCAATCTGCTGGCGGCGGTGGTGTCAACGGAAGGCCATCACGGACTTGCAGTGCTGGAGCTCTCCGGCGGCCGCTTCTCGGTGCAGGAGTTGCAGGGTGACGGGGCCCTGGCGGCGGAAATCGAACGCCTGCGCCCGGCGGAAATCCTCTATGACGAGGACCAGGGTGCGCCCGCCATTCTGGGTGATCGCGCAGGCCTCACCCGCCGCGCCCCCTGGCATTTCGAGATCGAAACCTGCCGCCGACTGCTGAACGCCCAGTTCGGCACCCGTGACCTGTCCGGCTTCGGCTGCGAGGCCATGGAGCTCGCCATTCGGGCTGCGGGCAGCCTGCTGCAATATGTGTCTGACACCCAACGGGCCGCCATGCCACACATCCGGGCGCTGAAGGTGGAACGGCAGGACGAGGCGGTAATCATCGACGCCGCCAGTCGTCGTAATCTGGAGCTTGAGCGCAATCTTGGCGGGGGGCAGGAGCACACCCTGGCCTGGGTGCTGGACTCCACCGTCACCGCCATGGGCTCCCGCATGCTGCGGCGCTGGATCAACCGGCCACTGCGTGATCGCAGCGTGATCCGGCAGCGCCATGACGCGCTGGATCTGCTTCTGGCCAGGCGGGACTTCGAGCCGCTGCGGGAACTGCTACGCGGCATTGCCGACCTTGAGCGTATCGTCGCCCGCATCGCGCTGCGCTCGGCCCGGCCCCGCGACCTGGAGGGGCTGCGTCTGGGTCTTGAGCGCCTGCCCCACATGCAGGCCGGCCTGCCTGCTGCGGAAGACACTCCGCTGGCTGATCTCGCGGAACGATTGCAGCCACAACCTGCCACCGCCCACCACCTGCGCGAGGCGATCATCGACAATCCGCCCACGGTGCTCCGCGACGGCGGCGTGATTGCCAACGGTTTCGATGCCGAGCTGGATGAACTGCGCGGCCTGAGCCGCAATGCCGATGGCTACCTGCTGGAACTTGAGTCCCGCGAGCGCGAGGCGACCGGCATCGCCAACCTGAAGGTCAACTACAACCGCGTCCACGGTTTTTACATCGAAGTCAGCAAGGCCAATGCCGCCGCGGTTCCCGAGCGCTATATCCGTCGTCAGACGTTGAAGGGCGCGGAACGCTACATCACGCCGGAACTCAAGGCTTTCGAGGACAAGGTATTGAGTGCCCGGGAGCGCGCCCTGGCGCGGGAGAAGGCGCTCTACGAATTACTGCTGGACAGCCTGAACGAGGTGCTGGAGCCTTTGCAGCGCGCGGCCGGGGCCGTCGCGGAACTGGATACGCTCTGCGCACTGGCCGAGCGCTCCGAGTCGCTGAATTACGTGCGTCCGGGGCTCACCGATGAGCCGGGCATCGTGATCGAGGAAGGCCGCCATCCGGTGGTCGAGCGTGTCCTCTCCACCTCATTCGTGCCCAATGACTCCCGGCTCTCCGACGATCGCCGGATGCTGATCGTTACCGGTCCGAACATGGGTGGCAAATCCACTTATATGCGGCAGGTGGCGCTGATCACCCTACTCGCCTGCATGGGCAGCCACGTGCCTGCGAAGCGCGCAACCCTTGGCCCGGTGGACCGCATCTTCACCCGTATCGGCGCCTCCGACGATCTGGCGGGCGGGCGATCCACGTTCATGGTGGAGATGACGGAAACCGCGAACATCCTCAACAACGCCACGGACCAGAGCCTGGTACTGCTGGACGAAATCGGCCGCGGCACCAGCACCTTCGACGGCCTGTCCCTGGCCTGGGCGTCCGCTGCCTGGCTGGCGAGGCGGCTGCGGTCGTTCACGCTCTTCGCCACCCATTACTTCGAGATGACCAGCCTGCCGGAGCAGTTCCCGGCCGTGGCAAACGTGCATCTGGACGCCGTGGAGCATGATGACCGCATTGTCTTTCTGCATGCCCTGAAGGACGGCCCTGCCAACCAGAGCTATGGCCTGCAGGTGGCGGCCCTGGCCGGCATACCCGGCGAGGTGATCGCCTCGGCCAGAGAAAAGCTGGCGCGACTCGAGCAGGACAACCGCGCCGTGGCTCCGGGCACGGGCGGGCAACTCGCCCTGTTCAACACCCCGGCACCCGATCCATTACGGGACAGGCTGCGTGACCTGGACCCGGATGAGCTCACCCCCAGGCAGGCGCTGGAACTCATGTATGCCCTCAGGACCCTGGCCGACAAACAACCCTGACAAATCCGGACAAGCTGTCGGTTAATTTTCTCGCCACAAGCATGTATCTTACGCTACCTGCCAATCAGGCACCGGACGTCCAGACCGCCTTGAACATCGGAGCAACCCATGACCTTTGTCGTCACGGAAAACTGCATCAAGTGCAAATACACGGATTGCGTGGAAGTCTGCCCCGTGGACTGTTTCCATGAAGGGCCGAACTACCTGGTGATCGATCCCGACGAGTGCATCGACTGCACCCTGTGCGAACCGGAGTGCCCGGCGGAGGCCATTGTCTCCGAGGATGATCTACCTGCAGACCAGCACCATTTCCTGGCCCTGAATGCGGAGCTCTCCCAGGAGTGGCCGGTCATCACGGAACAAAGGGATCCCCCGGCGGATGCCGAGGAATGGGACGGCAAACCGGACAAGCTCAAGCTGCTGGAACGCTAGGGAAGCGCTGAAGCATTCACAAAAAGGCCCGCTCACGATATCCGTAGCGGGTCTTTTTGTGGCGTTGAAGACGAAGGTTTCTACCGTGCGGTCTCGTCCAGCAGGGCTTTCAGTGCCTGGGCGTCGACGAGACCGCGCTGCACCACCCCATGCTCGCTGATGAACGTGGGCGTCGCATCCACACCGAGCTCCCGGGCAAGATCAAGCTGGTCGGCCACAGGATTGTCACAGTCGCTGCGCTGCATGGTGTCACCGGCCTTGGCGCGATTCATCGCGTCCTGCTGATCATCGGCACACCAGACGGAGACCGCCTTGTGGTAGGAGGCGGAATTCACGCCCGCCCGGGGAAACTGTATGTAGCGCACCTCGATGCCCAGTGCAGTGTAATCCCCGATATTGCGGTGCATGCGCTGGCAGAATGGGCAGTCGATGTCGGTGAACACCGTCACCACATGCTCGGTTTCGCCCTGCGCCGGGTAGATGATCATGTTGTCGGTATCGTAGGCTGCCAGGCGTTCGGCGCGCATCCCTTCCCGCATGGTGTCCGCCACCGGCCGGCGGGCTTCGAGATCAAGCATCTCGCCCTGCACCAGGTAACGGCCATCTTCGGAGAAGTACAGTACCTGGCCATCGAGCATCACCATGTAGAGGCCCGGAATCGGTGATTCCGCAAGCTGCTGTATCTCGGCATTGACGCCGGCCTCTGCCATGCGTTGCTCGATGCGTTCGCGCACCTCGTCGTTGGCGCTTGCAGCCGTGAACAGCAACAGGGCAAGGCTGCCGATCACGAGTCTTGATAACGTCTTCATGCTGGTCTCCGGAGTTCGTCTATTGATGTGGCACCTGTGCTGGCCATCACCCTCGGGGATGGTGCAGACGATGCAGGTCCTGCAGCCTGTGCCGGGCAACGTGGGTATAGATCTGCGTTGTCGAGAGGTCGCTGTGACCGAGCAGCAACTGTACCACGCGCAGGTCGGCACCATGATTGATCAGATGGGTCGCAAAGGAATGCCGCAGGGTGTGGGGCGAGAGTGAGCCACGCACCCCCGCAACGGCAGCATAGTGCTTGATACGATACCAGAAGCCCTGTCGTGTCATGGCGGCACCGCGGGCCGTGACGAACAGGTCGTTACTTTGACGCGCACCCATCAGCGCCGGACGGCCGTGGCCGAGGTACTCCTCGACCCAACCCTGTGCCTCCTCCCCCATGGGTACGAGACGCTCCTTGTCACCCTTGCCGATGACACGAACGACCCCCTGGCGCAAACCGAGTTGGGTTACCGCCAGGCCGACCAGCTCCGAGACGCGCAGACCCGTGGCATAGAGCAGTTCGAGCATGGCCCGATCCCGCAGACCCAGCGGATCGGAGGTGTCGGGGGCCATCAGCAGCGCCTCGACATCGGACTCACCCAGAGCCTCAGGCAATGGGCGGCCCAGACGCGGGGCGGCGACGTCCGTGGTGGGGTCAACCTGCAGCCGCCCTTCCCGGATCTGCCAGCGATAGAAGCGGCGCAGGCTGGATAACAGGCGTGCGGTACTGCGTGGCTTGGCACCGGCCTGGACTTTCACCGCGAGATAACCGAGCACGTCCTCTCTCGATGCGGTGAGCAGCGCCCCGTCTCGCGCCTCAAGCCAGCGGCCGAAGGCACGCAGATCGCTGCCGTAGGCAGACAGGGTCTGTCGGCTGAGACCCCGTTCCACCCAGAGCGCATCGAGAAACCTGTCAACGACGCGTTCCATGACAAGGTCGCCGGGTTCAGCCCTTGTCGTCATCCCCCTGCTTGCGCTGGGCCTTGCCAACCTGGGCACCAAAGGCAGTCATCATTTCTATGGGGACCGGGAAGACGATGGTGGAATTCTGCTCGCCGGCGATGCTGCTCAGGGTCTGCAGATAGCGAAGCTGCAGTGCCTGGGGGTTGCCGGAGAGTATGTTCGCCGCATCCTGCAGCTTTTGCGCGGCCTGCATCTCACCCTCGGCATGGATGATCTTCGCCCGCCGGCTCCGCTCTGCCTCGGCCTGCTGGGCAATGGCACGGATCATTGTCTCGTTGATGTCCACGTGCTTGATCTCGACATTGAGTACCTTGATACCCCAGGCATCGGTCTGCTCGTCAAGAATGGCCTGGATATCGCTGTTCAGCTTATCCCGCTCTGCAAGCATCTCGTCCAGGTCATGCTGACCGAGCACGGAGCGCAGCGTGGTCTGGGCAAGCTGGCTGGTGGCGGCAAAGTAATCCTCGACATTGATCACCGTGCGCTGCGGATCGACAACGCGGAAGTACAACACCGCATTGACCGCGACCGACACGTTGTCCTTGGAGATGACGTCCTGGCTGGGAACGTCCATGACCACCGTTCGCAGATCGATACGCACCATCTGCTGGATGATCGGGATCACGATGATCAGACCGGGCCCCTTGACCTTCCAGAATCGACCGAGCTGGAAGATGACACCGCGCTCGTATTCCCGCAGTACGCGAATCGCTGACGCCACAAGCGCGACGACTGCCGCGCCGAGGACGAGGAGAATCGTTTCCATGTAACCTCCGGTTAGCACAATCAGACCCCCGAATCGGTGCAACGCAAAACGGGTTCAACTCGGAAACCGACCATAGCACAGGTCGGCTGGTTCCCTGCCGCGTCAGGCCGACACTGCCGCCGCCCATGGCGCCAGCGCCCCCGGACGGCGCAGATCCGCCGCCAACGCATGGACATCCGCCGCAGAAGCCTTTTCCTGACGACCAACGCGACCGCCGCTTTGCGCGAGATTACGCATCTGCATGGTAGACCGGGACACGACGCCATGACCGGGCGGATTCAAGGCGGACTGATCCATCACCCAGGCTGTGGCCAGCGCCTCCACCGCCAACACCTGATAAAGCAGATCGATCAGGTGACTGCAACGGCGAAGCCTGCCATCGAGAGTGGCCGAGCAATCAGCATATTGTCGTTGGTCGCTGGGGCGCTCATGCATCTCCAGCAGCAAGGCCGATGCGTCAAACTGCGCACCCATCAGCGCATGCGCGAGTTCAGCCCCGCCATTACCTCCAGACGCAGGGTAGCCGCCAGCGATCACCGGATCGGTCAGCCCTGCCAGTCGCTGATGAGCGTGCATGGCCAGAGAGACCACCGCGTTGCCGAGGGCATCCGTGCAGCGGGACAGCTCTTCCTCAAGCGTTGCATCATGGAGCGGGCCGGCGCGTAGTAGCCGCTCGGAAACTGCATGATGCTGTGCGATGGCGTCGAGGACAGCGCCGTAGAGGCTCGGGGTACAGCCGATGGGATCGTGACAGCCGCTCTGCGGACCCTGCTCGCCGACTGCTGCGTTACTGACGACGATAATCGCCGCACCGTTGCGCTGATCCGCCTGCAGGCCCGCAAGCCACCCGCCAACCCGCCGCTGGCCGAGTTGCGGGCCGATGCTGACACGAGTGATTCGTCCAGGCAGCCCCTGAAGGCGCATGCACTCCGCGGCCGACAGGGTCAACACCACCGCCCAACGGCAGGCTCTGTCCATACGCACATGGTTCAACGCGACGAGAGCGGCCCGGGCCTCCTCCCGACGACTATCGGAGACGGACACCACCAGCGGCGATAACGACATGGAGCGGATGAAGCTGAGCGCGCCGCAATGGCTGCCATCAGCTAGCCGGAGACGACCGACCCCGGTGAGGGATGTCGAAAGCGCCTCCAGCAGATCATCCATATCCGGAGCGGTTAGATTTGCTGGAAGCGTCGGTAGCGCATGCCTTGCGAGCATGCCCAGCAGTAGATCCAACTCTGCCAGGCCGTGAGGATCGGGATCCACCGCAAGCGTCGCCGCCCGGGTCGCCATGATGGCGCGCAGCTCCTCAGTCACACCCGTCATCGACGAACTGTGATCTGGCGGATCCATTGCCCGGGGCGACGCGCGGCGCCACGCGTTGTTGGCAGCATTCACGGCCGGCCGGGACCGGGGGGCCGCACAAGACTGCCGGGCAGCACTGACGCGGGCCCGCAGCTCAGGCCCGAGTACAAGCCCGGCGCCGCCCACGGCGATCTGCTCCAGGGTGCCGGAGGTCAGCCCGCGGCTATCAAGTATGACGGCTTCCACTGATTGCATGCATCGCCACCCTTGGCACGCCTCGGCCGGTTAGTGTCCCACGCCCCACAAGGGGATGCGAGCCCGGAAACGCAGGCTACGGTAGACTGCCGTCGATGCAAGAGCCAGCTACCCGAAACATTGTCGAATTCGAGGCCAGAAGCCTGCTGATGCTCTGCAGGGCAGGCTTTGAAGGTGATGCGGCGGCCGAGGTCATGGCTATCGCTGAAGATACCGCAGGCGTCGCTGGCTACTGTGAAACCCGGTCAGGAACTGGCTGGCTCCAATTTCACGCGGTGACCGGCAGCATCAACACGCTGCTGAATGCCAGACCCGACTGGCGGGACTGGGTTTTCACCCGACAATGCATCTCGTTGATCACCCGCATCGATCAGCTACCCCCGGGTGATCGCGTGGCCGCCATTCTCGAACAGTTGCCTGACTCACCCCGCGAATTCGCCGGACTGCAAATCGACTTCCCGGACACCAACGACGGCAAGTCGCTGTCGCGGTTCTGTCGCAGCTTCGCGGGCCCCATGCGCAAGGGTCTCGCGCAGGCCGGTCATGGGCTTGGCAATGGGGCAAGCGCAGCACTGCACCTGTTCTTCGTCGATTCCGCCACGGTGTTCCTGGGCCTGGGGCGCCCGGGTGTAACCTGCCCCTGGCCGGCGGGCATCCCCCGCTTGAAAATGCCCAGGGCCGCACCCAGCCGCTCTACCCTCAAACTCGAGGAAGCCCTCAAGGTGTTTCTCTCTCCTGAAGAACAGCTCGCCCGTATCAGGCCAGGGCGCCATGCGGTTGACCTGGGCGCAGCCCCCGGCGGCTGGACATGGCAACTGACCCAGCGAGGCATGCGGGTACAGGCCGTGGACAACGGCCTGATGGATGCTCAGCTGATGGAAACCGGTCTTGTTGATCATGTTCGCGGCGATGCGTTCCGTTATCGCCCGTCACGACCAGTTGATCTTATGGTCTGCGACGTGGTGGAACAGCCAATGCGAATCGCGCGGCTGATGGGGCAATGGTTCGCGCGCGGCGATTGCCGGGAAGCAATCTTCAATCTCAAGCTGCCGATGAAGCGCCGCTACCAACATGTGCTGGACTGCCTGGAAGCATTCCACGCCGCCGCCAATGGCGAGTCATCAGCGATCTCAGTGCGCACCCGGCAGCTCTACCACGATCGCGAGGAAGTCACAGTCCACGCACGGGTTACCCGGCGCGGCTGATCCCTTCCATGGCCCGCCAGGGAGCGAGGTCCAGCATTTGCCCCTGCACCGCCGTCGCGGACTGGTAGAGCAGCGCCGCGTCAGGCAGAACCTTGCGCAGGGCGAGCAGTTCGTCCAACTCCAGCAGCAGCGTAGTCACCGGGCCGTATCGATGATGCGACAGCCGTCCGAGCCGGCCGATCACATGCCAATCGCCCTGCAGGCGCATCTGTATCGAGAAACAGCGCTCGAGGCATGGATCAGAAGTCGGCTGCATGCGGTAGCAGGCATCCGGCACCGCCGATCGCAGCAAGCGGGGAAGCAGTTCGTTCAGGTCCAGTTCGGCCGTCCGCCCCCCGCCCAGCCGCCAGATGGTCATCTGATGACCATGGAGTCGAAGGTGTCCATCGCTATCGTGGCCGTGCACCGGGCCGCGGGCGATCAGGGTGGTCGGCGCATCAGCATTGAGCGGTGGACAAGTGCAGATCGCCTGTTCGAGAAGGTCCCGTGGATCACAGGCCAGGCGTGCCCCCGGTGTTTCACCTGGCCGCGCACCGCGCACGGGGTGCAGACGCAGGCGCAGATACCCAGCCCCGCCGTTTGCCGCCGCCGTCTCGATTTCGCCGATGAGCAACTGCATTGCATGATCGCCCTGCAGCGGATCAGTCAGATCACGACGGGCATAGAGGCGTGCCAGGGTTTCCGGGGCCAGAGGTGGATGCTGCTCGGTCATGGTGCTCTCCTGGTTATCAGCGTTAATGAACGCAAAACCGCCATGGCGCAATACGAATCCCCTGTCCCGGCCCCGGGGGATTCAGGCCATGGCGGTCACCAGTCAAGCGGTTGTTAGCGAACTGACGACTACCTCCCCCGGGCCTCAAAGCTGGGCCAAGGGTAGGTAAATCGCAGGGATTTCAAATCGCCGTCCGCCATCACGATAAACTCAAGTAAACTTGTAAAAACAGTAGCAAGTGGCCGACAAACGCGCAAGCGCGAACCGCAGGCGCCCGCCACAAGGAGAAGACCATGCGGCGATTCCACATTGCCATCGGGGTTGCCGACATCGCGGCATCGGTGGAGGACTACACACAGCGCCTCGGTCAGGAGCCCGTTCTGGTGATCGCTGGTGAGTATGCACTGTGGCGCACCGACCGCCTCAACCTGTCGATCCGTTATGCACCGGCGGCACCGGGTGAACTGCGACATCTGGGCTGGGAGGACCCCCAGGCAGAGACGCTGTCCATCGAGCATGACGTGAACGGGCTGGTCTGGGAGCGCTTTTCGGCCCACGACCAGGCCGCCGAGATCGCCGCCATCTGGCCGGCCAGCAACTACAAGCCCGACTTCTAATCACTTCGTCAACGGACGATCCCGTCGAGAACAATCTCTCGCATGCAAGATACCGCAGCGCACACCCCAGGTCGCCGACGCAGCCTGATCCAGTGACTGGGGCAGCATTCGCCGCAGCGGTCAGTGGGGCCAGTCCTGACCCGAACCCTCAGGCGGCAGCGGGTATCTGCCGCGTCATGCGGTTCAGCGCCAGTTTGTAGATCGGCAGGAAGAACAGGATGCTGAAGCCCAGCTTGAACACGTAGTCCACCAGCGCTATCTCCACCCAGTTGGCCGCCATGAAGGGGTCGGGGCTGCGGTAGAACGCGGCCGAGAAGAACATCGCCGTATCCACGGCGTTGGCCAGCATGGTTGAGACCGCGGGGGCAAACCACCAGGGACCAAAGCCGCGAATGCGGTCGAACACGTTGGCATCCAGCAACTGGCCGACGAAGTAGGCGAGGAAACTGGCAAAGGCGATGCGGGCAACGAACAGGTTGAACTCGCTCAGGTTGCCGAAGCCCTGGAAGGCACCGCCCTGGAACAGTACCGAGAATACGTAGGACAGCACCAGGGCCGGGAACATCACGCTGAGAATCACCCGGCGAGCCAACTCCTTTCCGTAGATACGAACCGTGAGGTCGGTCACCACGAAGATCAGCGGAAAGGACAACGCCCCCCAGGTGGTATGGAAACCGAAGATCTGAAACGGGATCTGCACCAGATAGTTACTGGCCGCGATCACCAGCACATGCAGACTGGCCAGCACGAAGTACAGCCGTCGGGAACCCGGCAGGAAGGGGTCACGGGAATGATCGGCTGGCAGATTCATGGCGATGTCCGGTGTCTGGGCGAAGGTCGCAAAGTTTACTCAAAAAAAGACCGGAATCCAGCACAAGCCGAATTCCGGTCGACTGTCCGGGACACTTTAATCCGCTGCCTGGATGAGCGCCCGGCAATCGGCACGACTTGCCGGCGGTGACAGTCCATCAGCTGCATAGTCTGCGAACACTTTCGGGGAGTCGACAAAACCCGCACTCTCTGCATCCTGGACGTTCCATTCCAGCGTCGAGCCCCGATATGCCAGCCGGAAGGCTTCCGGCATGTCGTCATTGTCTCCACCCAGCACCTGCATGGTGACGCTGCGATCCCGGCCGGAGAGCAACGGCAGGTCGAGTTGCAGGGTAGCCCCGTTCAACCGGGCCCAGCCTGCGTCTTCCAGATACAGCACCTCGGCATCAGGGTCACCAAGCGGGCCGGACTCTGCGTAGGCAATGCAGCCACGCATATCGCCTGCACCCGGCTCATCACCGGGCAGGAAGAACAGGCTCGCCAGGCCACGCAACTGATCGTTCTCGACGGCGGTCACCCAGAGGTAAGTGCCATCGATCTCTTCGGGCAGAATCCTGGGCAGGGTGGCGAAGCCGGCAATCTCCTCAAGATCTTCCGGAGTCAGTGTCTGATTGATCAGATCGCGCCCGGTCACCGCGATTTTCAGCGACTCGCTGGTGACACGGTCGAGTTCACCGCCGTTCAGTTCGTGCTTGATGGCATCGACCAGCGCACTGACATTCTGCGCCAGCGTGTCGATCTGCGTCTGGTCACCGAAAGCGGGGGCAGACTGGGTGCCATTGACTCCATCCTGGCCCAGAAGCGCAGCCAGGGATCGAGATGTCAGCAGCAGCTCGACCAGATCGGTGGGTTGAGTTGCCATGGGTGCCTGCGGCTCTGCCGTGATGATGCTGCGCTGTATCGTCACCCGGCTTGCAAGCGCCTGACCAGTCATTGCCCCACTCACCCGGCTTCGGATCTCCTCGGCGATCGCATTGATCGCGTCCGCGTCCTTCAGCAGATCCGACAGCAAGAGGTCGGGTGTCGCAGCCTGAAATTCCTGCCAGGTGGTCGCGATGGCGTCGTAGGCTACCCGGGCAGCAGCGTCCACATCCACGCCTTCGGCTTCCAGGGCCTGCAACAGCAGCCTGACCAATTCATTGAGGCTGAGACTGAACAAGGCCGCGGTCGTAGCGGACGCGGGCAGCAAGTCGCCCTCGAGCACAGCCTCGATCTCGGCGTAGAAATCCGCCACCAGCAGTTGCGCTGTCTCGATATCGTCAAGGGCAAGCAGCACCTGATCGTCCGTCAGACCCAGCGAGGTGCCAGGCGTGATAACGCCGGCGGCCAGATTGTCGCCGTCGTTCCGCCGCGGCTTGCCACGTTGGGTGGACAGCACACCTGACAAGGGCTGCTGGGTGGCCAGGTCGAATCCGCCAATGGCGCGCACGGTCACGGTATCTGCTGAGATCGTACCCGGCCGCATGCGCAGACAATGCCGCGCCGGGCCTTCACGACAGTAATCCCGCGCCGCCGCCACCGTTTCGCCCTGGCTGTTGCGGATTTCTGGCCGGTACGAATAGAACCCGAAGCGATCGGTGAGCGCAGAGGGTTCGCTGCCATCGAGCCGACCATTGTCGTTGAGGTCTACCCAGACGACAGCCCCGGCAACCCGGCCGTCCACCACGGCACCACTCATCTGGTAGCGGGAGCCACTGTTGCTGCCGTCATCCTGATCACTGGCGCTCAAGCAGCCAGCCAGCGCCAGTGCGCCTGCCAGACCAATGCCGGCGAACCCGAACTGCTTGATACGCATACCTGTCGATTCCTTTTTCATCATTCGAAACCTCAAAAAGCCAGCTCGAGTCCGGCGCTCACCGCCGCACTGCGGGGATAGCTGTCGCCGTCCACGTCGACGCTGTCCAGCGTCCAGGCAACATCCAGGGTGAACACACGAAACAGGGTCGTACCCAGGCTCACATAGTTCAGCTCGCTGCCGGAGAAATTGCGATGGAAACCGGCCCTGAAGCCAGGCATCAGCCAGCTGTCGGGGATGTAGCCGCCGGAAACGCTCAGCCAGCGGTGCGGATCACCGATGGGGTCATTGGTCTCGTTGACGTCCAGGGAGCCAGCCAGCATCCAGCGCCGGGTGGCAAACGGAAACCAGGCACCCTCTACCGTCAGCTTCGGCGCCATTTCGTAGGTTTCGTTGAGATCGATCCGGTCGCCGAAGAAAGCGGCTGACTGGCAGTTGGCCTGCCGCAGCCCGCTGAGACGATCACAGCTTCTTCCGATACGCGGGTAGTCGAACTCCGGGCTGTTGAGATTCGCCAGGGTTGCACCCAACTGATAGTTGGATGCAACCCAGAGCACGCCCACGTCCAGCCCGAACGCACTGCTCCTGCGGGTGTTGGCGTCGTACTCATCGCTGAGCACGTCACCCAGATCTTCGTCGCTGTCCACGTCCTGCAGGGCGATCACCGTCTTGGACAGCTCCGCCTCGTAGTGAACCAGACGGACTCCGGCATGCAGCCGACCTTCCGGCAGTTCGAGTACCGGGCGGCCATAGCTCACGCCAACTTCGCGCCAACGCCCGCCCTTGACGTAGACGGCTGATTCGGTCTCGATGATATCCTGATCGCTGTTGTACACTAGGGGATCATCAAGAAAACTCACCCGGGCCTGGCCGCCGTAGCGGATGTCCAGGGAGACCGTGCCACCCAGGGTCTCGTTGGAGACCACGAACGGAGTGAACGGGACCTGCGCCGAACCGTTGACCTTGATATAGCCTTCCTTGCCAAAATCCCGCAGCAGGCCCTGGAAACGATCGATGATGTCCTGGGCCTCACCCTGACCGATATCGTCCCGGTCGAGGATGTCCAGCAGATCCTCCACCTCCTCGGAAAAATCGTCAGCGTCGCCCAGTTCATAACCGAGTGCCACTGGGCCGATCAGCGCAAAGCGGAATCCGGGGCGCTCTGCACCAGAACCGGCAGCGGGATTGCCGATCACCGATGTGGCGGTGCCCGGCGCGCTCACATTGCCGTAGGTCAAGGCGGGGCCTGAGCGGATCAAATCAGGCCCGGCTTGAGCCTGGGTTGCAAACACGCAAAAAGCGGCCGTGCCGGCCAGAAAGGATAAACGCAGTGGTTTCATGCCCTGCCCCTGAAGTGTCCGGGTTTACGACCCGGTGTCTTTATGACCTGCTGGCTGTGCCCGGCGAGACACCGCACACAGACGAACCATTCGGGGCGACCATACCGCCAAACACTTCACAACGACTGCGATCGGGTTGGCAGTTCATCCGCAAAAAAAACGGAGCACCGCGGTTCGCGGCACTCCGTTGGAAGGGCATCATCTGGTCCTTGCCTTAGATTCGCCTCGCTGCGGCGGTCAAGCAGTGACTGGGACTGCTTCCCGGTCCCGGCGGCGTTTCTGTATCCACCAGATTAGCGCCAGCAAGACGAGCGCCGGGATGAAGAACAGTCGGCGATCGGGCCGATCCGCCGGGACAAGTAAACCGGTGATCTGCATCCCCATGTCCAGACCGAGGCGGTCCGCCTGGCTACCGAAGCGCACATTGCTGATCTGCACCTGCTCACCCATGGCCATGGTGAGGATGCCGGCGCGCTGCAACCGATCGCTCACGGAGCCCTCGTCGCTACCCAGGGGCAGCATCACCGCCTTGGAGATGTCGCGGCCTTCGGCGTCGATTCCCTCCACCCACATGCGCAGGTGGCCACCTGCCGGCTCCTGCTCCACCATTTCCTCAAGCTGGGTCGCGGAGAGCTGGTCATACTCCGGGTGGATCATGTCCATCCAGAACCCGGGCCGGAACAGGGTGAAGGCGACCAGCAGCAAGGCAGCGGCCTCGTACCATCGCGAGCGGGTGACGAACCATCCCTGGGTAGCCGCCGCGAATACCAGCATTGCAATGGTCGCACTGACAAAGGTCAGTATCAGGTCCACCGGCCCGCCGATATCCATGAGCAACAACTGCGTGTTGAAGATGAACAGGAAGGGAAGTGCCACCGTCCGCAAGCTGTAGTAGAACGCGTACACCCCGGTCCAGATGGGATCACCCCGTGACACGGCGGCAGCAGCAAACGATGCCAGACCCACCGGTGGCGTCACATCCGCCATGATGCCGAAATAGAACACGAACAGATGCACCGCAATAAGCGGCACAATCAGACCGGACTGTGCGCCCAGATCCACCACGATGGGTGCCATCAGCGTGGCAACGATGATGTAGTTCGCGGTGGTGGGCAGGCCTAGCCCGAGAATCAGGCTCAACATGGCCACCATCACCAGCATTACCATCAGGTTGCCTCCGGAGAGGGTTTCCACCACTTCGGTCAGCACAAGCCCCACGCCGGTCATGGCCACGGTGCCGACAATGATGCCTGCCGCAGCAGTGGCGACGCCGATACCCACCATGTTGCGGGCACCCTGCACCATGCCGTCGAGCAAATCCCAGACCCCGACCCGGAAAGCCGCCATGAACTCGCCGCGACGACGGAAGAAAGCCATGATCGGGCGTTGCGTCAGCACAATGAAGATCAGGAAGGTCACCGCCCAGAACGCCGCCAGCCCCGGAGAGAGGCGTTCGACGATCAGGGCCCAGATCAGCACCACCAAGGGCAGTATGAAGTGCAGCCCGCTGTTGATGGTCGCTTTGGGCTCGGGCAGCTCGAAGATCGGTGCGTTCGGGTCGTCGACATGTAACTCGGGGAAGCGAGAGGCGTTCCATAGCAAGCCGATATAGGCAGCGAAAACACCGACCCCAACAATGACATTGGCGAAATCGCCGAACACGACCCGCAGCCATCCGATACCGTAATACACCACGCCCGACAGGATCAGCAAGCCGAGAACCGTGGTTGAGTAGGCGAACAGCTTGTTCCAGAAGGGTGTTTGTACCTTGGGCGGAATGCCCTTCATGTCCGCCTTCATGGCCTCGAGATGCACGATGTAGATCAGTGCAATGTAGGAGATGATTGCCGGCAGAAATGCGTGGCGTATGACTTCCACGTAAGGGATGCCCACGTACTCCACCATCAGGAAGGCCGCCGCCCCCATGACGGGCGGCATCAATTGCCCGTTGACGGAGCTGGCCACCTCAACCGCACCGGCTTTCTCGGCCTTGAAGCCAACCCGCTTCATCAACGGTATGGTGAATGTCCCGGTGGTCACCGTATTGGCGATGGAGGAGCCGGAGATCAGCCCAGTCATGCCAGAGGCCACCACCGCGGCCTTTGCCGGCCCACCACGCAGATGACCCAGCAGTGAAAAGGCCACCTGTATGAAGTAGTTGCCCGCCCCTGCGCGATCAAGCAATGCGCCGAACAGCACGAACAGGAACACGAAACTGGTGGACACCCCCAAGGCGATACCGAACACACCCTCGTTGGACAGCCAGTACTGGGAAGCGGCCCGGTTGAACGATGCGCCCCGATGGGCGATCAGGTCGGGCATGTAGGGGCCGAGGAAGGTGTAGACCAGGAAGATCACAGCGATGATGGTGAGCGCCGGGCCCAGCGCGCGTCGCGTCGCCTCCAGCAGGGTCACCATCCCAACGCCCGTGACGATGAGATCCATCATCGACGGGCGCCCGGACCTGCTTCCGATCTCTGCGTAGTACAGGAAGAGGTACAAGGCACAGAAGCCGGCGGCCAGGGCCAGCGCCCAGTCCGCCAGGGGAATTCGTCTGGGGTCGGACGGCACCAGGCTTGAATAGGCCGCCAGGGCAAACACAATGCCCATGCATAGCATGACTATGGGCCGTGTGCCCACCGCCATGTCGAATTGCAGGGCTGTGGCATAGGCAAGCGTCGCAACGGCTGCGACGACATATAGCCAGCCTGTGAGCCGCAGGCCGCCCCGTTGAGAAGTCGTCAGCCCCGGAAAAGCGAGGAAGGCAAGGACCAACGCAAAGGCCAGGTGCACGGAGCGTGCTTCGGTATCGGACGTGATACCCCAGCCGATCATGTAGGGGATGGGTGACGCGATCCATACCTGGAAAAGAGACCAGGCAAGTGCGGTCAGATACAGGAGCTTGGCGGTATAGCCCATGGGCTCTCGCCCGCCCACGTCCACCTTGAGCATTTCTTCCGTGCCGTTGTTACCAGGTTCAGCCGCAGTTTTTTCCGACACCTGTCATCTCCCTGTTCTGCCCTTTTTCTTATTCGATGGCCGTAAAAAACACGGCGGCCAGCGGCCGCCGTGCGATGGCTCTCTACATACCAACCGGCCTTAGTCGATCAGGCCAGCCTCACGGTAGTAACGCTCGGCGCCCGGGTGCAGCGGTGCGGACAGACCGGCGCTGACCATTTCTTCCTTGTCGAGCACGGAGAATGCCGGATGCAGACCCTGGAAGGTCTCGAAGTTCTCGAAGACGGCGCGAACCAGGTGATAGACCACGTCATCGTCTACATCGGCCGACGTCACCAGGGTAGCACCGACACCGAAGGTGCGGATGTCCTCGTCATGGTTCGGGTACATGCCCGCCGGCAACGTCGCGTGGAAGTAATACGGGTTCTCTTCCACCAGGTTGTCCACGACCTCGCCCGTGACGTTCACCAGGCGCGCATTACAGGTCGCTATGGGCTCCTGGATGGAGCCGGATGGATGACCCACCGTGAACAGAATGATGTCGATACGACCGTCACACAGTGCCGCAGCCTGTTCCCGGGACGGCAATTCCGAAGCCAGGGAGAAATCACTTGTCGACCAGCCGTACTCGTCCATCAGACGCTCGACGGTGCCGCGCTGACCGGAACCCGGGTTGCCGATATTCACCCGCTTGCCGCGAATCTGTTCGAAGTCCGTCACGCCGGCGTCGGGATGCGCCACGACGGTGAAGGGCTCGGGATGCAGGGAGAAGACCGCCCGCAGTTCCTCGTGGGCACCCTGATCCTCGAACTGATCCGAACCATTGTACGAGTGGTACTGCCAGTCGGATTGCACGACACCGAACTCGAGCTCACCCTCCCGCAGGGAGTTCAGGTTGAAGATGGAACCGGCGGTGGACTCCGCTGAGCAGCGAATACCGTGCTCGCTACGGCCCTGGTTCAGCAAACGGCAGATTGCTCCGCCGGTCGGGTAGTAAACGCCGGTCACGCCACCTGTACCGATCGTCGTAAAACGCTGCTGCGCTTCGGCGCTGGGTGAGGCGGCCAGCGTAGAGGCCGCGACCAGCAGGCCGGCGGCCAGACCATGCACTCCAAAACGTCCAATTCGCGTTGCCAAGGTGAACCTCCTAGATCTCTTTTGGTTTATTCCATGTGTTGGCACTTCTGATGGCAGCAGCGGGACTGCTACGCCACCCTTACTGACACTATATATGCGATTGCCGACAACGCTACCGTCGTTTGCCCGGTTCGGCAGATCGTTGATCCAACGGCGTCCCCCACGCCACCGCCTTGCGAGACGTGCCTGCTGCGGGGGCATCGTCTACCCTACTGCAGAGGGCGTTACACAACAGCCGCACCCTGCAATCGCCCTACTAGTAATATCCACAGACAGAAAAATGTACAAGCTTTCATGTCACCGCGACACGACAGCACGCCGAAGAACAAACCCATGGAGAGTATCGTGAACGACAGGACCAGCACCGGACGCCGCGGGCAGTCGCCTGATATCCATCTGAATTTGAATGTGCGGGGCCTGGGCCAGTCCGCCACTCTGGCCATCAACGAGCGCAGCGCGGAACTTGCCGCCTCGGGCCGCCACGTATTCCGTTTTGGCCTGGGCCAGTCGCCCTTCCCCGTCCCCGAGCCGGTTGAGAACGAGCTCAAGAGCAATGCTCACCAGAAGGACTACCTGCCGGTCAAGGGGCTGCGAACACTGCGAGAGGCGGTGGCCGATTATCACCGCCGCACCCAGGGGATCGAGGTCAACGCCGACGATGTGCTGATCGGCCCCGGGTCGAAGGAACTGATGTTCATCCTGCAACTCGTCTACTACGGCGATCTGGTCATCCCCACGCCGAGCTGGGTGTCCTATGCGCCCCAGGCACATATCATCGGCCGTCAGATCCGCTGGCTGGATACCCGCGCCGAGAACGACTGGCGACTGCTGCCCGAAGAATTGGAGAAGCTCTGCAAGAAGGATCCCACCCGACCGCGGATCCTGATCCTGAACTATCCCAACAATCCCACTGGCGACACCTACACCGCCGACGAACTGAAGGCGCTTGCGGCCGTGGCGCGGCGCTACAAGGTGGTACTGCTCTCGGATGAGATTTACGGCGGGGTCCACCACCGGGGCCAGCATGTGTCTGCGGCGCGCTTCTATCCCGAGGGCACCATCATCAGCGGCGGGCTCAGCAAATGGTGCGGCGCCGGGGGCTGGCGGCTCGGCACCTTCGCCTTCCCGCGTGGACTGCGCTGGCTGCTTGATGCCATGGCGGTGGTGGCCAGCGAGACCTTTACCTCCACGGCGGCACCAATCCAGTATGCGGCAGTCCGTGGATTCTCCGGCGGGCTCGAGATCGAGCGCTACCTCAATCAGTCGCGGCGCATACTGCGCGCTCTGGGCAACCACTGCTGGCAACAACTCACCAGCAAGGCCGGCTGCGGCATGCCCAAACCCAAGGGCGGCTTCTACCTGTTCCCGGATTTCAGCCGCCATCGCGAAGCCTTCGCCACCAAGGGCATTCGCACCAGCGCCGATCTCTGCGACCGCATTCTGGAGGACACCGGTGTTGCCATGCTGCCAGGCAGTGCATTCGGGCGGCCGGAAACCGAGCTGTCAGTCCGTATGGCCTATGTGGATTTTGACGGAGCAAGAGCGCTGGCTGCGGCTGAGGAACCCGAATTCCAGCAGGAACTCGACCTCGCATTTCTGCAGACCTACTGCCCCAATGTGACTGACGGAATTGATCGCCTTGTCGAGTGGGTAAACGCCAACGGCTGAGGTCCCTTAACAGACGTTGGCAGCCCCATTAGCCCGACTAGTCGATGGGACAACGACGCGCGTATCGCCGTGGCGCATACCAGCGATACAGCGCCTCAAGGGGCCGCAACAGGCCCAGACCACGCACCACGCGTGCCAGCCAGCGCCAGTAAGGCAGCTGAGCCCAGACCATGGCGAAGCCGTCGACGCCGCTGCGCAGACGGCCCTGCTCATCCAGCGCATGGAAACGCCGCATGGCAGTGTCCCAGTCCACGCCGGTCCCATCCAGAGCCTCGGGCTCGGCAACAATGTCACGCCAGTCGATGGCATCATTCCGATCCAGCCGTCGATAGTGGGCGATCTCCCGCCGGCAGATGGGGCATCCACCGTCATAAAAGACCACGGGGCGTCTTGGCGTACTCATTTTGCCTTCTCCTCGCGCCGCGCCATCAGCATGTAGTTGACGCTGAGGGATGGCGACAACCACATGCGGCGGTTCAGCGGGTTGACCTTGACGCCGGTGCGCTCGACAACCGCAAGCCTGCCCTCTTGCAGCAGCGCGGTGAGTTCGGCCGGCGTCGGAAAACGTCGCCACTGGTGGGTGCCCCTGGGCAGCAGGCGGAACAGGTATTCCGCACCGACAATCGCGACCACGAACGAGATCATGTTGCGATTAATGGTGGCGACGAAGGTATACCCGCCGGGGCGCACCAACGCGTTTACCGCTTGCATGAATGCGGACAGATCCGCCACGTGCTCGACCACCTCCATATTGAGCACGACGTCATACTGTTCGCTCCGCGTGGCCAGCGCCTCGGCGGTGGCCACCTGATAATCGATGGAAAGCCCCTGCTCCCTTGCATGACCCTGCGCCACCATGATGTTGGTGTCGACCACGTCAACCCCATGGACGGTGGCACCCATTCTCGCCATGGACTCACTGAGCAACCCGCCGCCGCAGCCGATATCCAGCACCCGCAGCCCCTGCAGGGGCTGCTCGGCGGTGGCATCCTGGTCAAGGGCGCGGCAGAGTTGATCGCGAATCCATGTCGTACGCAGTTGGTTCAGAACGTGCAGCGGCCAGAGCTTGCCGTCCTCCTGCCACCACATGTCGGCCAGCCGGCGATAACGGTCGACCTCGGCCGGGTCAACGGTGGCGTCATTCACTGATTCCTGGCGCATGATGACTCCGCAAACAGAACTCGTACGAACTCGGACAAGCGCTTCCGTGCGGCGTTCCTTCGGGGTGGCGAGAGCGATCTCGCAAGGGCACAATGCCCGCCATGGAAACAAGTGCAACCCTCGCCCCCAACCTGGTTCTGCTCGCCCTGATTGGCCTGTTCGGCGCCGCCGCCTATTACGTGCATCGGGAGTTGGCGCGTCGTGTCCCACCGGGTCGTGCCCTGCGCAACACGCGCATCATCCTTGGAGCGACAGCAGTGGCTTTCGGCTGGATCACGGCTCGTGTAGTCGGGCTGACCAGCCCCGGGCTGAACTTCTTCCTGGTCTTTCTGGCCTCGGCGGCCGTGGTGCATGTGCCAGCGGCCTGCATACTCTGGCTGAAGGCCGAGAAGGCCCGTCAGGAACGTGACGACTGACCGTCGGCAACCGTGGACTGGCGACTCAGCAGGAAGTGGCCTCGCGCCGTCGCCACCACTGTCCGTGACTCCGCCCCCTGCCAGCACTCCACCGCCGCATTGACCACCCGCTGGCCCTGGCGCAATACGGTACAAGCCGCGTACACGTGTTCAGGCCTGCCAGGACGCAGATAGTCGATGGAGAAATCGATGATTCTCGGAACCACGGCTGTCTCGAACGTCCACAGCATGTGGACGATGGCGGCGTGCTCGGCGAAGGCACCAATAACACCACCATGCAGGGCGGGTAACCGTGGGTTGCCGATATTGTCGTGGCTGTAGCGCAGACGGAAGATCAGCTCCTCGTCCTGCTCGCGAAAATCGATCCCGAGAAACTCGCCGTAGGGAAACAGGCCCATGACCGCCGCATGGTCGCCGCGACGTCGCGCATCCGCCACGATTTCAAGCACGTCCATCATGCCGATATCGCCTGCCCCAGCCGCATGAAGCTACTCATGCTGACCGCAACCGGGTTGTCGTCATCGCCGTCATGGGCCACACAGCGCACGAAAGCAACGCTGCGGGTCACCTTGTAGCAGATCGCCTCGCAATGCAGCGTTCGACCTGGCTGGGCGGTTCGCAGATGATCGATGCGCAGATCAAGGGTGGCCACCGCCTCGGGCGGATCAATGGCAATAATGGCGGCGGCACCACTGGTCTGGTCGATAGCGGTGGTGATCACACCACCGTGGATGACTCCCGTGCCGGGATTACCCACCAGTTCGTCGCGATAGGCAAGACGGGTCGACAGACTACTCGCCCCCACCTGATCCAGTTCGATGCCCAGCCGACGGCCGTGGGGCAGCAGGGAGAAGAAATGCCGCGCCACCTCCCACTGCAAGGCGCTGGCATCGTCGGTCATGGAGACGCCCCATCGGATTCATCGTCGTCATCCCAGAGACCGGATTCGTCGGCAGCAACAATGACGGCTTCCAGGTCTGCCTGGAGTTCCAGGGGCGGCAGCTCGACACCGTCCAGGGCGGCATCCCAGTTCACGCCAACGCGCAGGCCATCCTGCTGAAGCCCTGGTAGCCAGTCCTCCAGCAATTCGTCCAGCGCGATTGCCGTGGACGAATAGATACTCCACTCACCGGTTGCCGCGGCGTCCGCGCCTTCAACACTGGACCAGAGCGGTAGCACCATGACATCGGGATCCTCAGTGGATTCGGTCAAGGCCCAGCCCTCATCGTCCTGCAGCGCATAGACGGTTCCGTTCTCCACCGCCTCCTGCAGGAAACCCTGCATGGCTGGATCCAGCGACGAGAAATCAGTCATGTCCATGATGGTCTCTCCGGCTTGCGAATGGGCGCTACTGTACGCGCAACCATGGCCGATACGAAAGCGGTTGCGACGCCTTGATCGTGGCCGTCCGGGCACCCGCGGAATTAGTCCGATTGCAGACTTTCCCCGCCTGTTGTGGTGCAATGCGCACGGTTTCGAATCCTCCGGGGTACTCCGTGCAGCGGCAACTGACAATTCTCGCGCCCCTGGCCCTGGTCATGGCCGCCCTGTTCTGGGCCGGCAATGCGGTTGTGGGCCGGGGCGTCATCGACCTGATTCCGCCCATGGCGCTATCGTTCTGGCGCTGGGTCATCGCGTTCCTGGTCATACTGCCCTTCGCCCTGCCCCACCTGCGAGAGGCCGCACCCACCCTGCGCAACAATGTCGGCAAATTGTTTGTGCTGGCATTTCTCAGTGCCGGCATGTTCAACACGATTCTCTATCTTGCGGCGCACACCACAACGGCGGTGAACATCACCCTGGTCGGCGCAACCATGCCTATCGTCATCGGTGCCATCAGTTTCCTGATACTTGGCACCAGCTTGAGCCGCAGCCAAACGCTGGGGTTGGCCATCGCGATACCCGGTCTACTGGTCATCATCAGCGAGGGCAGGCCATCCACCCTGCTTGAGCTGCAATTCCGCGCCGGCGACCTGCTCATGCTGCTTGCGGTGACGAGCTGGGGGCTCTACTCCGTCTTGCTGCAGCGCTTCGGAATCCGGCTGCATCCTGTCGTCCTGCTGACCGCAATCGTGGCACTGGCCTTGCCTGTGGCGCTGACCTTCTACACGATTGAATGGCTGATTCTCCGGCAGGGTTTCGTACTCGACCGCAGCCTCGTCCTGGCACTCATGTACGTGGGTGTTTTTCCATCCCTGGGTGCCTACCTGGGCTGGAACTATGGCGTATCGATCCTCGGGCCGGCCCGCGCGTCCATGTTCATTTACCTGTTGCCAGTGTTCGGCGCGGCACTGTCCATCGCCTTTCTCGGTGAACATCTCGAGATATTTCATGGCATCGGTGCGCTGCTGATCCTGATCGGTCTGTACTTATCGACCTGGGTCCACCGCCGCTGATACGGGCCGGCCATGGCAATCGCTCAGCTCTGCCCAGACAGGTGCGACTGCGGCAGGCAAAGGCAGTAGTCGCCCCGGTTCGATGCCGGCGGGGTTGGGACCGTGGAAATCCGAGCCCACCGAGCCCAGCAAACCGTGTCGCAGGGCGTACCCCAGCGACTGGTCGACGCGACGACGGTCTGCAGTGCCAACCACCACCTCAAGGCCCTGACCACCCGCCTGGGTGAAGGCGGTTAGCAGGCGCTGCATCCACGCGCCGGTGAGCTTGTAGGCGAGGGGGTGGGCGAGCACCGCGATGCCGCCAGCAGCACGAATCAGGGATACCGCCGACTCCAGCGACATCCACTCGGCTCGCACATAACCGGCGCGCCCGCGACGCAGATAGCGGTCGAAGGCCTGCTGCACGGTCCGGGCCCAGCCGTGCTCCACCAGGTGACGTGCCAGATGCAGGCGTCCGGGCTGACCCGCGACCTCCTCTTCCATGACGCCGCCAAGGCCGGTGATGCCGCCCTTCTGCTCCAGCCTCTCCACCATCTGGGCGAAGCGCTGCCGGCGCAACTGCTGATTCCAGTCCAGGCCGTCTGTCAGGCGGGCATCGGCCGGATCAACACCGAGCCCCACCACGTGGATCTCGCGCCGCTCCCACAGGGTGGAGATCTCGACACCGGCAACAAGCTGCATCCCCAACGGCCCAGCCGCAGTCAACGCCTCGGGCAGACCGCTCAGCGTGTCATGATCGGTCAGAGCCAGAACGCGAACACCGGCTCCGGCCGCCCGCTCAACCAGTTCAGCCGGGGGCAGGCGTCCATCGGAAGCGGTTGAATGGGCGTGCAGATCAATGCTGGATGCAACAGACATGGCAACTCGCACTCCATACAGGGTTGTCTATGATAACGTCTTGCGCCCTGGGGCGGTGTCACCCGAAAAAAGGAACGCGGAACAGAGTCTGTGCAGGAAGACGAAACAACCACCTCTCCCAACCAGGCCAGGGCCAACCTCCAACTGAGGGATGGGCAGCTTGTCTGCACCGGCGCCTGGACCTCGCTGCGTCTGTTTCCCCTGCGCACCCGGCTGCGGCGTCTGCGTGCCGGCGCCGAACGTATCAGCCTGGATACCAGCGGCGTGGGGCTCATGGACACGGCGGGCGGCTATTATCTGAACCGCATTCTCGCGGAGCTTGAGCGCGGCGGTGCCACTGTTGATACCAGCCTGGTGCCGGAGCGCCACAAACAGCTCATGGCGCTGGCTGCACGACATGCGAAACCGCCGCCCGAACAATCGCGAACCCTCAACTTCATCGCCACCGTGGGCGAAGTCACGGTCCACGAACTCCGGCTGTTGCTGGGCTTTCTGAGCTTTGTGGGAGACGTGGCCGCCCGCAGCCTGCCTTCCCTGCTGATGCCTCACCGGCTGCGGTGGAAGCAGATCATCGCGGAAATGGAACTCGCCGGCGCCCGCGCCGTTCCGATTCTCGCGTTACTGTCCTTTCTCACCGGTGTGGTTATTGCCTACCAGGGCGGTACACCGCTGGAAGATTTCGGCGCGACCATCTTCATGGTGGAGTTGGTGGCAATCACGATACTCCGGGAGATGGGCCCACTGATGACCGCGATCATCGTTGCAGGGCGCACCGGGTCCTCCTACACCGCGCAGATCGCGACCATGCGCATCACCGAGGAAATCGACGCCCTGCGCAGCCTGGGTGTCGGCCCCTACGAGATGCTGGTGCTGCCAAAGGTGATTGGCCTGGTTCTGGTCCTCCCCCTGCTGACAATCCTTGCCAATGCCATGGGTCTGCTCGGCGGCCTGGTGGTGGCCACCACCTTCTTCGATATCCCGGCCGCGGACTTCTTGCAACGGGTCCCGGAGCAGGTCGCGAGCAGCAACCTCTGGGTGGGGATCATCAAGGCCCCGATATTCGCCGCCACCATCGCCCTGATTGCCTGCTACCAGGGTTTTGCTGCCCGCGGCGGCACCGCCAGCGTCGGCCATGCGACGACCCGCAGCGTGGTCCAGGGCATTTTCCTCGTCATTGTACTCGACGCCATCTTCGCGGTGATCTTCACCCAGGTGGGAATCTGAGTCATGGCCACACGTAAAGCGGTCATCGAAGTGCGCGGTCTGGGCACGGTGCTGGGCGGCCAGACCATCCATGATGCCCTGGACCTGGACGTGACAGAGCGTGAGGTGCTGGCTATCGTCGGCGGCAGCGGCTCGGGCAAGACCGTGCTGCTGCGGGAATTGAGCCTGCTAATGGAGCCGACCAAAGGCTCGATTCGCCTGTTCGGGGAGGATCACCGCAAACTCAGGGGCGAGCGCCTGCGGGATTTTCGTGCTGATATCGGGATCATGTTTCAGCAGGGCGCCCTGTTCACCGGCATGTCGGTACTGGAGAACGTGGAGTTTCCACTCAAGGAGCATACCCGGCTGGACCGCAGCAGTCGGGCGGAACTGGCAATGATCAAGCTAAGCCTGGCGGGTTTTCCGCAGGATGGCTGCCACAAGAAACCGGCTGAACTCAGCGGTGGCATGGTAAAACGCGCCGCATTGGCCCGGGCACTTGCACTGGACCCGGCATTGCTGTTTCTTGACGAACCCACCGCCGGGCTTGACCCTGTCACGGCAGCGGCATTCGACGATCGGATTCTGGAACTGCGTGATCTTCTCGGACTCACAGTCGTATTGGTCACCCATGATCTGGATTCACTGTGGCGCATTTCAGACCGGGTGGCGTTTCTGGCCCGCAAACGTGTTCTCATGGCGGCAAGCATTGCGGACATCAGCCGCTCCGACGAGACCGAGATCAGAGCCTATTTCCAGGGACCGCGCCAGGGCGGACGACCGGAAAACGACGAGAGCGTCCAGGGAGACTGACCCATGGAGACGAAAGTCAGCTACACGTTGGTGGGATTGTTCGTGCTGGTGCTGGGCGCAACCCTTGCAGCCGGGGCCATCTGGCTCACTGCCGACTTCACCACGTACGACTATGAGACCTATTCCGTCTATTCCCGTGAGTCGGTCAGCGGCCTGAACAGGAACTCCCCCGTTACCTATCGCGGCGTCACCGTGGGCAGGATTCGCGACGTTCGGCTCTACGACGATGACCCGGAGCAAGTCCACATACTGGTGGATATCCGCCCCGGCACCCCGTTGCGCGAGGACACCCTGGCCCAGATCACCAGCCAGGGACTGACCGGCATCAGTCTCATGGAGCTCACCGGCGGCACCGTGGATGCGGCGCCTCCTCCACAGCCCGATGGCGAACCCTATCCCGTGATCGGCACCGCGCCGTCGCTGATCAGCCGACTGGATGATGCACTGACCCAGGGCCTGCGCACCCTGGAAAGCATTGAGGAATCCATCCGCGCCGTGCTCAGCGAGGACAACCTGACCGCCTTCGGCAATATTCTCGGCAACGTGGATGAGCTCACCACGGAACTGACCACCACCACGCGACGCCTGGACGGTGTGCTGGAAGGTGCCAACAAGCTGCTGGACGACACCGGGGAACTGGGCACCCGGCTGCCGGAGACGCTGGCCCGGGTAGACGACACGCTACTGTCCTTCCAGACGCTGGCACAAGACCTGGGTGTTGCCGGCAATGAGGTTGCCATCGCAAGCCGTGAAGGCGCCCGTAGCCTCGATGAACTGGGACGCGCCACCCTGCCCCAGCTCAATGAACTGATGCGGGAAATCGAGGATCTCACCAGCGGGATGAGCCGGCTGGCCAACGAATTGGCGGAGAATCCCAACCTGCTGATCTTCGGACGGCCCCGCCGGGAACCCGGACCTGGAGAGGAGTAACCCATGCCGGGCAATGCACTACGGTATCTGACGAGCCTCTGCGCCGCCCTGTTGCTGGGCGGCTGCATGGCACTCAACACCCCGGAAGAGGCATCGACCTTCTGGGAACTTCGCATGAATAACCCGCCCGCAGCCAACAGCCCTGCGGCAGCCGGCGGGCTGATCGTCGCCCGGGTGCGCGCCGAGGCCAACCTGGATACCACCGCGATGCTCTATCGCGAAGCCGATTACGAACCGCGTTACTATGCCCGCAGCCGGTGGATAGACCGGCCGACACGGCAACTGCAGACTGCCCTGATCGACGGGCTGGAAGCAGCCGGAACCGCCGACGTGATACTGCGGGCGCCCACACAACTCTCAGCCCGGTATCGGTTGGAGACGGAACTGCTCGCCCTGGAGCATGACTATCGTGGCAACACCCCCCACGCCGTTCTGCGACTGCGTGTGCAAGTGCTGGATCAGGACCAGCGCAGCGTTCTCGCATCCCGGGTGATCAGTCTGCGGGAGCCAATGACAGCCTCCGGGCCCGGTGCCGGGGTCGAGGCCGGCAATCGCGCCCTGGATGAGGCCATCGAGCGAATTCGCACCGTGATCGTTCAGGCGCTGGCCGACGCCGAATGACCCGGCCGTTCGCCGTCCGTTACACGGCTCAGGTGACGCCGGAAAGCTCCGAATCCGGATCGGCCAGCGCCGCGATGAATGCCTCGGCATAACGTGCCCGCTTGGTCTCTCCAACGCCGGGCAGGGCGGCAAATTCCGCCATCGTCGCCGGACGCTGTTCCGCCATCGCCTGCAGCGTGCTGTCGTGGAAGATCATGTACGGAGGCACACCCTGCTCATCCGCCAGACGGCGACGGCAGGCTCGCAGTGCATCCCAGAGCCGTTCGCTCTTCTCGTCGATGAAGCGTCGCCCCAGCGTGCCGCTCCGCTTGCTCCGGCCTTCGGGGTCGCGCCGCAGCGTCAGCGTCTCATCACCGCGCAACAACCCGCGACAACGCTCCGACAAGCGCAGACTCCCATAGCCATCGGCATCGACAGTGAGATAGCCGAAGGCCAGCAACTGCCGGAACACGGAACGCCAGACCTTGGCGGAGTGGGCGCTGCCGATGCCCCAGGTGCTCTGCTGGTCGTGGCCGAAACGCTTGATCCGGTCACTGTCCTTGCCGGTCAACACGTCCACCAGGTGCGCCACGCCGAAGCGCTGCCCGGTCCGGTACACGCAGGAAAGCGCCATGCGCGCCGCCTCGGTGGCATCCCAGGTGGTCGGTGGCCAGAGGCAGGTATCACAGTTGCCGCAGGGTTCGGGCAGGGTCTCGTCAAAATAGGCCAACAGCCGCTGCCGCCGGCAAACCGTGCCTTCGCAGAAGGCGAGCATCGCTTCGAGCTTTTGCCTCTCGACGCGTTTGCGCTCGTCTGAAGCGGCCGACTCTTCCAGCAACTGGCGCAGCATGGCCACGTCCTGGTGGCCATAGACCATCCATGCGCTGGCAGGCAAACCGTCACGCCCTGCCCGGCCCGTTTCCTGGTAATAGGCCTCCAGGCTGCGTGGCAAGTCCAGGTGCGCCACGAAACGCACATCCGGCTTGTCGATTCCCATGCCGAAGGCAATGGTCGCCACCATGATGACGCCGTCATCGCTGATGAATCGCTGCTGATTGGTCTGGCGCTGCTCCGCCGACAAGCCGGCGTGATAGGGCAAGGCATTCCATCCGCGCTCCCGCAACCACTCCGCGGTCTCATCCACCCGCCGGCGTGACAGGCAGTAGACGATGCCGGCATCCCCCGGATGCTCCCGCCGCAGGAACTGCTCCAGCTGCTGCCGCGCGTTATTCTTGGGGGTCACCGTGTAGCGGATGTTGGGCCGATCAAAACTGCCGATAAACCGCCGCGCATCCGCGAGCCCGAGCCGGGCGGCAATCTCCTCCCGGGTGCGGTCATCCGCCGTGGCGGTCAGGGCAATCCGGGGCACCGCCGGAAAGCGCTCATGGAGCATGGAGAGTTGCAGGTATTCCGGCCGGAAGTCATGCCCCCACTGAGAGACGCAATGGGCTTCATCAATCGCAAACAGGGAGATCTGCGCGCGCTCGAGCAGGGACTGCATGCGCGGGGTCAGCAAACGTTCTGGTGCGCAGTAGAGCAGATCAAGCTCACCGCGCAGCAACGCCTGTTCCACGGCGCGGCTCTCCTCCGCGGTCAGCGCAGAATTCAGGCAGGCTGCCTGCACTCCCGATTGCACCAGGGCCTGCACCTGATCCTGCATGAGGGCGATAAGCGGCGAGACGACAATGGCGGTACCAGCGCGCACCAGGGCAGGAACCTGAAAACATAACGACTTGCCGCCGCCGGTGGGCATCAGGACCAGGGCGTCGCCGCCGTCGCTGACGTGGTGAATCACCTCTCCCTGCAAGGGACGGAATGACGCGAAACCGAAAACGTCCCGGAGCACTTGTGTCGGCGATGGCTGGCTGATGGCATCCATGGCGGCAAATGGTATCAGACGCGAATCGTCGACGACGGGGTCACGACTACCCCTAAGCTGATACTTCACATGCGTTTACTCCCATAAGCCCCTGTTGCATTATTGATTCAGTCATCCTTAACGCCGAGGACAATCCGACATCATGGGAATCAACCTCACCTGGATTGCGGCCCTGGTCGCTGCCGGCGGCGCTGGGCTGCTGGTGTTGGGTGTCGTGCGGCTTTACCGCCTGCGCATCGTTGCCGGTTGCGGGCATTGCACTATCGGTGCGGCGCTTGCTGCAGTGGGCGTGGCGGGCGTCGGCGCGGCGGCGAATCTGCACAGCTACGACCGACTCACCCATGAACGACCCGTGATGGAGATCCGCTTCGTGGAAAACCAGCCACGGCAGTACACGGCGCTGGTCTACCACGAGGGCAGCGCCGACGTGCAGCGCTTCGACATCAGCGGGGATGAGTGGCAACTGGACGCGCGCATCCTCAAGTGGACGGGGCCAGCCATTATCAGTGGGCTGGACAGCTACTATCGGCTGGAACGCCTCAGCGGGCGCTATCGCGACGTGGACTCCGAGCGCAGCCTGAATCGCAGTGTCTATGATCTTTCCGAAGGTGTGGGCATCGACCTCTGGCGCGTGGCCCGCGAACATCAGCGCTGGATGCCCTGGCTGGATTCCGTCTACGGCAACGCCGCCTACCTGCCCATGAGTGACGAGGCCCGCTTTCAGGTCACCGTGACCCAGGCCGGACTGGTGGCCCGCCCCCTCAATGCCAACGCCCAGACGGCGGTGGAACGCTGGCGCTAGCACTGCGAGCGCCGCCTTGCCAAGCCGCGCCTTCGGGGCGCAGAAATGCAGCGAACTTCTGTTTCAGGACACTAGGCCCGGTATCGGGCGGCGAGAGCGACCCCCAGCACCGCGAGGCCAATGCCCACGATGGCCACCAGCCCGAGGCGCTCGCCAAACAGGATCCACGCCTCCACCGCCGTCACGGGCGGCACCAGATAAAACAGGCTGGCAACGCGGGACGCCTCGCCGCGGCGAATCATTGCCATCAATAACAGGATTGCCGCCACCGAAAGGCCAAGCACCAGCCAGGTCAGGGCGAACACGAACTGCGGCACCCACTGCACTTCCCTGGTCTCGAACAGAAAGGCAGCGACAGTCGTCACGGCGGCCGCGGCGACGAACTGGATGCAGGTTCCGGTGAGCAGATCAATGCCGGAGCAATGACGTTTCTGATAGATGGTGCCAACGGAAATGGCCAACAGGGCCACCAGCGCCAGCAGGATCGCTTCCGGGCCGAAACCCGCGAACAGGGCATCGGCAGAGGTATCAATCTTGTCGCCAAGCACAAGCACGATGCCGATCAGGCCGAGCCCGATTCCCAGCCACTGCACGGCGGCTATGCGCTCGCCCAACCAGGGCCGGGCAAGCAATGCCGTGACCAATGGCTGCAGGCCCACGATCAGGGCCGCCACGCCCGCAGGCATACCGCGATAGATGCTGTAGAAAACACCGCCCAGATAGATGGCGTGAACCAGAACGCCGGTCACCGCAACGTGGCCCCAGAGGCGCAGATCCCGGGGCCATGCGGCGCCGACCAGACGGACGATGACCAGCAACACGGCCACCGACGCAACAAACCGGATTGCGAGAAACGTCCATGGCTCCGCGTAGGGCAGGCCGTACTTTGCTCCGATGAAGCCGGTACTCCAGAGCAGTACGAACAGCACCGGCATGGCCCGCAGCAGCAGCCCCTGAGTGGATTGATTCACGACGCCTGTCCTGTTGTCACAGCCCGGCAGCCAGGCGGCTGCCTTCGTCAATTGCGCGCTTCGCGTCCAGTTCCGCCGCGATCCTGGCACCGCCGATGACGTGCACGGGCCGCCCAGAGCGTCGCAGGGGGCGCAGCAGCTCCTGGCGCGACAGCTGCCCGGCGCAAAGCACCACGGTATCAACGTCGAGCAAGCGCTGGCTGCCGTCCTCCAGGCGCAGATGCAGTCCGCTGTCGTCAATGGACTCGTACTGCACGCCGGCAAGCATCTCGACACCCTTGTTGCGCAGGGTCAGCCGGTGGATCCATCCGGTGGTCTTGCCCAATCGCGCCCCCGGCTTCTCCGCCTTGCGCTGCAGCAGGTAAACCTGCCGCGGCGAAGGGGTCGGGGCCGCCTCTGCCAGCGCACCCCGGGCACGGTACTCGGGATCAACACCCCACTCGCTAAGAAAGCGCGCGGTGTCGAGACTCGGCGAAGGCCCGGCATGGGTGAGGAATTCGGCGACGTCGAAGCCGATGCCGCCAGCGCCAACGATAGCGACCCGCTGACCAACCTGGGCTCCGCGCAGCAGCACATCAACATAGGACACCGCCTTTCGGTGCGGCAAACCGGGAATCTCCGGCAGCCGAGGAGATACGCCTGTGGCAATGACGAATTCCTCGAAGTCCTCTTCCAGCAGTTCACTGCCGCCAACCTCGGTCTCCAGTCGCAGGTCAACCCCGGTCTGGCGGATACGCTCACCGAAATAGCGCAGGGTTTCGCTGAATTCCTCCTTCCCCGGAATGCGCTTTGCCATGTTGAACTGACCACCGATCTCGGCAGCGGCATCGAACAGACTGACTTCATGGCCGCGCTCCGCCAGAACCGTTGCGCAGGCCAGCCCGGCGGGGCCAGCGCCAATCACAGCCACCCGCTTGGGAATCCGTGCCGGCAGGAAGTTGAGTTCGGTCTCATGGCAGGCTCGCGGATTGACCAGGCAGGTGGCGGTCTGCTTCTCGAAGATATGATCCAGACAGGCCTGGTTGCAGGCGATACAGGTATTGATCTCCTCCGAGCGCCCTTCCCGCGACTTGCGCACCCAGTCCGAATCGGCCAGGAACGGCCGCGCCATGGAGACCATGTCGGCATCGCCTTCGGCCAGCACGCGCTCGGCGATCTGCGGCATGTTGATCCGGTTGGTAGCAATCAGCGGTGTCTTCACCTCGCTCCGCAACCGCCGCGTGATCCAGGTGAAGGCTGCACGGGGAACAGATGTCTGGATCGTCGGGACACGGGCCTCATGCCAGCCGATGCCGGTGTTGATCAGTGTTGCACCGGCCTGCTCGACGGCCTTCGCCAGGGTGACGACCTCCTCCCACTCGTGGCCCTCTTCCACCAGGTCAAGCATGGACAGGCGGTAGATGATGATGAAATCCGGGCCCACGGATTCCCGAATTCCGCGCACGATCTCCACCGGGAAGCGCATGCGGTTCTCGAAACTGCCGCCCCACTGATCCTTGCGCTGGTTGGTGCGCGGCACCAGAAACTGATTGATGAGGTAGCCTTCCGAGCCCATGAC
Source organism: Natronocella acetinitrilica (assembly GCF_024170285.1). Lineage (NCBI taxonomy): Bacteria > Pseudomonadati > Pseudomonadota > Gammaproteobacteria > Chromatiales > Ectothiorhodospiraceae > Natronocella > Natronocella acetinitrilica. The sequence goes on from NZ_JALJXV010000006.1 coordinate 147,273, forward strand.
CTCTACGCCGTCATAACCCGCTTCCCGTGCCAGCGCCGCGGAGCGGATGTAGGCACGGATCTGCGCCCGGACCCCGCGACCACTGAGAGCCCTTGGCCGGAACGGCGTGATCGGCGATTGTACCGCCGAGGGCGCGACAGCCAGTGGGTGGTAGGCGTAACGTCCGGCATGCAGGATCTGCATGCAGATCCTGCCGCCCTCGTCATGGACGGCATCGGTGAGCAGACGGTGGCGATGGACCTCCGAGCGGCTACTCAACTTGCCCGAGAAAGGTGCCAGCCAGCCGCGCCGGTTTGGCGCGATGCCGCCGGTGACAATCAATCCCGCCTCGCCCCGGGCTCGCTCCGCATAGAAAACGGCAAGTTTCTCGAAGTCCCGACGCCGATCCTCCAGGCCGGTATGCATCGAGCCCATGAGCACGCGATTGCGCAATTGCAGGAAGCCGAGATCCAGCGGCGCGAGCAGATGCGGATAGGAGTCCATGGTTGTCATTTTGGTCGTCCGTCTGTTGGTCGGCTGCGGCACACGCAACTGTACACACCCGGCCAGATGGTGACTAATCCGGGAGGCACGAAGGCAGGGACATGGCAAACCGTGCAGAAAGATTAGTAAACTCGCCGCCATGCTGACTCTCATGAATCTCGCGCTGCGACGCGGTCGCCAACAGTTGTTCAGCGGCGCCAACCTGAGCTTGCGCGCCGGTGAGCGCTGCGGTCTCGTCGGTGCCAATGGCTGCGGCAAGTCCAGCCTGTTTTCGGCCATTCTCGGCGAACTGGACGTGGACACCGGTGACATCCAGTTCATCGGCGATCCTGTGATCGCCCACGTGGCCCAGGAGACACCCGCCGACCCGCGCGCGGCGATCGAATACGTCCTGGACGGCGATCAGGAACTGCGTGACATCCAGTCGTCGCTGCTGGATGCGGAACAGGCCGGACAGGGGGAGCGGATCGCCACGCTGCACGGCCGGCTGGAGGCGATCGGCGGCTATGGCGCCGAAGCCCGGGCGGCGCAACTCATTCACGGGCTTGGCTTCGTGCCCGGGGATGAACGGCGTCCGGTGACGAGCTATTCCGGCGGCTGGCGGATGCGGCTCAACCTGGCCCGGGCGCTGATGTGCCGCTCGGATCTCCTGCTGCTTGATGAACCCACCAACCACCTGGACCTGGATGCGGTCATTTGGCTGCAGCGCTGGCTGGAGAATTACCAGGGAGGTCTGCTGCTGATCTCCCACGACCGGGATTTTCTTGACCGCGCCACCAACCGCATCGCCCACATCGAGAACGACCGCCTGACTGTCTATACCGGTAACTACGCGGCCTTCGAAGCACAGCGGGCGGCGCGACTGGAGCAACAACAGGACGCCTACCAGCGACAGCAGCAGGAGCTGACCCGGATTCGCAGCTTCATCGACCGTTTCCGGGCCAAGGCAACCAAGGCACGGCAGGCTCAGAGCCGGATCAAGGCGCTGGAGCGCATGGAACTGATCACACCGGTGAACACGGCATCCGCGTTCCGGTTCCGCTTTCAGGACCCGCCCAAGCTGCCCAACCCCCTCCTCAATCTGGATGGCGTCGATTGCGGATATGCCGACGCGACGGTGCTGCATGGCGTGGCCCTGAGCTTGTCACCGGGAGACCGTATCGGGCTGCTGGGGCGCAATGGTGCCGGCAAGTCCACCCTGGTGCGAACCATTGCCGGAGACCTGCCCGGCCGCGGCGGTGAGCGCACCTGCGCCCAGGACCTGCGCATTGGCTACTTCGCCCAGCATCAACTGGAACAACTGGACGGCGCGGCCACGCCACTGCTACATCTGCAGCGCCTGGACCCCAGGGCCAGGGAGCAGCAACTCCGGGACTTCCTCGGTGGCTTCGGCTTCCCCGGGGAGATGGCAACCAGCGTCGTCGCCCCGCTATCCGGTGGCGAACGGGCGCGGCTCGCCCTGGCCATGGTGGTCTACCAGCGGCCCAACCTGCTGTTGCTGGACGAGCCGACCAACCATCTGGACCTGGACATGCGCGACGCCCTGGCCATGGCATTACAGGATTACAGTGGGGCGCTGGTAGTGATTGCCCATGATCGGCATCTGCTTCGCAGCGCGACGGATCGACTGCTGCTGGTGTCCGGTGGGCGTGTATCGGAGTTTGACGGTGACCTGGACGACTACGCAGCCTGGCTGACCAGCGGAGAGCGCACAGTCGCAAACTCCGGGCAGCGAGATGAAGAAAGCGCGTCCGGCAATTCGGCGGTGGCACGCAAGGAGCAGCGCCGACTGGAGGCGGCGCGACGACAGGCACTGCAGCCCTTGCGGCAATCAGTGCGCAAACATGAAACCCTGGTGGAGCGCCTGCAGGCGGAAAGCGCGGAATTGGAGCAGCAACTGGCCGACCCGGCGATTTACGACCCGGGCGCCGCCGATCATCTGCAACAGCTCTTGCAGCAGCAGGCAACGACAACGAGCCAACTTGAACAGGCCGAGGAGGCCTGGATGGAAGCCTTGCAAAGGCTGGAAGAGGCCGAAGGGGAGCCGGAGCGAGCCGGATAGTCAGACAGCAATGCCGAGCCGGGCGATTTCCTGGCGAAGCAGCGCGCGATTGTCCACTCCCGCCTGCTCGGCGCGCACCACGCCACGAATGTGCCAGGGAGAATCAGGCATGCCATCTGTCCTGTCGGCGAGGTCCACCCGTTCCGGTTCGGCCAGATCCTGGCCTTCGGCATCCCGAAGCAGCAGCACATCCGGCATCAGCCGACGATCCGGTTCAACCGAGACCACCAGAGCGACCGCGCCGTTACGCAACTCCACCAGACTGCCCACCGGGTAGATGCCGACACAGCGGATGAAGGCTTCCATCAGTTCCACGCCGAAAGTCTGCTCGGCCTCCCGATACATCAGGCGTAAGGCAAGGTCGCTGGCCATGCCCGGGCGATAGACCCGGTCGCTGGTCATGGCGTCGTAGACATCGGCGATGGCCACTGCCAGAACCGGTTGCGCCAGTTCACCACCGAGCCGGCCCTGGGGATAGCCGTGGCCGCTGATACGTTCGTGGTGATGGCGAATGATATCCAGCGCCTCTGCCGGCACCTTGCCGCCCGCCCGCATCATCCGGTAACCGTCCTCCGGATGGCGTTGCATGATGGCGAATTCGTCACGGCTCAGCTTGCCTGGCTTGTTGAGAATCTCCAGCGGCGTCCGCGCCTTGCCGATGTCATGCAGCAAGGCCCCGAGCCCGATGGTTTTCAGGTCTTCCTGGCCGTAGCCAAGCTCGCGGCAGAAGGCAATGCTGAGTACGCAGACGTTGAGGCAGTGCAAGGAGGTGTATTCATCGCGACTCTTGAGCTGCGTCAGCCACAGGGCGGCCGAGGCATCCCTGGTCACCAGTGACACCAGACCGGTGACCTGCTCGCGGGCCTCCTCGGCGTCGACGCTCCGACCCAGGCGGATGTCAGTCATGACCCGCCCCAGGTAGTCATGGGCTGCATCACGTCGGGTGAGCCCATCTCGCACATGCCGACGCAGACGACGCTGGCGGGTCTGCACCGGGGTGGCGGTGACCGTGTCCCCGACGAGTTCCTCTGATACCGTCGTCGCCGTCAGGGTCTGGTCAACATACACATGGCGGCACAGCCGCCTCAGCTCGGCAAGGGTTTCGGGACCGTCAACAGTGAAACCCTGAAACATGAACGGGGTATCCGTCCAGGCACGGTCCAGCTCGGCCACATACATGCCGACGCGAAGATTCTCCACGGGTATTCTTATCAGCCCCAAGAGGAGTCCCTATACTGTGCTGCCTGTTCCGGGTCGTGCTGTAAACGCACTACTCTGGTGCGCAGTTTACGCCCCATCGTCGGCTCAACTTGTGCGTTGGGTCTCTTTTTTCTGATTGAAGGATGCCGTTTTGCTGCTCAATGCCCGTGACCTGACCGTTGGATTTGGTGCCGAACCGGTGCTCGACAAGGTGTCGTTCACCATCGAGGCCGGGGAGCGTATCGCGCTGCTGGGCCGCAACGGAGCAGGCAAATCCACCCTGCTGAAAGTGCTCTGTGGCGAACTGCAGCCGGAGGATGGGCAGTTGATCCTGCGCGACGGCGCCCACGTGGCCCGCCTTGGTCAGACCATGCCCGATGGCCAGGGCGAACGGATTCACGACGTGGTCGCGGCAGGTCTGGGAGAAGCCGGCACCCTGCTTCAACAGTATGGACATGCCACCGAGGCCGTTGCCGAAAGCCCTTCCGACGCAAACCTCCAGGAGATGCAGCGGGTTCAGCAGGCGCTGGAATCAAGTGAGGGCTGGCAACTGCACCAGCGCGTGGAGACCACGCTCAGTCGCCTGAACCTTGATGGGGCGGCGCTGTATGAGTCCCTGTCCGGCGGCATGCGCCGCCGAGTCCTGCTGGCTCAGGCCCTGGTGCAACAACCCGAGCTGTTGCTGCTCGATGAACCCACCAATCATCTCGACATCGCCGGTATTACCCAGCTTGAAGACATCATTCTCGACTACCCGGGCGCTCTGCTGCTGATCACCCACGACCGTGCGTTCCTGCGCCGGGTCGCAAGCCGGATACTGCTCCTCGACCGCGGCCGGCTGACAAGTTATCCCGGTGACTATGAGCGTTTTCTTCGCACCCGGGCCCAGGAACTCGAGGCCGAGGACCGTCAACACGCCGAGTTCGACCGCAAACTGGCCCAGGAAGAGCGTTGGATCAGACAGGGCATCAAGGCACGGCGGACCCGCAACGAAGGTCGTGTTCGGGCACTCGAGGCCATGCGCCGGGAGCGCGCCCAGCGGCGCACTGTCCAGGGCAAGGCAGACTTCGCCCTGCAGGATGGCGGGCGCTCCGGCAAGCTGGTGCTGGAGGCCAGCAACATCAGCAAGGCCTTCGGGGGCCGCGCGGTGGTGCAGGGTTTTTCAACCACCATATTGCGCGGAGACAAGATCGGCCTGATCGGCCCCAACGGCAGCGGCAAGAGCACGCTGCTCAACATGCTGCTGGGACGCCTGCAACCGGACGAGGGCACCGTGCGGCTCGGCACGCAGCTCGATGTGGCCTATTTCGATCAGTTGCGGGAGACCCTGAACGACTCCCACAGCGTGGCGGAAAACGTCTCCGGCGGCGCCGAAACAGTCACCATCAACGGTGAGCAGCGGCACATCTACTCGTATCTGCAGGATTTCCTGTTCACACCGGCCCAGGCGCGCGGACCGATCAGCGCCCTGTCCGGCGGCGAACGCAACCGCCTGGTGCTGGCCAGGCTGTTCACCCGGCCCGCCAATCTACTGGTTCTGGACGAGCCAACCAATGACCTGGACCTGGAAACCCTGGAACTGCTGGAAGCCCTGCTGGTGGACTTTCCGGGGACGGTTCTGCTGGTCAGTCACGACCGGGAGTTCCTGGACAACGTGGTCACGTCCTCGCTGGTCTTCAAGGGCGACGGGCGGATCATCGAGACCGTTGGCGGCTACCGTGACTATGAGAGCCAGCATGGCGTGACGGCAGGCAAGAGCAAGCCGGCCGACGACCGTGCAATGCACAACCTGGTGGCTGACAAACCCGACTCACCGTCGAAACCCGAGGCACAACCCCGTCGGCGGGCAAAACTCAATTATCGGGAGCAGCGCGAATTGCAACACCTGCCCGGAAAGATCGAAACCCTGGAACAGGAGCAGGCCACTCTTGCCGAGCAACTGGCAGACCCTGCGTTTTTCCGTAATGCCGCCGATGTGGTCGCGGAGACCACCGCCCGACTGAGCGAGATCGAAGCCGAGCTGGAGCAGGCTCTGGAGCGCTGGACGGAACTGGAAGACCGGGCCTGAGTGCAGGCCCCCAGAAGCGCCTCAGGATCCCTCCATGCCGGATTCGATGAGATCATGCTCCATGGCGTAGCGCACCAGGGCGGCGACGCTGTCCATGCCCATTTTCTGCAGAATGCGCGTCTTGTGCGTGCTGACTGTCTTGGAAGAGACCTCCAGCTCATCGGCGATCTGACTGACGGTGCGCCCACCCACCAGCAGGGTGAAAACGTGATACTCGCGCTTGGACAGCATGCGGTGGGGCTCCGAGTCGTCGTCGGTCAGCATGTTGAGCGCAAGTTTCTGGTTGAGGTTGGCATTGAGAAAGATCTGTCCGCTGGACACGCGCCGGATGGCGGACACCAACTGCTCGGCAGCACTGGTCTTGGCCAGATAGCCCCGGGCACCGGCGCGTATCGAGCGCACGGCGTACTGGTTTTCGCTGTGCATGCTCAGAATGAGAATGCTCAGTCCGGGATGGGAACCCAGCAACAGGCGGATCAGCTCTACCCCACTGGGCGGCGGCATGGAGATATCCAGCACCAGGACATCGCAGTCCACCTGATCCATCAGCGCCAGGGTCTGCTCCCCGTCATGAGCCTCACCGCGGACCTCGATATCCGGCTCCTCCGCCAGGATCTGCTTCAATCCGTCACGCACAATGGTGTGATCATCGGCCAGACACACGCGAATCATGAACTTTCCTCCGACGGATCCACCGTTGTCGCCGGAACACGAACGGTTATTCGTGTGCCAAGCCCGGGTTCACTGTTGATTTCGATGACTCCGTCGAGCAGCTTGACCCGCTCACGCATGCCAAGCAGGCCGTAGCTCTCCAGCAGACCAGCCTGCTCGGGATCGAAGCCGCGGCCATCATCCCGCACCTCGAGGCAGAGCATCTCCCCTTCCAGCACCAGCCGCACGGCAACGCGATCGGCCTGAGCATGGCGGGCGATATTGGTCAACGCCTCCTGGAGTATCCGGAATACAGCCGTGGCCACGACATCGCCCAGCGCGAACTCCTCCTGCCCGAGGTGCAGATCGACCTGCACCCCCGCGCTTTCCTCGTACTCCTTCACCAGCCACTCGGCAGCGGCAGCGAGACCAAAATCGTCAAGCACTCCAGGACGCAGCGCACCGGCCAGCCGGCGGATACCTTCCGCGGTCCGGTCGACCAGGCCCAGCATACGGGTCAACTTCTCCCGCGCGTCCTCGGCAAGGCCGGGGTCCCGGCGGGCCTGTAACCAGGCAATGTCCATCTTGAGTGCGGTCAAGGCCTGCCCGAGTTCATCGTGCAACTCTCGGGAAATGCGCTTTTGTTCGTTCTCACGCACCGACTCCATGGCGGCGTAAAGGCGTTGCAGTTCCTGACGCGATTCCTCGAGTTTGCGCTCCACGTCCTTGCGGCCGGTCAGGTCCTGCAACTGCACCACCAGGTACTGCGCCTGTCCAAAGGCGCTGCGCAGCACGGCCAGGCTCGACAGCACCCACCGGATATCGCCCTCGCGGGCGATACAGCGCTGCTCCAGGGTCAGGCCCTGGCGCTCGCTGCCTCGGGCAAGTCGGGCGACGGCATTCAGAAACGGCCCGCGGTCATCGGCGAACAGCAAATCCACGTAGCGGCGGCCACGCATACCGGCCTGACTGTGGCCAAGCAGGTTGCACAGTACATCATTGCAGCGCAGTAGCTCCCCATCCGGCAGGGCGACAATGGCCATGCCCACCGCGGCATAATCGAAGGTGCTGCGAAATCGCAGTTCGCTCTCGCTGAGCTGTTGTTCCAGCGCACCGAGCAAGGTGTGATCACGGAGCATGAGCCAGCCGCCCGGGGGCACGGGCAGCCATTCGAGCTGAACCTGAATGGCACGGCCGCCGGCGCGGGTGATGGCCACAGGGCAGGTCAGTGCCCCGTCATCGTGCAGCCGTTTCATCCAGCGCCGGACCCTATCCTGATCGTGGGCGGGAAACAGTTCTACTGCACTGCGACCGGGCATGCTCTCCGACTTGCCCCCCCAGAGCCGGTCAAACGCGCGATTGGTGCGGACAATGCGGCCATCCGTGTCCAGTGCCAGCAAGGCCTCGCTCTGGAAGGCGAATACCAGGTCGGCCAGGTCCACGTCATGGCTCACCGGACCCACGACGTCGTTAAGAGAGGTGGAAACAAATGCATTCATCAGCAACCCGGCCGTTCAGGCTGAATGGAAAGTCCGATGTTACTCGCGATACAGCAAGAAAGGCCATGGCATGGCACCCATGCGGGTGGGGCTGTCGTGTCACGGCATTGTCACCTGGCTGTCATGGCGCCGACACCGGAGGCCGGTAGCGTGCCGTTTCAAGAACCAGTCTGATTGAGGAAATCATCACCATGGCACGGAAATCTCCCGTAGAACTTCGCCGCATGGCACTCGACCTGCACCGCCAGGGCCACACCGCAGAGCGCATTGCGGATCTCCTGGGGCTGCACCCCGGTTCCATCCACTATCTTGTGGGGCGAGGCAGCTCGCACCAGAAGCGTGCAGGGGCCGGTCACTAGAATGGTGCAATGCATGGTCTGACGCGCACTGACCCTGTATAATCCCTGTCAAACTTCTGACTCAGGGTGCGCGTGGATGGATCTCGATCCGTTATTGTTATCCCGTATTCAATTCGCGTTCGTCGTCTCGTTTCACATCATTTTCCCAGCTTTCACCATCGGCCTTGCTTCCTACATCGCCGTGCTCGAAGGCCTGTGGTTCAAGACCGGTAACCCGGTCTACCTGCGCCTGTCGAAAATGTGGATCAAGGTGTTCGCCGTGTCCTTCGGTATGGGCGTGGTGTCCGGCATCGTCATGTCATTCCAGTTCGGTACCAACTGGAGTGAGCTGTCCTACGCCTCCGCCAATTTCCTGGGGCCGATCCTCAGCTATGAGGTGGTAACGGCATTCTTCCTGGAGGCGACCTTCCTCGGCGTCCTGCTGTTCGGGCGCAGCAAGCTGCCCCAGGGCGGTCATCTGCTGGCCGCCATCATGATGGCGGTAGGCACCCTGATTTCTTCATTCTGGATTCTGTCCGCCAACAGCTGGATGCAGACCCCCGCCGGCATCGAGATGCGGGATGGAATCGTCCATGTGGTGAGCTGGATGGAGGCGATCTTCAATCCATCCTTCGGCTACCGCTTTGCACACATGGTGCTGGCGGCATATCTCACCACCGCATTTTTCGTCATCGGTGTCAGCGCCTGGTACTTGCTCAAGCAGCGCAGTGAGCAGTACGCAAAGAAGATGTTCTCGATGACCCTGTGGTTGGTGGCCATTCTGGCGCCCATGCAGATCTTCATCGGTGACATGCATGGCCTCGACACCTTCGAGCATCAGCCGGCCAAGGTCGCTGCCATGGAGGGCAACTGGGAGACCAGTCGCGGGGTACCCTTGCTGCTCTTTGCGATACCCGATTCCGCGGCGGAAACCAATCACTTTGAAATCGGGATTCCCAGACTGGCGAGCCTGATACTGACTCACGATCTGGACGGCGAAGTCCCCGGCCTCAAGGAATGGGCGCCGGAGGACCGGCCGCCGGTCGGGCCCGTATTCTGGGCCTTCCGGGTGATGGTGGGTATCGGCATGGCCATGCTGGGCGTTGCCATGATCGGGCTCTGGCTGCGCTGGAAGGGCAGGCTCTACGACACACCCTGGTTCAAGAAAGTGTGCGTGGCCATGATGCCAGCGCCCTTCATCGCAGTGCTGGCCGGTTGGCTGACCACCGAAATCGGACGTCAGCCCTGGGTCCTGTATGAGATCATGCGCACCGAGGACGCTCTGTCGCCGTCCCTCACAGGCGGTATGGCACTGACGTCGCTGATCGTGTTCTTCATTGTCTACGCGGTCATATTCGTGGCTGGTGGCTACTATATCAGCAAGATTCTTGGCGGCGGGCCGGAAAAGGAAGAGGCGGAAACCGAGAGCCAGGGACGCGCGGCGCGACCACTATCTGCGGTGGACAGCCCCTTCGATGCAGTGGAGCGGTAACGATGGAAGAACTGAACGTTGACCTGACACTGGTCTGGGCAGCCATCATCGCTTTCGGCGTCTTCATGTACGTGCTGATGGATGGGTTCGACCTGGGCGTTGGTATTCTCTTTCCCTTCGCCCCGGACGAGGCGGCGCGGGACACCATGATGAATACCGTGGCACCGGTGTGGGATGGCAACCAGACCTGGCTGGTGCTGGGCGGCGCGGGGCTGCTGGGCGCCTTCCCACTGGTCTACTCCATACTGCTGCCGGCCCTTTACCTGCCGATCCTGTTCATGCTGATCGCGCTGATCTTCCGCGGTGTGGCCTTCGAGTTCCGCTTCAAGGCCAAGCAGTCCAAGTGGCTCTGGGATATCTCCTTTACCGGCGGATCCATGCTTGCCACGTTCATGCAAGGCGTCATCCTGGGCGCCTTCATTCAAGGCTTCGAGGTGGAAGGCACCCGATTTGTCGGGGGTGGCTTCGACTGGTTGACACCCTTCAGCATGCTCACGGGATTCGGACTGATGGCCGGCTATTCCCTGATCGGCTGTAGCTGGATCATTCTCAAGACCAAGGACGAGGTTCGGGACTGGGCGTATGCCAGGGCGCCGCTGTTGCTCGCGCTGGTCCTGTTGTTCATCGCGTTGGTGAGCCTCTGGACGCCGCTGATGCGGGAAGCCATCGCGACACGCTGGTTCTCGTTCCCCAACCTGCTGTACTTCGCACCGGTACCGCTGGTGACCGTCGGCCTGGCTTTGCTGATGATCCGCGCCATTCGGCTGCGCGAGGATGGCCTGCCCTTTGTCTGTTCCCTGGGGCTGTTCGTGCTCTGCTATACAGGGCTTGCCATCAGCCTTTGGCCCAACGTGATACAGCCGGATATCAGCCTCTGGGATGCTGCCTCATCACCGGGTTCCCAGCTGTTCCTGCTGCTTGGCGTGCTGTTCGTCATTCCCATTATCCTCGGCTACACGACCTGGGCTTACTGGGTATTTCGCGGCAAGGTCACAAGGGATTCGGTGGGCTACCATTAGTGTCGGCCCCGCTTGGGACCGAAACCGAGGCCGATGCCAGCCTGGATCCACCCCGGGCCGGTGGCGTGGACCCGGCCGTCAGTGGCTGGCTTCGCGAACAACTCGCTCCGGTCAGGCGAGGCATCCGCAGAACGGCCCTGCTCGGAACCCTGGGCGGCTGGCTGGTTATTCCCCAGGCGGGTCTGATCGCGGCAACCGTCTCCGGTGTGCTGGTTACCGAGCAGGAGCCAGGCCACTTGGCTCTGCTACTTGGCCTTCTGCTGCTTGTGTTGTTGCTACGCGGCGTCTGCGAGTGGCGGCGTGATCGCCTGGCGGCGGGCGTCTTCACCGACATCCGGCAGCGAACCCGCTCTACGGTGGCCCGCCACCTCTACAGCCTTGGGCCAGTAGGCGTCGGCCAGGCCCAGAGCGGGCCACTGGCCAGCGCCCTGCTCGAGCAGGTTGACAGCCTCGGCGACTACGCCGCCCGCTACCAGCCACAACTCATGCAAGCGGTCATGGTGCCACTCGGGATCGTGGCCACCGTATTCATGCTGGACTGGCTGGCAGGACTGCTGCTGTTGCTGTCGGCGCCCCTGATTCCCCTGTTCATGGCACTGGTCGGCATGGGAGCTGCCGCCGTCAACCGCAGCCAGTTCCAGGCCCTGGCACGCCTGAGCGGGCATTTCCTCGACCGACTGCAGGGCCTTGCCGTGCTCAAGCACTATGGGCTCGGGGATGCCGCGACCCGCGACATTGCTGCTTCATCCGACGACTATCGCCGGCGAACCATGGCCGTGCTTCGCGTGGCTTTCCTGTCTTCGGCGGTGCTGGAATTCTTCAGCGCGGTGGCCGTGGCGATGATCGCAATCTATATCGGCCTCGGCCTGCTGGGATTCCAGCAAATAGGTCCCGCCGGGGCGCTGACCCTCTATTCCGGTTTGTTCATCCTGCTGCTTGCGCCGGAGTTCTTTGCGCCGCTTCGCGACCTCGGTCAGCGCTACCACGACCGGGCAGCAGCCATGGGTGCAGCCTCGGAACTCGCGCCGCTGCTCGCCAAACCAAGCCCCATGGCGGTGCGCTCGGGCTATCATGGGAGTCCGCCAGCGGCGCCCACCATAGAACTCGAAGCAGTGCAGGCTTGCTACGGCGACAGCCCACCGGTATTCCCCCAGCCGGTGAACCTCTCGATTGCTGCCGGCAGCACGACCCTGCTGACGGGCACTAGCGGCTGCGGCAAGAGCACACTGCTGTTTCTCGCCACCGGATTTCTGAAAAGCACGGCAGGCACGATCACCATTGATGGTGTCCCGCTGCAAGACTACGCTCCCGGCGCCCTGGAGCGCGGCACCGCCTGGCTCGGCCAGACCCCCCACCTGCTGCCAGGCAGCATTCGTGACAACATCCTGCTGGGCCTGCCGGACGCCAGCGAGGACGCAGTCCGCAATGCCGCGGAAGCAGCCGGCGTGCTGCGCTTCGCGGACCACCTCCCCGGCGGACTCGACTGCCTCGTTGGCGAACGTGGCCATGGCCTCTCTGGCGGCGAGGCGCAACGAGTCGCCCTTGCCCGCGCGCTGATAAGACGTCCGAACCTGCTCTTGCTGGACGAGCCCACCGCCAGCCTGGACCCGGAAAGCCGTCGCTACCTACTCGCCGCAATCCAACAACGCGCCAGCGCCGGCGACTGCACCATCGTCATCGCGACCCATCAGCCGGATCAGTTCCCCTGGGCGGATCAGCGCATCTCCCTGGAGTCGCAGAATGGGTGACCTGCGCTTCTTCCTTGTCCTGCTCGGCCGTCGACGCTGGTGGCTGGCTGCCGGCACGGCCCTGATGCTGCTTACAGCCGCCGCAGGCTTCGGCTTGCTGGCACTAAGCGGCTGGTTCATCACGGCAACCGGGCTGATGGGGCTCACTCTCGCCGCCGGGGGTGCCATGACGCTGGACATTTACCGCCCGGGGGCCGGTATCCGGTTCTTTGCGGTCAGCCGGGCTGTCGCTCGCTATGGCGAGCGACTCGTCAACCATGAGGCGGTGTTCCGGATTCTCGCCGACCTGCGCACCTGGCTATTTCGTGCGCTGCTGCCCCAGAGCCGCGCCCACCTGTCACGCTTCCGGGACGGTGAACTGCTCAATCGGGTGACAACCGACATCAACACCCTGGATCATCTCTACCTGCGGGTCATCGGCCCAACGGTGACCGCGGTGCTGGCGCTGTGCCTGGGCCTCGCTTTCATCGCCTGGCTGTCACCGCCTCAGGCGATTGCAGCGCTTCTGGTCCTGCTGCCGGCGGCCCTACTCGTGCCCTGGCTCACCTATCGTGCGGGTCGCCCCCTCGCCGCGGCAGGTGCAGAGACGGCGAGCAGCTTGCGCCAACAGGTCATTGGTGACCTGCAGGCCCAGGCGGAGCTGCATGCCTTCGGCGCTGTCCCTCGCCGATTGAACGAACTTGAAGCGCTTGATCACAAGTACACCGGGGACGAACAGCGTCTGCTGCAACAACGCAGCCTCGCCGAATCCGGCGTGCGCCTGGCGACGCTGCTAGCGCTATGGGCGGGGCTGGTGGTAGGCGTTATTACGGTGGCTTCCGGTTCAGTGTCCGGGCCGGTGATGGTGGCAGTGGTGCTCGGGCTGCTGGCCCTGGGAGAGGTGCTAACCCCCCTGCCACTGGCCTACCAGATGTTGGGCAGGGTCAGTTGGTCCGCTGGCCGCCTGCGCGGCCTCGCCGACAGCGGCCAACCTGTTTCCGCCGGCAACGCAGCTGTTCCCGGAGACAAGACACTGATCCTGCAGGGCGTGAGCTTCAGCCACCGACCCGGCCAGACACCCTGCCTGCACAATGCATCACTCACCCTGAAACCTGGCGAGCGCATCGGCATTGTCGGGCCCAGCGGCGCGGGCAAGAGCACAATGCTGTCCGTGCTCATGGGGGATCTGGACCCGGAGCACGGTGATGTGCTGCTGGGTGACACGCCGCTCCGGCAGATCAGCGACGATCAGCGGCAGGCCTGTTTTGCCCTGCTGGACCAGCGCGCCACCCTGTTCTCTGCCAGCCTTGCCGCGAATCTTCGGCTGGGTCGACCCGCCGCGGACGAGGATGAACTCATGGACGCACTCGCTGCAGTGGACCTGACCAGCATGGTGCAGCGCTCGGCAGAGGGTCTGTCGACCTGGCTTGGCGAAGCAGGCAGCGGCCTGTCCGGTGGTCAGCGACGGCGGCTGGCACTGGCCCGTACCCTGCTCAAACCCGCAGCCATCGTTCTGCTGGATGAGCCAACGGAAGGCCTGGACGGCACCACGGAGCGCCGGGTTCTGCGGGGAATCGATCGGCTAGTGGGCGAGCGCAGTCTCATCGTCATAGGCCATGACCCCAGCCGCTTTCCCCGCATGGACCGGTTGCTGCGCCTCAGCGAGGGTCGGCTGTCGCCGCTGTGACTGTCTCGAAGCGCTCCATCTCGCTACCCCTGGTGAACGCTTCCTTGGGCATCGGGTTGGCATGGGCGGCACGGAAATCGTCGCTGCCTACCCAGCTGTCGAAGGCTGCCTTGTCATTCCATACGGTCAGCACCTGATAGGGTGCGCCGTCGCTCAGGGGCCGCAATACCTCCATACGCAGGAAACCTGGCTGCCCGTTGACCTCACCGGCACGTTTGCGAAACCGCTCTTCGAACGTCTCGCACCAGTCCGAAGCAACCCAGACCCTGTTGACCACCGTGTACATGCCTTCCACCTCCCGGATACGTCGACATCGAAGCCGGAACCGAAGCCCCGTTCGCTGGTCTCTGAGCTTATGCTGAAACGTCTGCTTCTGCTCTTTCTACTGTCACTGCCGATGGCCGCCACGGCCACCGATGCCGTCTGGGAAGCACTCCAGGAAGGGGGACATGCGGTGCTGATGCGCCATGCCCTGGCGCCGGGCACTGGTGACCCGGCCGGGTTTGTCCTGGAGGATTGCACCACCCAGCGCAATCTGTCCGCCGGTGGCCGGCGTCAGGCAGAGCGTATGGGAGAATTGTTCCGTGCCCAGGGTCTTGGCGATCTCACGGTATACACCAGCCGATGGTGCCGGTCGCGTGACACGGCGGAGGCCCTGGATCTGGGTCCGGTGACCGAACTCGAAGCCCTGGACTCATTTTTCGCTTTTCGGGATCGGCGCGATACGGCCTTGCGGGGCATGCGGGAGGCCATTATCGAACTACAGGGTGGGCCATCAGTGGTCATGGTCACACATCAGGTGAACATCACGGGAACTGTGAGTAACTGGGTCAACTCGGGAGAGGCGGTGGTAGTCCGTGCCGACGACAATGGCGGCATTATCGAGGTAGGGCGCATCCCTGCGCCATCCTCGGACTGAATACTTCAGCGCTTCCTTAATCTTCGGATGATTGGATGGCACGCAGGCCACCCGCGACGTTGACTACATTGGTATAGCCGAGGCGTTTGAGGTTATCCGCCGCCAACGCACCCCGATTACCAGCCGCACAGTGACAGACAATCTGGGTATCCTTGTCCGGCACGGCCTCACCGATGCGCATCTCCAGCGTACCGCGACTGATATTGACAGCGCCGTCCAGGTGACCCTGGTCGAACTCCTCCTTGTCCCGCACATCCAGCACCAGCGCACCTGCGGCAATTCTCTGCTTCGCCTCCTCCGGGGAGACTTCGGTGATCCGCTCGCGGGCCTCGTCGGCCATGCGAAGAAACTCCGGGGGTGGGGTTGTCATGGGTAATCTCCCTGGTAGAACAGTATCGCAACCTTATCGAATACTGACCGGGTCAGCACGCATGGCCTGCCTGGGCGCCACGCAGACGACTGGCAAAATGCCAGCTTCCATCACCCCGCACCGGCTCGCGAGACAACAGATCAGCCATGTACTCCCCGAGCATACGGTAGCTTTCCCACTGATTCTCGTCGAAGAACTGATCGCTGGTGGGTTGATGGGGAAAGCTGGGGTTACTGGCATGGTACTCGGCAAGATCCGCCGGTTCAGCCCCGGTCAGCGTGGGCTTGACGTAGACCAGCCAGTGCTCACCTCCCGCCGTCCCGGTGTTTTCGTCTGCATAGGCGATTCGGGCCAGTGCGAAGTGTCGCAGCGACCGCGCCGGGGCATCAGCCGCCCCGGAAGCGGTGACGGTCTCGTTGCGATTGCGTTGCCGCCGCAATTGCTCAAGGCTGCCGAACAGATGGCCAACATTCAGCGCAGCCAGCTCTTCAACCCCGAGAAACCGGATATCTGCATCAAAATCCAGCCGCGCCTTGCGGATGAGTCCAGCCAGGCCGTGGTAGGTGTAGTCCGGATCCGCCTCGGCATCAACCAGCACCATCACCCCGGGGCGCCGCCGAATGAGTTCATAACCGCCAAGATTCTCGAAGTGGCCGCCATCGGAGAGGTACCAGTGCGCCAGCGAAGTGCCCCGGAACCGGGCCAGCATCTCCGCCATCAGAAAGCTGTAGACAGGAAACGCACGCTCCAGCAGCCGTCGTGCCGCCGACCGGCGCGGCTGATTGTCTCCACGCAGTGCGGGATCAATTCCTGAATACCACCAGTAGCCCAGGCGAATGTTCGCAAGCGCAGACAACACGCTGATGGGCAGACTGGTTCGGGAGCCCAGACCGGTGCTGAAGGCTGCCCCCGAGATCGAAACCAACGCCCCGATAGAGAGCCGCTCCCAGGCGCATCGTGGTTCATCACCCCGGCGGCGAAACTCGAACACACGATAAGCGGAGGCATCCTCGGGGAGGACGGTGCAACTGTCTGCATCAGCCCCGCCCTCCGAGCCCGCTACCGGAAAAAGCGCATGATGACGCACCCCGAGACTCATGCCGCAGGGGCCGAATGCAAGCCCGATTCCCTTGCGATCCCGCTGCTGCAACTGGGACCTGCCATCGATGGTCTCATTCACAGTCACGTTGATGAGGTGCAGCGGCATGGCTCGCCAGGCAGCGCCGGCGGCCTCACCCAGCGGCGCATGATAATCGGCCAGTGCCACGTCATCATCCTCGACAACGTGCAGCACGGAACGGTCTGGCCCCCGGTGACGCCTGGGGTTTGACGCTCCCAGATAGGCCCGCGTCAATCGCGCCATGTATAGGGCATGATGGCCGGATCGATTGACGAAACCATGCAACTGACCGAGCAACGACACCACCAGTCCCAGTACGAAAACCGCGAATCCGGCACGCAGCGCGATGGCGCCCACATCCGCTGCAACCGCAGGAGTCAGCATCCGATAGCCCTGGCTGATACCGTGGGCGACTGTCGACATCACCAGCAGATAGGTGGCGAGAAGGACGATCGCAATCGCCCAGGCGATCACCAGCTTGGGAGCCGGGGGCCGTTTTTCTGTGCGCGGCACGAACCGGGTGACAAGCTGCTGAACCGCAGCCAGAACGCCGACGAGCCCGGCACCGCCGGCAAACAGGCCGGTGAGCCCGATATCCAGCCCCTCGGCGGCAAACAACCACCAGAAAATGCTGGCACCGGCCGAATCCACCAGGGTGATCACCAGCAACGCCACGAAGACGAGCAGCAGGAGCAGATACAGCTGCGAGATTTTCTGGCGTTGGCGACTGGCCTGCTCATCGGCCGGATTGCGCTCACCTGGGCGGCGCAATCGCCAGCGTCGGAGCATTTGTCGATCCACCATGCCCGCCATGACCAGGGTGATAATCCCGATCAGGCCAAGGGTCCAGGCCAACAGGGATGCCGGAGACCTCCCCTGCAGTTCAAACAGGTGGATGGCAAAACCGGCCAGCAGAACGAGCAGCACCGGTCCGGCCAGTTGCAGGCGCAGCTCGCGGCGGGTCACCCCGCGGGCGTGACCCACCAGCCAGTAGGCCCAACCGCTGGGAATGACCAGCAACGCCAGCGCAGCCAAGGCAGGTACCACGTAGGGACTCACCAGCACCGGTTCGTGGATACGCAACAGCGGTGTACGAACGCCATCAATGAGGCCGAAGAGGATGTAAGGCAACTGCAAGGCAAGCAAGGCAAGGAGCGTGAAGAACGCCAAAGTGACATGCAGGCTGACCAGGTTGCGCAGCAGGATGGCCCCTCCAAGCAGGGTGTCTCCGGACCCGTTAGGTGACAGGTAGCGGCCATTCTCCCGCAGGTAGCGCAGCACATCATCCCGATAGGTCGACCCGGGGTCCCTGGCGATGCCTGCAGCTGACGGGCCTTCCCTCGCCAGGCGAGGCCCCGCCAACAGCGCCTCCACGTCGTCGACGCTGCGGAGCGCCTCACGACCATACAGCCGGCCAAGAAAGGCCCCGAAGTAACCGCCTCCGGACACAGTGGAGAGATAGTCCACGTGGCGGACCAGCCCGTGCCGGGCCAGGCCCTGGAAGAAGCCCAGGGCAAACGTTGCACTGCGGATGCCGCCACCGGACAGCCCCATTGCGATTACGGGTTTTGTGCCATCAAGGCCCGCCGCAGCCCGCCGCATCGCGAGTCGTGCCTGCTCCTGTCGCGCCAGTGCGTCGGGATACGACTGCTGCCCACCCATCGTCATGCCCCCCTGGACCACCGCCGCCTCTCCCGAGGCCTTCACCAAGCTTAGTGAATGCAGGTCGATTTGCTCGGGGTCACCAGACGTCAGCGGATACGCAGACGAAGCTGTGACGCAGTCGTCAACACGGTGGGCTTTTCGGACGTTACCTTGTAGCGGGTGACACGTCGCCGCCGGCAAGCCATACCGGCGCAACTGCACCTCTGCGATCGCCAACAAGGACTGTCATGCCCAAGCTCGCCGAGTTGGATCTACCCTACGCGCTGCAATCGACTCTCAGCCATGGCGGGCGTCACCTCGGCCGCATGGCCCAGGCAGCGGCCGTGGCGGTTACCCTGGCGCTGCTCGCCGCGGTCACCTGGATCGTCTATGCCACCGGCGGCACACAAACCGCCTATCTGCACCTGGCCTATGTACCAGTGCTGCTTGCCGCCAGCGCCTTCGGCATGATCGGTGGTGCCATCGCCGCCATGCTCGCCGGTTTCGGTAGCGTCGGCCCGTTGATGCCGATGGATACCTCGTCCGGCGCGGAACAGCCGCTGGGAAGTTGGCTGTTCAGGGCGGGCTTTTTCCTTTTCTTCGGTGTCGCCGCCGGATTGGTGATCGGACACCTGCGCAGACAATTGCGGCGCATCCGCCGTGCAAGCTATCTGCACCCGGTGTCCAGGCTGCCAACGCAGGCGGCGCTGGAGCAGGTACTCTCCGAAGTGATCCGGCAACGGGAAAGCGATCTCCCGCTGGGACTGATTACCGTCGAGGTCAGGAATATGGACCAGATCTTCAACACGCTGGGCCCAGAGATCACCCAACACATCCCTGCGGCAATAGTTGCACGTACGAGATCCGACTTCCCTCTGCCCTGGCAGATCTTTCATCTGCATTCGGGCCGGATCGGTGTACTGGTGGATGAACATGTGGCCAGCGCGCAGACCCAGTCGAGCGCCCTGCTGGATACCCTGGATGAGCCTTTGGTTGTTGGCGACGTGCCGGTGTACCTCGACCTGGTAATCGGCGCTGCATCGCTGGAAGCCGACGACACCTCGCCAGGACGACTCATGCAGCGCTCGAACATCGCCCTGGCCGGGGCAAAGCTCAAGGGCCGCGCAGTGGCCCACTATGACAACACCCAGCGCTCGGAGCGCGCGCTGGCCATGCGACTGCTGAGCGAGACGACAAGAGCCCTCACGGCGAATCAGTTCACTCTGCTTTACCAACCACAATTCAGGCTTGACGATGGTCGGCTGATCGGCGCCGAGGCACTCATCCGCTGGCAGCATCCGACGCTAGGCCTGCTGGCGCCGGGGCAATTCATCCCGTTGCTGGAAGCCACCGCACTGATCAACCGCCTCAGCCAGTGGGTCGCCAGCAACGCCATCCAGCAGGCAGCGGCATGGCAAAAGGCCGGACTCGACATCAGCGTCGCGTTCAACGTCTCTCCACGGAACATGGATGACGGGGTGCTCACCGACGCCATCTTGCGGCAAAGCCGGGAACTCGACCTGCAACCGCATCGGCTGGAGATGGAAATCACCGAATCCGCGATCATCCACGATGCCGGCATGATCGGTCGGCACCTGCATGCCCTGAGGGAAGCCGGCATCGCCATCGCACTGGATGATTTTGGCGACGGCTACACCTCGGTCAAGCATCTCACAGCCTTGCCGCTGGACAAGCTCAAGATCGACCGTAGTCTGGTGCATAGCGTTACAGAGGACCCCCGGCGCATGCGCATCGTCTCCGCGGTTGCCTGCATGGCGCAGGACCTGGGCTTGCGGACCGTGGCCGAGGGGGTGGAGGATGGCAACACGGTGGACTACCTCCGCAGCGAAGGTTGCGACATTGCCCAGGGCTACTTCTATGGCAAGCCAATGAGCGCCAGTGCAGTGGCCGAACTGGCATCGGAACCCGTCGTTCATTGATCCCCGAACCAGGGTGACCCGATCTCCGCTGCGGATCCTGTCGGCGAACTGAGCCGAGGCGGTGGGCTGGATCGGCGATCTGCTGCCCCGGGGAGACTAGTCTTCGAGTTCGATTTCCGTCGCGACGTGGCGGCCGTCGTGATAGACGAACTCCACCTCGTTGCCGGCTAGAACACTACCGGCGCCCAGAAGCAGTGCGACGCCGACGATGATCAGCAGTCTCTGCATGAGCGTTTTCTTCTGTTGGTGTGACAACGACGTGTTCGGTGGACTGGGACGCCGCAACAGATGTCAAGGCTTGCACCACGCGCTCGGCAATACGCGCAAGCTCGGCGTTCTCGACGACATAGTGGGCATCAATCCGGCCGCGCATGTCGTGGGCCTGCAGCAAGTCCCGATCGCGGTAGATCAGTCGGTCGAAAACATGTTGTATGAATACACGCCGTAGCCGGGTCAACGGACGCAGGGCCTTGTGAAACGGCCTTGCCGGACGGCCACAGTCCGCAGCAGTGGGCGCGGCGAAGCGGCGCAGGGTTCGCGGATGGAACAAATGAATTGCCAGGGCGGAGTAGCTGCGGTTCTGCAGTCGCTCCCTGGGGGGTTCCGGCAGCGTCGCAACACCCAGAACGGCGGCAAGCGCTGTCTTGACCTCGGCCGATTGCCGTCGCAGGTCTTCCTGTCTGAACAGGTGCACGTGCTCCGCACCGTACTGGGTGGCGAAGGCATGATAGATCTCGAGGAAACGCTGACTCAGCGCCTCGACGCTTCGGCCGCCATGGGTCCAGCGATCGGGGCGTGACATGAAGCGCCCATCATAGTGATTCAGGAACACTTCCATGGGAATGCTGCCACCCTTCACCAATTGCTGGCGATAGGCCGACTGCAGCCAGTCCGATTGCCGGCGCACGAAATAGATGATCTGCGCTTCCGGGAACAACTCCCGCATCAATCTCGCGTTGCAGCCGCAATCCTCGTGCTGGTTATACATATCGCCGCTGATATGCGGCTCCGAGATGATCAGCGTTCTGGAATCCGCTGACCGCCGCCAAGCGTCCACGGCATCCCGGGCCGCTTCGGCGTAGCTGCGATCACCCGGGTTGCGCACCGCCGCACGGACCGCCAGTGTCAACGCCCTGGGGTTAAACACGAACCGCTCGGCATCGAGCAGCCGGAAGACGTCACGCTGAAGATAGCGCGTGCCCGTCTTGTGCAGGCCAATATGCAGAATCACCTTTCGCTGTTGCAATTCGGGCTCCGGACGGCAACGTCGCCAATGCCAGGTCAGCCCGGTACGATACGACCGACCGTGTGAAAATTATGTGCGTAAAAAGTTAAATTTTCGTGACATGCCAACGACGCAGGTGGTTTGTACGGTTCGTTGTATGATCACGACATGCACGTGCTGATCATTGAAGACAACCGGGATCTGGCAGCAAACCTGGTGGACTACCTTGAGGCCCACGGCCATTCTCTGGATTGCGCTGCGGATGGTCTCTCGGGGCTGCATCTGGCGGTGACCACCCACCCCGACGTCATCGTGCTGGACCTCGGGCTGCCCGGCCTCGACGGCGTGACAGTCTGCAAGCGCCTGCGAGAGGAAGGGCACGCAACTCCCATACTGATGCTGACGGCGCGATCCACGGTGGATCAGCGCGTAGAGGGGTTGACCATTGGCGCCGACGACTACCTGGTAAAACCCGTATCGTTGCGGGAACTGGAAGCCAGGCTGATGGCACTGGTGCGACGCGCCCGGGGCGGCCTGGACAAGCCGCAATTGCAGGTGGCCGACCTGATCGTCGATGAGCGCACGCGAACCGCCAGCCGGGCCGGTGCAGTGCTGACACTGACGCGCCTGGACTATGACATTCTCGTCATTCTCATGCGCGCCTCGCCCGGGGTGGTCTCGCGGCGGGAGATCGAACGACAGGCCTGGCCCGACGATCCACCCGGCTCAGACACGCTGCGTGCGCACATCCATCGCCTGCGGCGGGCCATCGATCAGGACGCTGCGAGGCCCTTGCTGCATACGGTGCATGGCGTTGGATATCGGCTGTTCGACGATGCTGCCATCTCGAAATAGTCTGCGCTTTCGAATCCTCTGCGCCTTTGCGGTCGCCGGGCTTTGCCTGGGCCCGCTCATCGGCGTGGCCTTGCTCTATCTGAGCATGGAAGCCCAGGAACGCGGGGCGCGCAGCCTGGTTCAAGGTCAACTCAAGGCCGCACTCGACCAGCCCCAGCGCTATCGCTTTCAGGATGTGGACAACCAGACGGACATGTTCCTGCTGACCACCGCGGCTCCGGAGCATATCCCCTCAGCATTGTTCGAGTTGCCACCTGGAATCCACGAATACGAGAGTGGCCCTGAGGCCTGGATGGTCGCGGTGGGGGAAGGCCCTTCGGGTCGCTTTGTGGTCGTGGAGGATGTCTCCCACATCGAGGGGCGCGAGCGATTCGCCCTGGGCTATGGCCTGGCCGGCGCGCTGCTCGCCACGGTGGTGGCACTGATGCTTGGCTACTGGCTTGCCCGCTGGTTGACCACTCCCCTGGAGCGCCTCACTGCGGCGGTCACCGCAGAGCAGGACAACCCTCCCGGCACTACTGCCCTGACGTCAGACCGGGAACAGGACGAGGTGGCAAGGCTTGCCCGCGCCATCGAGCGCTATCGCCGCGATGCCCGGGAGACACTGGAGCGCGAGCAGCGGTTTTCCGCGGACGTGAGTCACGAGCTACGCACCCCACTGACCATCATCCAGAATGCGGCCGAGCTGATCGAAGCCGACCAGGGGCTCGGATTGCGCTCCCGTCAGGCCCTGGGACGGTTGATCACGGCAAGCCGCCGCATGGAAGAGACCAGCGCGACGCTACTTGCGCTGTTGCGAGAGGGTGCAGATCTCAAAGAGATAGAGAGGGTCAGCGTGGTGGACCGTGCCAGGGCGGTCATCGAGGACGAGATCGCCGCGGCAGGCGCGGGTCAGCATCAGGTCAGTCTGGAGGCTCGCGCGACACCTGCGCTCCCGGTACCAACCAAGGTCATCGATGTACTGATCGGCAATCTGGTCCGCAATGCCTTGCAGCACGCCAACGCGTCTCGGATCCGGGTGATCGTGGAGGCGAATCGGCTTATCGTCGACGACGATGGCGTGGGCATCCTGCCGCAAACCCAGCCTGCCAGCGCAAACGGTGGCCATGGTCTTGGCCTCTCGCTTATTGAGCGGCTTTGTCAGCGCTACGGATGGACACTGACACTGCAATGCCCACCCTCGGGGGGCACCCACGCCATCTGGCGTTATCAGGATTGAGGGCGAAAAATGCAAACGCGATTCCACCGTGTCAACGGGTTTCTCGTTCCGAAGCTGGACTGGCTGGTGCCCGGTTGGCGGCATGCGTTCGCAACGGAGCACTATCGCGGCGGCGACGGCTATCGCGGGCCGCTTTACCTGCTGCTCACCAGTCATGACGCCGTGGTGCTGGTTCGCAACGGCCCGGAAGACGTGCCCGACGCCCTGGACATTGTCTGCCGCCTGCCCTTGCCCGCCGGCTTCGCCGTTGAAACCGCCGCCGGGGAACTCAACCCGGCCGGCACGGCGGAGCAGGCAGAAGCCCTGCGAACCCTGGCCGAACAGAACCCCGAGGGCAGTCCGGTCACGCTTGCTCCCGTCTGGCTTGCCGGTCGAATCGGCTTCTGCATCCACGACCGCGGTTGGCTGATCAGCCTGTTCCAGTTTTCCGAAGGCCGCTGTGTCGCGAGCATCTCCTCCACGGAAGCCCAACGCATCATTCCGCTTGCCGAGGAGTGATCAGAGGTTATTCTTGCCCGAATGGGAATTACTGTATATAAATACAGCACTATGAAAGGGCGTGGCACCGACTGGAATCCGAATAACCGCTTTCATCGCCAGCATATCGAGGCTGTGGCGGAAGAGGGGCTCGATGACTGCCCGCCCCGCAAGGCCGAGACAACGGTGCGCAAGGAAACGGCCCGTTCCATCATCACCCGCAACCAATCACCGGATGTGCCCTTCGAGCAGTCCATGAATCCTTATCGTGGCTGCGAGCATGGTTGCATCTACTGTTTTGCCCGCCCCAGCCATGCCTGGCTGGACCTGTCACCGGGGCTGGATTTCGAAACCCGACTGAGCGCCAAGACCAACGCCGCAGCGCTTCTGCGAAGTGCGTTATCCAAACCGGGCTACCAGTGTCGCCCTATCGTTCTTGGCACCAATACAGACCCCTATCAGCCCATCGACCGTGAGCACGGGATCACCCGCGAATTACTGGCCGTGCTGCTGGAAGCCAGACACCCGGTGCATATCATTACCAAGGGCGCGCATCTGCCCCGGGATCTGGAACTCATCGCCGAGTTGGCGTCCATGAACCTGGCTTCGGTGAGCATCAGCCTCACCACCCTGCGTCCTGCCCTGAAACGCAGCCTGGAACCGCGTGCGGCATCCCCCGGCCGACGGTTGGAGATCATGCGAATGCTGGCGTCCGCTGGCGTGACAGTCACCGCCCTGATTGCGCCGGTGATCCCGATCATCACCGATGCGGAACTGGAGGGCCTGGTTGGCGCTGCTGCAGAACACGGAGCGGCAAGTGCAGGCTATGTCCTGCTACGTCTACCCCATGAGGTTGCTGCACTGTTCCAGCGATGGTTACAGACCCACGCGCCCGGCGAAGAACGCAGAGTGATGAATCGGCTGCGGGAAGCCCATGGTGGCAGAGATTACGACGCACGTTTCGGCCATCGCATGCGCGGAAACAGCCACTGGACCAAGCTGCTTGAACAGCGTTTTCGACTCGCCTGTCGGCGACATGGCTTGAACGGGCGGGATATCCGTGGCCTGGACTGCAGTCAGTTTCGCAACCCGGGAGCGTCAAGCCCGCAACTCTCCCTGCTATAGCGCGCTCTCGAGTGCTGCCTGCTCTTCGTCGATTTCCCAACCACCGCCCAACGCCCGATAAAGAGTCGCTGTCGCGATGAGTCGATCCCGCGCCGCCGCGGTCCGTGACAGTTCCGCGTCAAACAGGGCTCTGCGGGCATCCAGCACTTCGAGGTACGGTGAAAATCCGCCTCCATAGCGCCGTTCCGCCAGGTTGACGACCTCAACCCGGGCGGCCACTTCCCGATCCCGCGCCTCCAGACGTTCATCCGCAGTGGTCAATAGGGTCCAGGCATCCCCCACTTCACGGATAGCATCCAGTATGGTGGCGCGATACTGAAGCTCGGCGATGTCATAGAGCGCCTCAGCGCCCTCGACAGCCGAACGACGTCGGCCAAAGTCCAGAATCGGCGCGGTCACCGTGCCCAGCAACTCCCACAAGGTCGCCGGCCCCGTGAAGAGATCGCCGGCGGCCGTGGCACCGGTGCCATAGATGGCCAGCAGATCGACCCGGGGCAACCATTGCGCCCGGGCAACGCCGATGTCCGCGTTCGCGGCGATCAGAAATGACTCCGCCGCCCTGATATCCGGTCGCCTTTCCAGCAGTTCTGCAGGCAACACACGGGGGAGTTCCGTAACGCTGTCGGGCAGGTCCGGTAAACCGAAGTCACCAAGCCCACCCAGCCCGCGGCCCACGGCCTCGCTGTCACCCACCAATATGGCCAACGCCCGCCTGCCCCGCTCGGCCTCGGCCCGCAGGCCAGGCAGTTCCGCACGACTGGTTTCAAGCTCTGCTTCCGCCTGCCGCATGGCAAGCTCGGTGGTGGCGCCCGAACGGAAGCGAGACTCTTCCAATTCCAGCGACTCCTCGCGGGAGGTAATCGTGCGCTCCGTGATTCGGATCTGCTCCACAACGGCACGGTAATCGAAATAACTGGCTACGAGGTCAGTAACCACCGCCAGGCGGACGGCATCGCGACTGAATGCCGTTGCCAGCAAGGCTGCGCGGGCGGACTCGGTATCGCGGGACAGCCGGCCCCACAGATCAAGCTCGTAGCTCAGGGCGCCGGCGACAACGAACTCCTGGTCGATTCCGCCACCGGTCAGGCCCGGATCATCGCGCTCGGCCTCGGCGAAAGCGCTGACAGTGGGAAACTGCTCGGCCCGTCGAAAGCCGAGGCTGGCCCGGGCCTCCGCCACCCGGGCGGCAGCCAGGCCGATATCCAGATTGTTCTCGAGGGCCCGCTCCACCAGCTCGCTCAGCACCGGATCGTCGTAGCGGGTCCACCACTGGCCAATGCTGGCCTCCTCATCCATGGGGCTGCGGACCTCTTCCGGCCAGTCCTGCGGCAGCAGGATGTCCGGACGCTCGTAATCCGGACCGACGGCGCAGGCAGTCATCACCGCCGCCGAGACTGACAACATCGCCGCTCTAAGCATTGTCGCCCCCGGCAGTTGCTGGCTCACGGCGGAACCAGCCTTGCAGGCGCTCCGTCCCCACGGTGATGAGGTAATAGAACATGGGCACGAACAGCACTGCCAGGAAGGTGGCGCTCAGCATGCCACCGATGATCCCGATACCGATGGCCTGTTGACTGTTGGCCCCGGCACCGCTTGCAAGCGCCAGGGGCACACTGCCGAGAATGAATGAGATGGCGGTCATCATGATCGGTCGCATACGCAGTCTCGCGGACTCCATTGCCGCATCCATGGGGCTCAGGCCTTCCTTGCGCTTGAGCATGGCGAATTCCACGATCAGGATGGCGTTCTTGGCGGCCAGGGAGATCAACACCAGCAGACCGATCTGGAAGTAGATATCGTTCTTCTGCCCGGTCAGCAGCAGTGCCAGCAAGGCGCCGAAAATCGCGAACGGGACGGCTGTGACCACGGCCAGGGGTAGACTCCACCGTTCGTACTGGGCCGCCAGAATCAGCAATACAAAGACCAGGCCCAGCACAAAGGCCAGCGCCGAGGCGCCACCCGCCTGCTGCTCCTGGTAGGCAGCGCCGGTCCAGCTCATCAGGTAGTCGTTGGAAAGCACCTCGGAGGCCACCTGCTCCATGGCCGCGATGGCCTGTCCGGTGCTGTAGCCCTCTGCCGGTTCACCGATGATCCGGGCGGCGGGGTAGACGTTGAAGCGCTCCACCATATCGGCGCCCTGGGTCCGTTCCACGCTGATCAACGTCGATAACGGGATCAGACTGCCGTTATCGGAGCGCACGAACACGCGATCCAGATCAGCCGGTCGCTCACGGAACTCCGGCTCCGACTGCATGTGCACCCGCAGGACCCGCCCCGCCATGTTGAAGTCATTGACGTACAGCGTGCCGAATGTGCTCTGCATGGCATCGAAAACGTTGCCGATGGGGACACCCATGGCCCAGGCCCGCTCGCGATCGACGTCAACCTCGAAACGCGGCACCTGCGTCGTCAGCAGGGTGCGTACGCCGGCGAGTTCCGGACGCTCCCTGGCAGCGGAGATAAACTCGTTGGTCTTGGCCAGCACGTCCTCCACGGAATCGCCATGTCTGCTCTGCAGATAGGCCTCGAACCCGCCCGTGGTGGAAATACCCGTGATCGGGGGTGGATTGAACACTGTCACGTTGGCATCGCCAATGCGTCGCCCATCCCGCTCCAGGCGCTGAACGATTGCGTCGCTGGATTGCCCCGCACCGCGCCGCTCCGACCAATGATCCAGCGTGATATAGGCCGCACCGGTATAACTCTTCATGCCGTCAGACAGCAGATCCAGACCGGAGAATGCCACGACATCAGCTATCTCGTCGTAGTCGCCGGCAACATCGCCCAGCCGATCCATGACCTCTTCCGTTCGCCGCAAAGATGACGCCGCAGGCAGCTCGACCGCCGCAAACACATATCCCTGGTCCTCGTCGGGCACGAAGCCACCGGGCACGATCCGGAACAGGCCGACGATAGCTCCAACCAGCACCACGAACAGAAGCACGCCGACGACGCTGTGATTGAGCAGCAGCCGGACACCGCCGACATAGACATCCGTGAACTTGTCGAAGGCCTTGTTGAACCAGCGAAACGGCCAGGCTGGGCGACGGCGCTCCGCCGACAGCAGGCGGGCGCACATGGCTGGACTCAGGGTAAGGGCAACCAACCCGGAAATCGCTACCGACACCGCAATGGTGATGGCGAACTGCTGATACATCTGGCCGCTGAAGCCACCGATGAATGCGACGGGAACGAACACCGCCACGGTCACCAGCGTCATGGCGATAACCGGTGCAGCGACTTCGTCCATGGTCTTGATCGCGGCATCACGAGGCGGGAGGCCCTCATCCCGCATGATGCGCTCGGTGTTCTCCAGCACGATGATCGCATTGTCCACCACAATGCCGATGGCGAGCACCAGTCCGAACAGGGTCAGCATGTTCACGGAAAAGCCGAAAAGATACATGCCCGCCAGTGTGCCGATCAGCGACACGGGAACTGCGATCGCCGGGATCAGGGTCCCGCGGATAGTCTGCAGAAACAGATAGACCACACCGACCACGAGGATCAGCGCCTGGATGAGGGTGAGCAGCACACGGCTCAGCGCGGCGTCGATGAACGTCGTGGTATCGAACGGGACTGCATACTCTAGGCTGTCGGGAAATTCTGGTTCGAGCTCTTCGAGAATCTGACGCACCCCGCGGGCCGTCTCAAGCGCATTCGCCCCCGGGAGCAGGTAGAGCCCTACTGGTACCGTCTCGCTGCCATTGTGCTTGCCGCGAAAGGAATAGGAATGGGCGCCCAGTTCGACCCTGGCCACATCACTCAGGCGCAGCGCGGAGCCATCTTCGGTGCTGCGCAGGATGATGTTCTCGAACTCCTGCACCTCGGAGAGCCGTCCCGGCGTGGTGACCGAATAGGTGAACTCCAGCTCCGCCCGACTCGGTTCTGCACCGAAGGTCCCCGCCGCGTACTGGGTATTCTGGTCCCGAATCGCATCGCGAATATCACCCGCAGTGATGTCGTATTCCGCCATCTGGTCCGGACGCAGCCAGATGCGCATGGAGTAGATCTGGGCTCCAAAAAACGTCTGGTCGCCAATACCCGGGGCACGACGCAGTTCGGTGTAGACGTTGCGCCAGACGTAGTCGCTGATGAAGCGGGCGTCCAGACTGCCGTCCGAGGATGAAAAGGTGACCATCTGCAGCATGGCCGGGGAACGTTTTTCGATCTCGATGCCGGCGTTGGCGACGGTCTCCGGCAGGCGGCCCATGGCGCCCTGGATCTCGTTACTCACATTGATGGCAGCGAGGTCCGGATCGGTGCCAACCTCGAAGGTGATGACCAGTTCCATGCTGCCGTCATCGCTGGAGATGGAGCGCATGTAGACCATGCCGTCGACGCCGTCGATGGTGGCCTCAAGTGGCGCAGCCACGGTGTCCGCGACGTTCTCGGCGCTGGCGCCGGAATAGCTCGCCGTGACCACGACCTGGGGCGGGAGAATATCGGGGTACTGGGTGACCGGCAGCATGCGACCAGCCGCCATCCCGGCGAGCACGACCAATATGGAGATAACCGAGGCGAAAACCGGGCGGTCGATAAAGTACCGCAGCATCAGTCGTCTTCCTCGGACTGGCCTTCCTCGGACTGGTCCTCCCCGTTGCGACCCTCTGGATAGACGTCAACATCGGCAGGGGGCAGTACGCCAAGCACCTGGGGACTCTCGATAGCGTCGCGTTCTTCCTCCTGGGGAATCACGGCCACGCCCTCTTCCAGGGCCGCCACTCCGGAGATCACGATCCGGTCCCCGTCCGAGACGCCCTGGGACAACAACACCTCATCACCCAGGTCATGTCCGAGCAGCACGCGCCTGCCCTGGGGCCTGTCATCCTCGTCCAGGACATACACCAGCGGCCCGGAGGCTCCCTCGACTACGGCCCGATGGGGCACGCGAATCCCCCAGCCAAGATGCAGCCCTGACAGCGTGATGCGAACGAACTGCCCGGGCATGAGGACGCGATTCGGGTTGGGAAATACGGCGCGAACCTGGACTGTGCCCGTGGCCGGGTCAACGGCAGCATCGGTAAAGTCGATATCGCCCAGCTCCGGGTATTCATCACCGTTGGGCAGCGTCAGAGCGACCCGAAAGCTGGCCCGGGACCGAATCTGCGAACCGAACTGGCTCATATGCGATTCCGGCAGTGAAAACCGCACGTGCATGGGCTCCAGCTGGGTCAGAGTGGTCAACAGGGTGCCGGCATCGATAAGACTGCCTTCCGGGTACTCCTCCAGGCCCGCCACGCCGTCAACGGGCGCTTCCACCGTGGTGTACTCGAGATCGATAAGGGTGTCCGCCAGATCGGCTTCTGCAAGCGCAAGACCCGCCTGCGCCAGCTCCAGCACCGACAGCGCTTCGTCACGCTCACGACCGCTGATGGCGTCGTCGTCGAACAACTCGGAGACCCGCTCCCACTCCCGCTCCGCCTGGCGAACCTCGGCTGCGGCCCGCTCGACTTCAGCCTCAGCCCGTTGAGCGCGCACTTCATAACGCGTGGCGTCAATCTGGAACAGGGCGTTACCGGCCTGGACAAGCGCGCCTTCGGTATAGGCACGACTGTGCAGAATGCCGCCCACCCGGGCACGCAATTCGACCTGTCGAGAGCCCCGGGTGCGGCCGGTGTAGGTACGGGAGACCAGAACGGGTTCATGCTCGGCCACCCGAACCGTCACTTCGGCGGCCACATCCTCCTCCGGGTCACCCTCATCGGATTCCGCGGTGCAACCAACCAGCACAAGAGGCATCACAAGCAGGAGAAGCCAGCACCTCCGTGGCGCTGCCCCGCCGAACATCGTCAACCGCATTCCGATACCTCACCGTGTCTCATACGACCGGTACCGACACGGGACCGGGTGGAGTTTACATACAGGCATGAATGTATGATTTTACAGCTCGCTTGCATAGCCTGTCGCCACCTAACAACATAGGCGATCCATCGGTCAATGTGGCTGCTGATCCGTCATGGCGAGACGAACCCGGGAAGACGCACAAAAAACCCGCGCCGCCATCCTGGACGCAGCGGAGTGCATCTTCCTGGAACGAGGCGTGGCCCGAACCTCCCTGGAGCAGATCGCGCAGCGAGCCGGCGTGACCCGGGGCGCCATCTACTGGCACTTCCGGGACAAGGGTGATGTCTTCGAAGCCATGCTTGCCCGCGTGCAGACCCCCCTGGCCGACATCACGGCTGCGCTGCACATCGGTGTGGACAAGGACAGCCTACGCGATGGTCTGATCCGACTTGCGGTGGATGCGCTTGACCGACTGGCACACAGTGAACAGCACCGGCGTGTCTATACCATCCTCTTCCATCGCAGCGAGGCGGCCGACGAGACGGCGCAGGTCTCCGCCAGCCGCACCCTGCGCAATCGTGAAGTGCAGACAATTCTGGAAACCTATTTCGAAGCTGCCCAGCAGCGCGGCGAACTGCGTCCCGGTCTGACGCCGCAGCAAGCTGTCTGGGCCTTTCGCTCACTGATGCTGGGGATATACTCGGACTGGTTACGGGATCCGAGCCAGTTCCATCTGGAGCAGGACGGCATTCCCGTCGCACGAGCCCTGATTGGCGGCCTGCTGCGCTCGGAAGACGATGCAATGGGCGCACCGCGACCGTTGGAAACCAACAATGAGTGAGCAGCGCTGGTATCTGGGGACAACCGGGTTCAGTTTCCCGGACTGGGGACGGAGCTTCTATCCCGGCAGCCTGGGGGCAGCCGCGCGACTTGGCTGGTACGCACGGCAGTTCAACGCCCTGGAACTGGACACCACCTTCCATGCCATTCCTCCCAGGGAGCGGGCAAGCGCCTGGGCCGCCGCAGTGCCCCAGGGTTTTCGCTTTGCCGCCAAGGCGCCAAAAACCCTGACCCACGGTGAACTCAAACTGGACGGCCCGGTGGCCAAGCGCACGGTTCCCCGACTGCTGAAGGCACTGGAACCGCTGGGCCCGAAGCTCGCGGTCGTCCTTCTGCAATTTCCGCCGTCGTTCCGGTTCCGCCGGTTCGCGGAACTGGAAAGCCTGCTCGGCGGCCTGCCGACAGGACACTGTCGCTATGCGGTGGAGTTGCGGCACGCTGACTGGTGGCATCGCCAGACAGCCGAGCTGTTCCAGGAACTGGGCATTGCCTGGGTCACGGCAGACGAGGCTGACCGTTCCGTCGCCGGGCTACCGCCCCACCGCGTTCCCCAGGGCTGCTACCAGCCGAGGTCAGCGCCGCGCACGGCCGATTTTCTGTACCTGCGCTGGCTCGGCCAACACGAGCAGTTCCCGGACCTGGGACGCGAGCACCTGGATCCGCAGCCACGACTCCAGTGGTGGTACCGGCAACTAAGCACGACGCTGGCGGCGCAATCAGCGCCGGGTGGCGTCTTCGGATTCTTCAACAACGGCTTTGCCGGCCATGCACCGGCAAGTTGCCGCCGTTTCATGGCGATGGTGCGCGGCGAGGAAACCGCAAGAGAGGCACCGGTTCGGCAACCAGGCCTGTTCGACAGATCGTAGGTGTCGAATCGCTGCCGCAGGCTGTGACTGATTCACGCTGGATGTTACATTTCAGTCCGATACTGGACTGATTAACAATGGACTGAAAATTCATGAACAAACCAACCGATCAGCGTGACCCGTACATGAAACTCCTGCGTGAACTCGTCGAGTCATATCAGGCATTCGAGGGCTATGCGATCCCCCATATCAAGGCGCAGGGGCTGACCCCCGCACAGTTCGATGTGATCGCAACCCTGGGCAACACCGATGGCATGACCTTCAAGGAACTCGGCGAACGCACCCTGCTCTACAAGACCACCCTGACCAGTGTGGTTGATCGACTGGAGGCCCGGGGCTGGGTCGAGCGGGTTCCGTCACGCCAGGATCGGCGCAGCACCATTGCGCGACTGACCGACGAGGGGGCTGCACTGTTTCAGCGGGTTTTCCCAGCCCACAGGGATTTTCTCAAGGAACGCTTCGAGCAATTGACGGCAGAGGAAATCGAGACGGGTATCGCCTTTCTAGGCCGCCTTCGCCAGGTCTTCCGCGACAACCCTTGATCCCGATACCGGAGGCACCGGGCAGCATCCGCAACGTCGAACCACACGCCGCACACTAATCATCGGCGAGAACGGCGATCAGGTCGTGGTCATCCGACTCGACGATGCGGGCCTTCACAAAGTCACCGGGACGCACACCGCCGACCCCCGGCAGATGGACCTGACCATCAATTTCAGGGGCATCGGCGAAACTCCGTCCGATACTTCCGTCTTCGTGGACTTCGTCAATCAGCACGTCGAGATCACGTCCGCGCAGCCTCGCCAGCCGCTCGCTGCTGATTTCCGCCTGCACCTCCATCAAGCGGCGCTTCCGGTCTTCGGCAACATCGGGATCCACCCAGCCAGGCAAAGCGTTCGCCCTGGCCCCTTCCACCGGCGAATAGACGAAGCAGCCGACACGATCGATTTGCGCCTGACGGAGAAAATCCAGCAGTTCTTCAAAAGCGGCCTCGGTTTCACCGGGAAAGCCGACGATGAAGCTCGAGCGAACGGCCAGATCCGGACAGGTCTCCCGCCAGCGCTGCAGCCGCTCCAGCACCGCTTCGCCACCGGCCGGCCGACGCATGGCCCGCAGGACATCCGCGTTGGCGTGCTGCAGGGGCATGTCCAGGTATGGGAGCACCTTGCCTTCTGCCATCAGGGGGATGACATCGTCGACATGCGGGTAGGGATAGACATAGTGCAAACGCACCCAGACGCCAAGCTCGCCCAGAGCCTGGCAAAGATCCGTCATTTGCGCGCGATACTCCCGGCCGCGGATCGTGCCCGTCTCGTAACGGGTGTCGACGCCATAGGCGGACGTGTCCTGGGACACCACCAGAAGCTCCCGCACACCATCCCGGACCAGGCGTTCGGCCTCGGCCACAACCTGTTCCACCGGCCTGCTGACCAGCTTGCCGCGTAGTTGCGGGATAATGCAGAAGCTGCACTTGTGATTACAGCCCTCGGAGATCTTCAGATAGGCGTAATGGCGGGGTGTCAGTTTGACGCCGCTGGCCGGCAGCAAATCGAGATAGGGACTGCGCGGTGGCGGCGGCAGCTGCCGGTGCACCGCCGACATCACCGCCTCGTAATCGTGGGGGCCGGTGATGGACAGTACATCCGGAAAGCGCTCCCGGATCAGTCCCTCTTTGGTTCCCAGGCACCCGGTCACCACCACCTTGCCGTTCTCGGTCAGGGCCTCACCGATGGCATCCAGCGATTCCTCCTGGGCGGACTCGATGAACGCGCAGGTATTCACCACCACCAGATCGGCCTGATCGTATCCACCCACCACCTCGTAGCCCTCAACCCGCAGCTGGGTGAGGATGCGCTCCGAGTCCACCAGGGCCTTGGGGCAGCCCAGACTGACAAAACCGATACGGGGGTTCGGGGCGGAAACACCCTCTGTCACTACAGACATGGACCATCGACCTCTTGCGGCGAGCGTGTATGCTACTGGCCGCCGAGTTCTCACGCAAACGCCCGGCGCAGGGGGAAATTCCGGATGCGGCACGTGGATGTCATCATCGTCGGACAGGGCCTGGCGGGTAGCCTGCTCTACCATGCGCTTACCCGACTGGGGCAGCGCGTCGTGGTGGTTGATGCCGGCCTGGATCAAGCCGCGAGCATGGCGGCGGCGGGAGCGATGAACCCCTGTGCAAGCCCACGGTACACGGCGCCGACTCCCCTGAATACCTGGCTCGGGGCAGCAAGAAGTACCTGGCTCGGTCTATCGGAGAGCATGGGGCTGCGGCTTTATCGGCGGCAGCGGCTGATCCGCCTTTTCCGCCAGGCAAATGAGGCGGAACGGGTCGAACAGCGTAGAGCCGATCCGGCCGTTGCCGCCGTGCTGAGCGAACCCAGGCCTGACAGCCCGACGGGGCTCGCCGCCGCACCGGGACACGTGGAAATCGACGCTGGCCAGGTTGACCTGCCGGCATACATCCAGCAGACCCGGCAAGACTTGCATCAGCGCGGCAACTTGCTGGAGGCCACATTCGATACCGCTGATCTCAAGACAGTGCCGGACGGCATGTGCTGGGGGTCAACCCGGGCCCGCGCAGTTGTGCTGTGCCAGGGTGCCGCCGCCCGGCGCCTGCCCGGCCTCGACGCCCTCCCCTGGCGTATTTCCCGGGGTGTGGCGCTCACTCTGGAAGGACAAGACGGCTGGCCATCCTATGCGGTCAATCGCGGCAAGAGCCTGATTCCGCTGACCGACGGACGCTACTGGCTCGGCGCCACCTATGACCGTTGCCTGGATGACCTTGAACCCAGCGCCGCCAACCAACGCGAGTTGCTCCGTGCCCTGGATCGACTGCTGGCTTCGCCGGGTGAGCCCGAGGTAGTCGATCAGCGGGCGGGCATCCGTGCCGGCAGCCACACCGGGTTTCCCTTCTGCGCCCGCCTGCCCGGCGACAGGGCTCTCTACCTGTTCAGTGGTCTGGGGTCACGGGGCACCTTGCTCGGACCCCACTGCGCAAATACCCTCGCCCGGCATCTGAGCCACGGCGAGAGCCTACCCGACGCCTGGAACCCGTGGATCTCATGATGGGCCAGCGCGTTTCACTGACCAGATTGGCCCATGAGGCCATCACACCGGCCCTTCGCGAGGGCGGGAAAGCCGTGGATGCGACGGTAGGCAACGGTCATGACCTGGCGTTTTTGGCCGCAGGGGTGGGAGCCGCTGGCAAGGTCTGGGGTTTCGACGTCCAGGAGCAGGCCCTGACCGAAGCGCGGCATCGCTTGCCCCGCGAACTTGCGAGCCGGGTCACGCTGCTGCATGCCGGCCATGAGCAGCTTGGCGCACACGTTGACGGACCGCTGGATGCGGTGATGTTCAACCTGGGCTATCTGCCCGGCGGCGACCATGCTGTCACCACCAGCGCAGGGACGACTATGGTCGCCCTGGAGGCCGCCACCAGCCGTTTGCGCAGCGGTGGCCGGATGACAGTGCTCGCGTACACGGGACATCCAGGGGGAGACGCGGAATCCACGGCTGTGGAGGCGTGGTGCAAGCGCTTGTCGGCCAATTATCGATGGCAGCTGCTGAACCCGACGCCGCCTACGGAGAGCACGCCGAGGCTTTATCTGGTCGAACGGGTTTGAGAATCGTTGTCGTGGTGCGTTACGCGCTGCGCGCTAACACACCCTACGTGTACCCATGCACATTGCACAAACGGGGTGCAGGTGCGCCGCTCAGAGACCGTCAGCGACAGGGATGTCGTTGTCGAGCCCCCAGGGATGGGTTCACGGCGTGTCTCCGAGCGGCGCACCCGTATACCGTTCCCCGATCAGTCCCGAGCAACAGCCACCCGAAGCTGTCGAACCCATCAGACTGATGGAACTCACCACGGAATATCAGCCCCATCCCAGGCAATAAAGCGACCGGTGTCCCTGCCCTCCAGCTCGGCGATGATCTCGAGCAACTGGCGGGCGGTTCGCTCTACACTGAACAGCTTGTCGCTGGGAACACGTTTCTGGAAAGGCGCGGACAGCTCGGTGTCAGTGGTGCCGGGATGCAGGGCGACTACGGCAAGAGCCTTCGACTTCCGGCCGAGTTCAACGGACAGCCCCCGCGTGAACATGTTCTGGGCCGCCTTTGCGGCGCGATAGGCGTACCAGCCTCCAAGACGGTTATCGGTGATGCTGCCAACCCGCGCCGACATGTTGGCCAGCACCGCTGGCGCACCGTGCAGCATCAAGGGCGAGAACGCCTGTGCCACCAGCATCGGCCCCATGGCATTGACGCGGAAACTCTGCTCCAGGTTGTTTGCCCGGACATCAGCCAGCTGTTTTTCCGGGGACAACCCCTGGTTGTCGTGCAGTATGCCCGTCACGTTATAGAGTAGATGCAGGCGCTCGATGCGTTGCGCGACCGCATCTGCCGCCTGGGCGATGGCATCCGGGTCACTGACATCCATGGACACCAGCACAAGCCGCTCGCCATGCTGGTCTGCCAGGGCCTGCAAGCCAGCGCTTGCTTGCGGATCTCTACTGGTGGCGATTACCAGCCCCGTCTGCGGCGCATTGAGGAGTTGGCGCACGGTCTCGAGACCAATGCCCCGGCTGGCACCCTGGATCAGGGCCGTGAACTGGTCTGGAAAATGTCGGAACATGGGCTGACTCCCGGTGGCAATGAGACACTGCACTCAGTCCCGATCCTTCCACCGGGAGTTCCCTTTGACTCAATAGCCCCGTTCGAAATCGATCTCGTAGAGCAGCGGCTTGCCGCCCTGGAACCGTTGCCAGTTGTCGGCGAAGATTCCTGCGATGTCCTCGGGGAAGCTCTCCGCCGCCACGTGGGGCGTAATCACCACGTTGGACAGCTTCCACAGCGAGCTGCTGCCCGGCAGTGGCTCTTCCTCGAACACGTCCAGAATGGCTCCGCCGATGCGGCGCTGCTCCAGGGCTTCAGCCAGCGCCGCCTCATTGACCAGCGCACCGCGCCCGACATTGATCAGCCAGGCCGACGGTTTCATCGCGCTGAGCGTCGTGGCATTGATCACGTGTTCTGTTTCGGCTGTTGCGGGCATCACCAACACCAGGTAGTCGACGGCTGCCGCAAACTCCGCGAAGTCGGCCCCAGCATAGACGGCGTCAACACCTTCGACCTCGCCCGGTGAGCGCTTGTAACCAAGCACCCGCATACCGAAGTGTCGCGCCGTGGCAGCAATGTCCCGGCCGATGGAGCCAAGCCCGGCGATACCCATGGTCCGGCCCCGCAGCCCGCTGTAAGGGAAAGGCTCCCACCGGGCGGCCGCCTGAGCACGATCCATGCGACGGAAGTCACGCTCCACCGCGATGATCTGGCCAAGCACATATTCGCTCATCAGCGGCCCGAAAACCCCCTTCACACCGGTCAGGCGGTAGTCGCGACGCAGTGCCGGATCGAGCAGCGCATCGACACCGGCGAAGGTGGACTGCACCCACTCCAGTGCCGGCATGCGGTCAATCACCTTGCAGAGCAAGGCCGGCTTGCCCAGCGCCACCGGTGCGGCCAGGGCCTGATCGTCGAGTTCATCCAAGGACTCCGCCACATGCAGGGTCACGTCATTGAGACCGCGTTCCTCCAGCGCCTCGGCATAGCGCGCCGCCTCGTCTGTCAGTAGAAGTATGTCTCGTGTCATGCCTGGGCCGCGCCCCCTTTGGTCTGCTCGACTGATGGCGTCACTCTAGCATTGCCGGCGAACGTGAACAGGGGCACCCCTAGCGGGTATCATGCTTGGCATCAAGACCATGGCACCCATGAGGTGCCCGGACCAGGGAGCTCGCATGAGCAACGATTTCGACGAACAGGCACTGCGCTACCACCGAGAGCCCACTCCCGGAAAGCTTGCAATCACGGCGACCAAACCGCTGGCCAACCAGCGAGACCTGTCCCTTGCCTACTCACCGGGTGTCGCGGCAGCCTGCCGTGCCATCGTCGACGATCCGGCGACCGCGGCGGACTACACGGCTCGCGGCAACCTCGTTGCCGTGATCAGCAACGGCACGGCAGTCCTCGGCCTCGGGAACATCGGCCCCCTCGCCTCCAAACCGGTGATGGAAGGCAAGGCGGTGCTGTTCAAGAAGTTCGCGAACATCGACGTTTTCGACCTGGAAGTGAGCGAGAACGACCCGGAAGAGTTCATCAAGACTGTTGCCCGGCTGGAACCCACCTTCGGCGGCATCAATCTCGAGGATATCAAGGCACCCGAGTGCTTCGTCATCGAGCGGGAATTGCGCAAGCGCATGAACATCCCGGTTTTCCACGATGATCAGCATGGAACGGCGATTATCGTCTGCGCGGCAGTGTTGAATGGCTTGCGTATCGTCAACAAGGAACTGGCCGATGTCCGGGTGGTTTGCTCCGGTGCCGGCGCAGCCGCCCTGGCCTGTCTGGATCTACTGGTCAAGCTCGGTATCAAGCGCGAGCACATCACCATCTGCGACATCGATGGCGTGGTCTACCAGGGCCGCGAAGCAAGCATGGACGAGTGGAAAGCCATCTACGCCCAGGATACGGAGGCCCGAACCCTTGGCGATGTCATTGGCGAGGCCGACATCTTCATGGGCCTGTCCGCACCCAACGTCCTGAAGCCGGAGATGGTCAAGCGTATGGCGAAGGATCCGCTGATTCTCGCCCTTGCCAATCCGGTGCCCGAGATTCAACCGGAGCTCGCCCGGGAAGTCCGGCCCGATGCACTCATCGCCACCGGTCGATCCGACTATCCCAACCAGGTCAATAATGTCCTGTGTTTTCCCTATATCTTCCGCGGTGCACTGGATGTGGGCGCTACCGGGATCAACGACGAAATGAAGCTGGCAGCGGTGAAGGCTATCGCCGACCTGGCCATGGACGAGCCATCGGAACTGGTGGCCAAAGCCTACGGTGGCAATGCTGCCCGCTTCGGGCCGGATTACCTGATCCCCAGCCCGTTCGATCCACGCCTGCTGGTGCGGATCGCACCAGCGGTGGCAAAAGCCGCCATGGAGAGCGGCGTCGCAACCCGGCCCATGGAAGACTTCCAGCTGTATCGCCAGGGGCTGCTGCAATTCGTCTACAAGTCCGGTCTGCTGATGAAGCCGCTGTTTGAGCGGGCCCGGCAATCTCCGAAACGCCTGGCCTATGCCGAGGGGGAGGACCGACGCGTGCTGCAGGCGGCACAGCAAGCCGCCGACGAAGGCCTGGCCCACCCGATTCTGGTCGGTCGCCCGGCGGTCATCGAGGCCAGGCTCGGGGAACTCGGCCTGCGGCTGCGCGACGGCCAGGACATGACCATTGTCGATGTCGACAACGACCCCCGCTTCCGGGATTACTGGACCGAATACCAGCAGATCATGGGGCGCAAGGGGGTATCGCCGGAAGACGCCAAGGCGCTGGTTCGCACCAACACCACGGCGATCGCATCGCTGATGGTACGCAAGGGTGACGCGGACTGCATGATCTGCGGTTCGGTGGGCAAGTTCCACCACCATTTGCGGCAGGTGGAGGAGCTGATCGGCACCGCCGATGACGTGCAGTCGCTCTCTACCATCACGACGCTGATCCTGCCCGCCGGCACGTTCTTCCTGTGCGATACCCATGCCACGCCTGATCCCACGGCCGATGAACTCGTGGAAATGACCGTCATGGCAGCGCGGCAGGTTCAGGCCTTCGGCCTGCAGCCCAAGGTAGCCCTGGTGAATCGATCGAATTTCGGCACCCACGACACCGAGTCCGCCCGCGCCATGCGTCGCGCCGTGGAGGAGTTGCACCGGGATCATCCGGATCTCGAAGTCGACGGCGAAATGCATGCCGACGTGGCGCTATCCCAGGATCTGCGGGAGACAGCTCTGCCGGGGTCCCGCCTGACAGGTGCCGCAAACCTGTTCATCATGCCCAATGTCGACGCCGCCCATATTGCCTACAACCTGCTGAAGGCGCTGGGCGGCGGTGTCTCCATCGGCCCCATTCTCGTGGGTGCCCGGCTGCCGGTGCACGTGGTCACCGAGTCGGTAACGGTGCGAGGGCTGGTGAACATGACAGCGCTGACCGTGGCGCAGGCCGAGGGTATCGCCACGGCCAGCGCAGCGGACCAATGAGCCCTGACTCATCGGAACAGACTGCGTACCCCGTCGCGAACGTTGTCACGAATCTCGCGGCGGGTTTCCCCGGCGGCATCGTCCCGGGCATCTTCTCCCGTCCCCTGGACCTGACGGCCGAACCAGCCGGGCTCGCGCTGCTCATCGGCGCCGCCATCATCGGAGGATGCAGCACCTCGCCCCGGCCCGGACATCATCTGCACATTGGGCGGCAACTGGAAGTTCCGGTCGGCGATGCGGCTGTCGTCCAGGCTTACCAGCACCAGATCGTTGTTTACCCGCAGCATGCCCTGTCGATCAAGATCAATACCATCCACGTCACCAAAAGCGGTCTCAAGCTCCCCGGTGGCGGAGAAGTGCTGCATCAGGGACACAAAGCCTTGTCCCAGCTCCCGGGCCCGCGGATCTGTGCTGAAAACGGCGTCTCCAGCCGGCTGCCAGTCGTCAGCCCAGCTGTCACCACGCTCCATGCGATAGACTTCGCCGCGAATTCCGGCAACGGTTTCACGGTCGCCGGTGGCGCGAAAGCGCACTTCCTCGGGCGAGCCGCCGGCTGCGGGAATCTCGCTCACCGGCATGGCCATCCAGCCGTCATTGCCCCTTCCGAGCATGAAGGCCTCGCCGCGGGAAACGACGAGAAAGCTGCCATCCGGCGTCCGGAAACGCAGATTGTCTGCGTCCCGAACTTCCAGCGTGACCTGACCATCCGGCGTATCGAATACGCCGGTTACGTCCGCCTGCGCCATACCCGCGGCAAGAAAAAGTGCGCCCCCCACGGTGGCAATCAAACCCTGTCTTGAGTCCATGTCCCCCCTCCTTTCATCCGGATTCCCTGTCAGTTTGCCGCACAGCGTCCACCGTACGCGATACCACGTCCGGGGGACGACTCGGTGCAGCACCTTCATGGTCGGCCAAGGGAAAGCTTACGTCCACCAGGAAATGGTCCGCCGAATTCTCCAGCGGCTGGGCACGGACTGTTCCCCGCAGTTCGCCGGCGCGGGTCCGCATGTTATGCATGCCACGGCCTTCCAGCTCCGCGTGAGCCCGGTCAGAAGGACTCGCCACAATCTCGATACCGTCATTGAGAATGCCCAATTCGAGCCACCCGTCAACGAAACTCCAGCTGACGCGCAGAAATGTCGGTCTGGCGTGTCTCAACGCATTGGTAGCCGCTTCGGCGAGAATCCGCTTGAGATTGATGTACTGCCGCGCAGTCAGCCGCGGCCGCAACGAACTGCCAAGCCGTTGCTCCCAGGCAAGCGTCACGCCGTTGCCCTGCAACCGCTCACGCAACTCCAGACGCCATTCGGCCAGGGCGTCCTCAAGGTGTCGATCACACTGATCGTCCAGGGCATAGATGGATTCCCGAAGCGCCTGCAGGGCACCACGACTGAGGTCGGCCATGCGCTTGTCCGGAGCTGCATGCAGTAGGCTAAGCAACTGACCGCCGACATCGTCATGCAGGTCCCGGAGAATACGCTGGCGTTCGGTTCGTGCACCCTCGTCCCGGGCTCGACGGGCCTGACAGGTGCGCCGGGCGACGGCAAGCAGTGCGCTGACGCGATCAACATCCGATTCGCCGTAGAGTCGCTGACCGCCCCGGGCATACAGCAGCCGCAGGGAACCTCGCTGTTCGACCATGGGCACCAGCAACGCCGCCCCTGACTCCGCAAGCAGGGGCCGCTCGAGGTCGCCATCGCTGCACGTGATCGTGATGGGCATGAAGCTGCGCTGCAGCGAACTGCGCCAGCCCGCCTCCACGGCCTTGCCGGTTTCGGCGGAGAACATGCTCTGCACCAGATCCGGCAGTTCGGTAACGACAGAAGTCTGGCTACCCGGCGCCATGAGCTGCCATAGCCGCTGCCGTGCGGGGAAATAAAGCCATCCCACGAGAATGGCTGCCAGCCCCAGGGCCTGGATCGGCTGCAGGCCCAGCAGGAAGATCAGCGCCATGTCCACCAGCAGCACAGCCACGCCACCGAGGAACCAGAGCCAGACGCTGAACCACCAGCGCTCCAGATCGAAGAGGCGGTAGCGGACAACCCCCAGGGCAAAACCCACGTACATGACGGTGGCGCAGCCGACCATGGCGGTTTGCGACAGCAACGGCGCCTCGCCAAAGGCAATCGGCACGAAGTAGAGCACCAGCCCGATGCCCATGAAGAGGAAAACCGACAGGAACAGCCACTTCAGTGCTGCGCGATCCAGCGGCTCCTCGCGGGCAGCCCGCCACTGCCCCGCCGCGACCAGAACACCCAGTGCGTAGAGAATCATCAGGGGCAGGTAGAAGGTGTGCACCGGCAGATCGAAGAGTCGCAGGTTTTCGTTCAACTGGTAGACAGTCATCAGGCCAAACACGATCCAACCAGCGGGCCAGTCACCCAGCCGTCGCGGATAGTAGATGAGCAGTGCCAGGAGACCGCCAAGCAGAACGGCGAGCCCGAGGTGATTGGCGCGCATCAGCCCATCGAACAGTCCCGCGGGCAAGGCCAGTTCCCGCACCAGGTAGACGCTGTTGAAGAGCGTGGCAAGGAAGAATCCGACGCCGGAGAGCATCAGCAGCCGGGGCGCCGACGCCTGGCGACGGAACGCCCACACCGCGGCTCCGATCAACAAGGCCACGGTGCCAAACAGATTGAAGAGCCAGAATTCCGACGGCAGAGACTGGACGGGCCGGGCTTCCAGAGGCCGGGCATGCAGTCGACGACCATCCGCGAGCACAAGCACAATACCGCTGTCAGCGGCGAGCATCCGGGCGAAGCGGCCCTGGCGCTCCAAGTAGTCCACATGTTCGGCAAAAGTGGCCAGACCGTGGGGCTCCAGGGTCGGATCGTAGGCAACCAGACTTTCGAAGTGCCCGTAGACATCTCGCAGGGCAACGACTTGTTCCCCCGGCTCCAACCGGCCGCGGAGCGGGCTCTCGGGGTGAACGGCATCGACAACCAGGCCCGCCCCGTTGCTTGTCGGCGTCCATGCAACCCCGAGCCATGGTTGATGCATGGCAAGCCGAACAGCCAGCAGGATCAACAGCAACGCCAGAAAGGCGCAGCCCGCCACCAGCGGCAGTGGCGCAACGCGAAGCAGGCGATCGGATGAAGTAGCCAAGGCCAGGGGCGCTGCGGCGGCTAGGCCGGAGGATCCACGATCCCGAGATTCACTGCCTCGAGTGTGGCCTCAGCCCGGCCCGACACATTGAGCTTGCGGTAAATCGCTTTCACGTGCCCGGCGGCGGTGTTGGGTGAAATGTTCAGCACCCGTGCCACATCTGTCCGGTTCAGGCCCTTGGCCAGCAAGGCCAGCACCTCTGTCTCGCGATCGCTCAACAGTGCGCCCTTGCCTATGGTGGGGCGACGAGCAAGGGGCTGCATGGCCTGATCCTGAAAATGCCGCAGGATACGCCGGGCGATACCCGGGGCAAGCGGAGGATTGCCGCGGAGAATGCCCTGCAGCCGGTCGATGATCTGATCTTCCGGCTCATCCTTCAGCAGGTAGCCACCGGCACCGGCGGCCAGGGCCGTGAACAGATGGTGGTCGTCATCGAAAATGGTGGTCACGACCAGGAAAGTTTCAGGGGAGCGACGAGCCAGTTCGGTCACCAACGAGGAACCATTGCCGTCCGGCAGCCCCAGATCCACCAGGGCGAGATCCAGATGGGTGCCTCGCATGCGCTCCCGGGCCTGGGCCAGGGTCGCCGCCGCGATCACCGAGGCACCGCGGAATGCCCGCAGTGAAATATCCACCAGCCAGGAGCGCGCCTCCGGGTGATCATCCACAACCAGTATGCTGTTCAATCTGCTCTTCCATCCCTGTGGCTTTATCCGGTTATCCGGTGGCGGCAATCGCATGGGGTGCGAGGCCACCGGAGAACAGCGTCTTTATTATTGTCACTAGTCTGGAGTCTGAACAACCCGCACGGGAACACGGGAGAACATTCTTGGGGATGACGCTGCGTATCGTCTGGTTCAAGCGCGACCTCCGGGTGGTGGACCACGGACCCTTGCTGGATGCCGCCGAATCCGCAGACGCGGTGCTGCCGCTCTATGTCATCGAGCCGACCCTCTGGGCACAACCGGACATGGCGCCCCGCCACTGGCAGTTCATCCATGCAGCGTTGCAGGAACTGGATGCTGCGTTGAGCAGGCTGGGACAGCCCCTGGTGATTCGCCAGGGT
Organism: Natronocella acetinitrilica; assembly: GCF_024170285.1. Classification (NCBI taxonomy): domain Bacteria; kingdom Pseudomonadati; phylum Pseudomonadota; class Gammaproteobacteria; order Chromatiales; family Ectothiorhodospiraceae; genus Natronocella; species Natronocella acetinitrilica. Next base: position 192,144 of record NZ_JALJXV010000006.1, read on the forward strand.
GACGCAGCGACAATCTTCCGGGAACTGGCGGCGGCGTATCGGATCAGCGCGGTGCATGCCCACCAGGAAACGGGTAATGCCTGGACCTATCAACGGGATCTCACGGTCTCCGCGGTGCTGCGCGAGGCCGGCATTCCGCTGTTCGAGACACGTCAGCACGGGGTGGTTCGCCGCCTGGGACAACGCGATGGCTGGTCTCGGCAGTGGGAAGGGCTGATGGCGGAAGCGATCCGGCCAGCACCGGATGCCCTGCGCCCAGCCGTCGGGATCAGGGGCATCCGCCTTCCCGACCTGCCCGGTGAACTGACGGACGCCCCACGACAGCGGCACATCCAGCCCGGCGGTCGCGAGCGCGGCCTGCGTGTACTGCAGGGCTTCCTGGAGCATCGCGGCATCGGCTATTCCGGCGGCATTTCGAGCCCCGTCACCGCCTGGCAGAGCAGTTCGCGACTCAGCCCCCATCTGGCCTGGGGCACCCTGTCGCTACGGGAGGTGGTTCACGCCAGCCGCGCTCGTCGCCAGAGCCTGCGCGATGAGGCAGCCTCTCCGGAACGCAGACGCTGGTTGCGGTCCCTGCGCAACTTCGAAGAGCGCCTCCACTGGCATTGTCATTTCATGCAGAAACTGGAGAGCGAGCCACGCATCGAGTTCGAGAACATGCACAGGGCCTGCGACGGTCTGCGTGAAAACGAATTCCGCCAGGACCGTTTCGATGCCTGGTGCCGGGGCGAAACCGGACTGCCGCTGGTGGATGCCTGCATGCGCGCCGTCAACGCCGGCGGCTGGCTCAATTTCCGGATGCGCGCGCTGGTGGTCTCGTTTGCCGCCTATCATCTCTGGCTGCACTGGCGGCAGCCCGCGCTTTACCTGGCACGGCAATTCACCGACTACGAACCCGGGATCCATTACTGCCAGTTCCAGATGCAATCGGGCACCACCGGCATCAACACCCTGCGCATCTACAACCCGGTCAAGCAAAGCCGAGATCAGGACCCGGATGGCGTATTCATTCGCCGCTGGATACCGGAACTGGGGCAGGTGCCCACCCGCTGGCTGCACGAGCCGTGGACCATGCCCGAGGCGGTGCAACGGGACAGTGGCTGCCGCCTGGGCGAGGATTACCCCTTGCAGGTGGTGGAACACGAGCAGGCCGCCCGGGAAGCGCGGCAGCGGTTCACACCGATCCGGCGTAGTGCGGCGGCCAACGCCGAGGCGGACGCCATTCGCCATAAGCATGGCAGCCGTAGAAGACCTGCACCCAGGCGAACGCGCCCCAGGCCGCAACCGCCCCAGCTCAGCCTGTTCGGGGACGATGGCCATGAAGAAAGCTGATCTGCCGGAGAAAGTCTGCGCGGTGTGCGGCCGTCCCTTCACCTGGCGCAAAAAATGGGCGAAGGTCTGGGACGAGGTCCGCTATTGTTCAGAGCGATGCCGGCGCAATCGCCGACGTTGAGCGTTTCACCCGGAGACAGCGTCCCGATGCGCTTGGGCCTGACGGCGGATCGCGGTCAGCTCGGTGGCGTCGAGTCGATCGAGATTGCGCAGCTGCATCGACATGCGGCCCACTGCTTGCAGACGTTCACGGTTACGCTGCAGGAAGTCCCAGTACAGTGTGGTGAATGGGCAGGCCGCCTCCCCGGTGCGTCGTTCCGGATCAAAGCGACAATCAGCGCAGTGGTTGCTCATGCGCCGGATGTACTTGCCAGTGGCGCAATAGGGTTTGGAGGCCATGGTGCCATCGTCGGCGAACTGGCTCATGCCGATGGTGTTGGGGGCTTCCACCCATTCCACGGCATCCACGTATACGGCGAGATACCAGCGATGCACGGCATCCGGATGCACGCCGTAGAGCAGCATGTACAGGCCGGTGACCATGAGTCGCTGGATATGGTGAGCATAGCCGTAGCGCAGCGTCTGGCCAATGGCGTCGGCGAGGCAGCGCATGTCGGTGTCGCCGGTCCAGAAGAACGTCGGCAGCGGCGCCTGCGCATCCAGCGCGTTGCCCTGCAGATAATCGGGCATGGAGCGCCAGTAGATGCCGCGAACGTATTCCCGCCAACCGAGTATCTGCCGGATAAAGCCCTCTACGGATTGTAACGGCGCCAGACCCTCGGCATACGCCCGCTCCGCCGCCGCCACCGCGGCACGGGGCGACAGCAGCTTGAGGTTCATGGCGGCAGACAACCGCGAATGGTACAGCCAGGGCTGATTCGCCCACAGGGCGTCCTGGTAGGGGCCGAAGGCGGCGAGCCGATGATTGACGAAATCCTCCAGGGCCTGCCCGGCATCCCCGGGGGTGACGGGCCAATCGAAATCATCCAGTGTCCCGGGATGATCGGCGAACCGGTGCTCGACCAGAGCGATGACATCGCGGGTTGTTGGGTCCGGCGGAAATGCCCTGGGGGCCGGGATTCGGCCTGGCCCACTGCTGCCGAAATCACGGCGATTGTCCTTGTCGAAGTTCCACTGCCCGCCGAGGGGCTGATCACCGTCCATCAAAACAGCAAAGCGCTTGCGCAGGGCACGATAGTAGTATTCGAGCCGCAACTGCTTGCGCCCTTCCGCCCAGGCATTGAAGCCAGCCGGCGTGTCGAAGAAATGCTCGTCGTCGACAACATCCAGCGGCACACCTGCCTGGTCACAGGCGCTGCGCAGCCTCTGCAGCACCCGGTAGTCCCCGGGCTGCAGCACTCTCACGCGCTCCGGAGTCAACCTGGCGATGTCTTCGGTCAGCGCGGCGTCGAGACCGCTTGCCGTGTGCTGATCAAGGCAACGGTACTGAACCCGCCAGCCGTCCGCCTCACGTTCGTCGCGGAAGTGCCGCATTGCCGACAGGAACAGCACGATCCGCGCCTTGTGGGACCACACATGGGTGGACTCCTCATCGACCTCGGCCATCCACAGTTGATCCTGCGAGGCATCACCCTGTCGCAGCAACGCACTGTCGGGATCGAGTTGATCGCCCAGACAGACCAGCAGATGGCGAACGCAGGTCATGGCATTTCCTCTCTGAACAGCCATGGACGCAACTGGGCGCCCGGTGTAAGGTTTTGCAGCTTGTCAACACCGATCCACCCGGAGGTGCAGCATGTCCCGCTTCAAGCCCGAGGCAGTCGAGCTTTTCGTGTCCACGGACGTGGAGACCGATGGCCCGGCGCCCGGCTCCCATTCCATGCTGTCGCTCGCTTCTGCGGTGTTCAATCCCGAGGGCGAACTGGTCGACACCTTCTCCGCCAACCTGGAACCGCTGCCCGACGCAACGGCGGACCGCGACACCATGGCCTGGTGGGCCGAGCGGCCGGAGGCCTGGGGAGCAGCGACCAGCAATGCGAAAGACCCCGCGACGGTTATGGCCGACTATGCTGCGTGGTTGCGGGGCCTGCCGGGCAAGCCGATTTTTCTCGGTTACCCGGTCGCCTTCGATTTCCCCTTTGTCAGCCATTACCTGGTTCGGTTCACCGGTACCAACCCGTTCGGCCGCTCGGCCATCGACATACACAGCTACGCCATGGCCGTTCTACAAACCGCGAGCCTGGGCCGGGTCATTCCGCGCCGCATGCCGCCCCACTGGATCGAGGGTGATTCAGTGGCCAGTCATATCGCGCTGGATGACGCAACCCGCCAGGGGCTGCTCTTCATCCGCATGTACCAGGAGAACCTGCGTCGCGACAGCGGCGATTCGCCTGATGCCGAGTCGATGTCGGAGTATCCGGAATGGTAGCGGGTCAGAATGACCGCGGGAGCCGGCGGCATGCGTAGCGAGTTGCCCGCCGTGATCCTGGCGGGCTTGCTGATCGCAATGCCAGCGCTCGGCATCGCACTGTTTGGCGACGCCGCCTACACCGCCCTGCGCTACGACAACCTGGCAATGACGGCCGGCGAATGGTGGCGCGGTCTGACCGGACACTGGGTTCACCTGGGTCGTGAGCATCTTGTTCTCAACATGCTGTCGCTGGCTATTCTCACATTGCTGGTGGGCCCATGGCTCGGACCAGCGGGCATGCTCCTCACCGCTCCGCTTGCGGCTATCGGTATCAGCGCGGCCTTCTGGCTGCTTCACCCGGAACTGTTCTGGTACGCGGGCCTCTCCGGGGTTACGGCGGCACTGTGGGCTGCGGGTGCGATCAGGGGGTTTCGCGGCGGATCGTGGTTCGCCGCCCTGGTGCTACTGGCCCTGGTAGCCAAGCTGGCGGCGGATTTCTTCACCACCGCACCGGTATCGGTCTCGCAACTGATCGGTGGCCCGGTGGTCATACAAGCCCATCTGTATGGAGCGCTTGCCGGCGTCTGCATCGGGCTTCTCCTGCCCAGGCCCGGCTAAGGCGACCGATTTCAAGCGCGGGAGCAACTCGAATGGACTGGAGCGCCGAACGAGCAGCAGGCCTCACCAGACTGCAGGCCTACCTGCCCCGGGCGGGTCGGGACTACGCCCGGCTGCGCAATCACGACCTGGGGCCCCAGCACCACGAGCACGTCTCGCAACTCTCCCCGTGGGTACGCCATCGGTTGATTCGCGAAGAGGAGATCATCGCCGGGGTATTGGAACACCACTCGGCGGAGGGTGCCGAAAAATTCATCCAGGAAGTCTGCTGGCGCACGTATTGGAAAGGCTGGCTGGAACTGCGGCCCTGGGTCTGGCAGGCGTATCGCCGGGAGGTCGCCCTGGGGCTTGCCGAGGTGGACGACGATACCAGGCTGTCCGAGCGTCTCAACCGGGCCTGTCAGGGCCGTACCGGGATCGACTGTTTCGACCACTGGATCGCCGAACTGCGTGACACGGGCTATCTGCACAACCATGCCCGCATGTGGTTCGCCAGCATCTGGACGTTCACCCTCAAACTGCCATGGGCCCTGGGTGCGGACCACTTCCTGCGCCATCTGCTGGACGGCGACGCGGCGAGCAACACGCTGTCCTGGCGGTGGGTTGCAGGGCTGCAAACCCGAGGCAAGGCCTACCTCGCACGGCCCGACAACATTGCCCGCTATACCGAGGGACGATTTCGCCCCGGCTCCAGCGAGTTGGCGGATGCCGCCTTCGAGGTACGCGATATGGCCGAGATGGGTGATCCGCGCCCGCTGCAGGCAGCCACGGAGGTCGCGTCCGGGAAGCGCACCGGCCTGCTGTTCACCGAGGACGAACTGACGCCGGAACTCTGGCTTGGTGATGTGGCAATCTCAACAGCGCTTGCCATTGACTGCAGCGCTGACCGGGGCCCCGGCACGGTGGCACCACTGGTCAGGGACTTCACCCGGCAGGCCATTGCGGACGCCTGCCGCCGGACAACGGCGCACTGGGACGTGGATTGCGAACAGCTGGATGCCGCGGTAGCGGGCCGCGAGGTGGAAGACTGGGTGAGACGCAACCAGCTTGAGCAGGTGGTCATACCGTGGACGCCCATCGGCCCGGGTGGTGATGTGGTGGAGGTTCTGGCCGGGATGCTCGAATCACACGGGGTGCATGTGGTTACGCCGCGCAATCGCTGGGACGAACTGGCCTGGCCCCACGCGACCCACGGGTTCTTCCGCTTCCGGAAGCACATCCCGACGCTTCTCGATGCGCTGGCGGGCAGATAACGCCGTCAGTACATCATCTGGAAGAGTTTCTGCCGGTAGCGGCGCGCCTCGGGATGCTCAAGGCCCAGCAGATCGAAGACTTCCAGCAGAGTCTGGCGGGCCTGACCCTCGTTCCAGTCGGCATGGCGGCGAATCAGCACCAGCAACTCTTCCATGGCGGCGGCATATTCGCCTCGGGCGATGAGTTGCAAGGCCAGCTGGTGCCGCGGCTCGGGCTGATCCCCTTCGGCCAGCGCCGCCTGCAGGCTGGCCAGATCAGGCAAACCGGCAACACGCTCGGCAAAGGCGCGCTGGGCGCGCATGCCTTTCACCCGATCATCATTGGCGGCATCGGCAGGCAGGTTGGAGAGCAGGGCTTCGGCACCGGCTGCATCGCCCTCATGCAGACGCGCCCGGGCGAGGTCGATGCGGATATCCGTATCGTCGGGGCTTGCCGCGTAGGCCTCCTCGAGCAGGGGCAGCGCTCCCGCAAAGTCGCCCTCCCCGATGAGCACCGCAGCCTTTGCGGCAGGCGATTCCTCGGCAGCCGGGACGTGGGCATCAAGCAACTTGCGGATTTCGCCTTCCGGCTGAAGCCCCTGGAACTGCCCGACGATCTGGCCGTCCTTGACCAGTATGACCGTCGGCAGGCTGCGTATGCCTACCTGGGTCGCCAGCATCTGCTCCTGGTCACAGTCCACCTTGGCCAGTACGAAACGGCCGTCGTACTCGTGGGCCAGTCGCTCAATCACGGGCATCAGCTGCTTGCAGGGCTCGCACCAGTCTGCCCAGAAGTCCACCAGTACAGGTGTCTGGCGTGAGACTTCCATGACTTCGGCGGCAAAACTGCCGGCGGTCACATGCTTGATGTAGGGCACCTGCTCGCTCATTTCCACTCCCTCTGACGGGCGAACTTCGGGAGCGCAATTCTACTCACCTTGTCACCCCCTTGGCCACGCTTCACCGCCGCCGCATCCAGTCGCCACCGGGAATGGTCGGCAGGCACATGGCCCCGGGACGGAAAATATAGATCCACGCCCCGCCCCAGGGCGTCTCGAGCAGGCTGCGATCGTAGCTGCGCGGGTAGTCCTCGAGGCGGTCGAGTTGCGCCATGATGCGGGGCGTGACCTGATAGACCTCGCCGTGGATGGCATGCGTCCCCCCCATGACGACGCCGGGATAGGCACCGCAGTCCAGCATGGTGTAGCGGGGTTCGGTCCAGTGTGTCCCCAGACATCGCCCTGCCGTCAACAGGCGATGGTTACTGCCTCCGGCGCGCAGCGTGCCATAAACGAAGACCCGTTGTTTCAGGGGCATGGGTGATGACTCCAGTCGGCGACGTTTTGCATGCTGCCGGTCTCTGTTGCGCCGCCTCATGAACATGTACTCTCTTAGCCACCCAGGCGGGTGCACGACCCCAGAGTGACGCAGACAGTCTTGCCGAAGAGGATTCAATGACGCAACAGGCCGAGGCATCGCAGAGCGGCAAGAACACGGCAACCGAGTTGGTACTGGTCGGAATAGGCGCCTCCGCCGGGGGCCTGGAAGCGCTTCGCAGCCTGGTCAATGCCCTGCGGCCCGACGAACACCTTGCATTCGTCGTGGCGCAGCATCTTTCACCGACACACCAGAGCATGCTGGTGCAGTTACTGGCGCGGGAGACCACGCTTCCGGTAATTCAGGTCGAAGACGGAATGCTGCCACAGCCGTCAACCATCCATATCACACCGGCCAACAGCAACATTGTCGTCGACGACGGCCTGCTGCGACTGAGCCAGCCGGAGGAGCGCCCCGTCCCCAAGCCGTCGGTGGATGCCTTCTTCCGCTCCCTTGCAGATGCATTTGGCGAACATGCGGTAGGTGTTGTCCTGTCGGGGACCGGCACCGACGGCAGTCACGGTATCCGGGCGATCAAGTCGTCTGGTGGTTTCACCTTCGCGCAGACGCCGGCCAACGCCAAGTACGACGGTATGCCGCGGGCGGCCATCGATACGGGTTGCGTCGATTTCGTGATGGAACCCGCGGCCATCGCAACGGAACTCATGCGTATCACCACGCTGTCGCGGGATGTGGAACTGCCATCGGGAAGTTCGCCGCTACCGCCCGTCTATGAGCGCATCGCCCGCCTGGTTCAGAAGCGCGGTGGGCTGGACCTTAGCGCCTACAAGGACAAGACCGTCCAGCGGCGCCTTCGCCGTCGCCTCGCCGCGAATCACGTCAATGCGCTGGAAGACTACGAACAACTACTCCGCCAGAACCCGGAGGAAGTGGACCGCCTGGCGCGGGAGATCCTCATCTCCGTGACCTCATTCTTCCGGGATCCGGAGGCTTTCCGCGCCCTGGAGGCGCCCCTCATGGAGTTGCTCGAGCGTAAACCCCTGACCGAGGACATTCGTATCTGGGTCCCGGGCTGCGCCACCGGGGAGGAGGCCTACAGCCTCGCCATCATGCTCTGCGAATTGACCCGGGGCACCATGGACGATGTGCGTGTTCAGGTCTTCGCAACGGATCTGGACGCCCAGGCGCTGGGTGTCGCCCGACGCGGCATCTATGATGAGTCGTCGTTCAATGACATGCCCACGGACCTCATCGAGCGGTACTTCGAACACCGTGGCGGTCAGTACAAGGTCACCAAGCGACTGCGGGACATGCTGGTGTTTGCCCGCCAGAACCTTTTGCAGGATCCACCTTTCCTGCGGCTCGATCTGGTCAGTTGCCGCAACCTGCTGATCTACTTCAACCAGTCAGCCCAGCAGCGCCTGTTCGAGACGTTTCACTACGCCTTGAACCCGGGTGGCCTGCTGTTCCTCGGAAAATCCGAGGCAGCCACCAGGCACGAGCAACTGTTCGCCAGCGTGCATGCACGCTGGCGGGTGTACCGGCGACACGGTGGAGCGCCCAACAGCGCCGGTGCCCGCTATCGCAGCTATCGCCCCGGGCGCAATGAGTTGGCCGAGGCTGTAGAGCCACCGGCGCCGCGGCGCCCATCGGTTTATGACCGCATGATCAAGGTGGCCCTGGAGCACTATGCGCCGGCCAGTCTGCTGGTGGATGAAAAGCTGACCATCCATCACCTGCTCGGTGACGTAAGCCGCTATCTGCGCTTTCCCTCCGGCGAACCCGACTTCAGCCTGCGCAACCTGGCACGTCGGGAAATGCGGGTCGACCTTGCCGCCCTGATCACCCGCGTCAAGAAGGAACGCCGTAACGTCTCGAGCCGCGTCATCCGTCTCGGACCCGACGAGGAATCCGTCCGGGTGACGGTCCACCCCGTGGCAGCCAGTGCCGACGACTCCCTGCTCTTCCTGATCAGCTTCGAGGCCATGCGGCCTCAGCCACAGGGGACCGCCGAGGCCTCGGATATCGTTCCCGACGAGGCGGACCGGCGGATTCGGGAACTTGAAGATGAGCTTGCCGCCACCCGCGAGCATCTGCAGACGGTGATCGAGGAACTGGAAACCACCAACGAGGAACTGCAATCCAGCAACGAGGAGTTGCAATCCTCCAACGAGGAGCTGCAATCCTCGAACGAGGAACTGGAAACTACTAACGAAGAGTTGCAGTCCTCCAACGAGGAACTCACCACCGTCAACGAGGAGTTGAACAGCAAGACCATCGAACTGAACGCTGCCTATTCGGACCTGGAAAACGTCAAGGACAGCTTGGCAGACGCGCTGATCGTGGTGGACGAAAAGCTGCGCATCAAGTTCTACAACCCCGCCTGTGAGCGCATCTTCTCCCTGGGCCCGGAGAACTTCGGCACGCTGCTGCCGGATGTGGAACGCCGCATTGACCTGCCGCGCTTCAGCCAACGGCTCAAGCAGGTCGTCACCAAGGGCGAGGCGGTGGAGGTACAGATCACCCATTCGGTGGCGGTCACCGAGGAAGGCGACAATACCACCAGCAACCGGGCACGCTACTACCTGTTGCGCATGCGGCCCTACTACGATCAGAACCGCTCCATTCGCGGCGCCGTGATCACCTTCTTCGACAACACACGCATCAAGCAGGCTGAACGCAGTGCCCGGGAAAGCGAGGCCCGCCTGCATGCCATTCTCGATCATTCACCGCTGATCACGGCCCTGAAGGACCCGCACGGGCGCTATCTGTACGCTAACCGGGCGGCGGCGCATGTATTCGACCGTGAGCCCGATGCCATGATCGGTCTGACGGAGGCGGATCTGCTCCCCGCCCAGGAGGCGGACCGCATCGCCCAGCGGGAACACGAGGCCGTTGCCAACCGCAAGCTGCTGGAAGACGTCGAGACCATGACCATCGACGGCAGGGAGCGCAGCTTCATCGTGGTGCGATTCCCGCTGTTCGACGAGGAAGACAAACTCTACGCACTCTGCGTCAAGGCACTGGATATCACCGAGCGCCTGCATGCCGAGCAACAGGTCCGGCTGCAATCCAAGGCGCTGGACGCGTCCATGGACGGCATTCTCATCGCCGATGCCCGCGCAGGTGACCGACCCATCGTTTATGCAAACCCGGCGTTTTCTCGCATCACCGGCTACCCCGAGGAGACGGTCCTGGGGCGCAATTGCCGGTTCCTGCAGGGCCCGGACACCGATCCGGAGAGCCTCAACGAGATACGCCAGGCCCTGGACGAAGGCCGCCCCGGCCGGGCGCTGCTGCGCAACTATCGCAAGTCCGGCGAAGCTTTCTGGAATGAGCTGTCGGTGTTTCCGGTCCACGACGACAACGAGCAGCTTACCCACTTCGTCGGCATCCAGGAGGACGTCACCCATCGGGTGGAAACCGAGCAGGCGCTAAGGGCAAACCAGGAACGGCTGAGCAAGGCCCAGGAATTCGCCCGTGTCGTGCACTTTGAATGGACCACCGACGCCTCGGGGAGGCTCACCGCCGGTGATGGCCTGCGCGAGTTGTTCGATCTGCCGGCGGATGCGGCGCTACAAGGCCGCAAGCTGCTACGGCAGATCCCTGCACAGGACCGTCACGCCCTGCTGCGGGCTCTGGGACGCTGTCTGCGCGAGGGCGTGGAACTCAATCTCGAATTCCGACTCACCCATGAGACGGACGAACGCTGGTTGCACGCACGTGCACACACGCTGCGGGACAAGGAGCGAGGCGTCACCCGCATGCTCGGCCTGGTTCAGGACATCACCTTGCGCAAGGCGGTGGAGCAGGCCCTCGTGGCGGCACGACTGGAAGCGGAGTCCGCCAACCGGGCGAAGTCCGAGTTTCTCTCTCACATGAGCCATGAACTGCGCACCCCACTTAACGCGGTGCTGGGTTTCGCGCAGTTGCTGGAGGCCGATGACGAGCAACCCCTGTCGGAGAACCAGCAACAGCAGGTGGCTCAGATCCTCTCCGCCGGCTGGCATCTGCTGGATCTCATTTCGGAGATACTGGATCTGGCGAAGATCGAGTCCGGGCGGCTGCAGATGCGCCGGAGCCACGTGCGCCCCTCGGACATCGCGTCCAATTGCCTGGGCACCGTCTCCCAGATGGCAAAGGAATACGACGTCACGCTGCAGGCCGATGTCACAGACGACGAACTGATCGACGCAGATGCCACGCGGCTCACCCAGGTGCTGCTCAACCTGCTGACCAACGCCATCAAGTACAACCGCCCCGGCGGCACGGTGGAGTTGCAGGTGCATCAGGACAATCGCAACTGCGTCTTTACCGTGCGTGATACCGGGCTTGGTATCCCCGAGCACCGGCGCAACGAGCTCTTCCAGGCGTTCAACCGACTCGGCCGCGAAGGCGGCCGGATCCAGGGGACCGGCATCGGTCTCGTCGTATGCCGCCGCATGGTGGAACTGATGGGCGGCACGATCAGCGTGGAATCCGAGGAAACCGTGGGAAGCGCATTCTCCGTTACCCTGCCCCACGCCCTGGACTCTGGCGCAGTCCACGCACCCGCGGAAACAAAAGCAGCGCCGCCCACCTCGAGACCGGCGGATGTCAGCGACATCCGCCGGGTGCTGTATATCGAGGATAATGAAAGCAATCGTCTGCTGGCACGACAGATCTTTCAGCGCCAGAAACACCTGGAGCTGCTGGAGGCGCGGGATGCGGAAAGCGGTATCGTGATGGCCCAGACCGAATCTCCAGACCTTATCCTGATGGACCTGCATCTACCGGGAATGGACGGCTTTCAGGCGCTGGAGGTTCTGCGGGGCAATAGCGTGACCGCCAACATTCCGGTGGTGGCGGTGAGCGCTGACGTGGCGGAAACCACGGCGCAGCGCATTCTGCAGGCAGGTTTCTCCGAGCACCTGGTCAAACCGCTGACCCTGAACGGGCTACTCGAAGCCCTGCGAATCGAGTTGCCTCGCTAGTGTCTCTGCGGGCCCGCATCAATGCCGTAGATGGCCTCTACGGCGTTTCCCCGACCGTGGAAACGCAAGTCGCTGCACAGACCCCGCACCAGTCGCAGACCACGACCACTGAATTCGTTCTCTGCGGCGGGGCGGTGCAGCGTCGGCACGAGACGGTCGTGGTCGAATCCCGGACCGCTGTCCCGCACCCGGATGACTAGCTGACGCCCCGTCGTCGCATGTTTTCGCAGCGCCACCTCGAGCTGCAGCGATCCGTCCCGAAGGGTTTCCAGGCGATGCCGCCGCAGATCGTAATAATCATCGAATCCCGATGCATCCCGCTTCAGTGATGAATTCATGGCCAGCATGCCGTGCTCAAGGGCGTTGGTGAACAGCTCGGTAATGATGGTCAGAATCCGACGGCCATCCTCGGCAGCAAGCTTCTCGATGTCGACGATAAGCTGAACCAGGGCCGGAATCGGGCTGGCCTGTCGCATGGCCTCCGCATCGAACAACATGGAAAGCGTCCACATCGCCGGGGCGGATTGCGACCGCTCAAGCAATGCTGTCTCCATGAGCTGGTCCGGCCGCAGGGCCAGGATGGTCAGGTCATCCACGCGCTGCCGCTGGCCACGGAATTCATCCAGCCTTTGGCCGAGCTGCGTTGCATCCCCTCCCGTGGCCCTGACCGCCTCGCGCAATCGCGATTCGCCAAAGGGCTCGCCCTGTGGATTGCGGGCCTCGGTAACACCATCGCTGTAGAGCAGCAGCAGGTCGCCGGGCTCGAGATTGCAGTAGCAGCAGAGCCGATCGTGACTGCGGATGCGCTCCTCGATACCCAGGGGCAGATGGGTAGAGGGCAAGCGTTCCACCAGTTCTCCATCACGCAACCACAACAGATCAGGCATACCACCATTCCAGACACTTACCGTGCGGCCATCCGGCGACACCGATACCAGTGCCGCCGCGAGAAAAAGATTGGCGGGCAGGTAGACGTAGAGGCGCTGGTTAATGGCATCAATGATCTCACCAGGATCCCGGCCTTCCCGCACCATGCGGTGGAACAGGTCGGATACCGGAACCGAGCCCATGGCAGCAGCCACGCCGTGGCCAGTGAAATCACCAACCAGGATGTCGGCCCGCCCCGACGGCGCGCGAGCGGCCAGTAGCATGTCACCACTGAGGATATCGGCAGGCTGGTAGCAATAGTCGATCCCGGACTGCTGACGCAGCAGATCCGAGCGCAGGGCTTTTTCCATGATGTCCCTGGCCAGGCGCTGATCGACCTCGTTTCGGGTCTGGTAGGCGTCAAGCTCGTCCCGTTGGGTACGGACGGTGCGGTAGAGGTCCTTGATGCGCAGCCAGGAATCGATCTTCGCGTTCAACTGGACTCGGTTCACGGGTTTGGAGACGAAGTCGTCGCCACCGCATTCCACGCACTGGGCCAGTTGCTGCTCGTCACTAAGCGCGGTCACGAACAACACGGGGGTGAACCAGTCCCCCTGCGCGGCCTTGATGCGGCGCGTGGCCTCATAGCCGTCCATCTCCGGCATGAGCACATCCATCAACACCAGATCCGGCGGCTGCTCGGCGAACAGCTCAACGGCCTCGCGCCCGTTCCCCGCCTGCACCACGGTCATGCCCCGCCCGCGCAGCATGCCCTCAAGCAGCTGTCGATTCACCGGCTCATCGTCAACGATGAGCACGACGCCATTGGAGGCCGGTTTGGCCCCCGCAGCAGGATCGCGCTCAGCGGCCACCAGCGGCTGCCTTCTGATCAGTCGTTGACCGAGAACAACTGGTGGAAGTTGGCGATGCGGAGTATGCGCTCGATCTCACCATCGACACCTTTCAGGAACACCTTCCCGTTGCGGGCTTCGGCATGTTCGCGCAGCAGCAACAGCATGCCGAGAGCGGAACTGTCCATGTACTCGGTGTCGCTGAGATCGACTACATACCGTGTGACGCCACTTTCATCCCGATACGCATCCCGAAACTGTCGATGCAGGCCGAAGTCGAATTCACCGTTGATCCGGATGACCAGTTCGTTCGCGTCGCGTTGGGATTCAAGCGCCATGTATAGAGTCCTCTGACTGTACCTAACAGTAAAGAAGCCATGGAGTCTGCGGATGATCCGGGCAGTTTAGCAGCCCGCTACGGGACCATTTGCCCCGCGCCACCCACCAGACGCAAAAAAACCCGCCTTCTGGGCGGGTTTTTCGTCGGTGCCGAGGCACCCTTGTGGCCTGCTTTCACCAGACCACACGAAACTAGTGGCGTCCCCTAGGGGATTCGAACCCCTGTCGCCGCCGTGAAAGGGCGGTGTCCTAGGCCTCTAGACGAAGGGGACGCTGCGGCCCTGCATCTCCAAGGCAGGCGCATCATACGAAGCCGCATTATCCCTGTCAACCGCCGGCCATCGCCGCACTCTGCAGCGTTCGGCCTTCTGCTAGACTGACGCCACCATGGGGACCGGGAGCAGCACGCACAATGCCTAGCCGTTACAGCGACCAGCCTGGAGAGTGGGGCGACGAGACGCCGTTCGATCTGGACACGGCCGCGCCTTTCGACGAGGACAGTCTCTATATTGACGGCGAATTGCGCTCCCGCCGTGGCAGCTTGCTTCATCTGATGCAGACCGGCCGCCACATCATCGTGATCGAGGGCGAACCGGAAACCGGACGCACCACCTTGCTCGGAAGCCTGGTGGATGACCGCGACGGCCTGATCATGCCGCTGCCCCTCGCCCCCGAGGACCTGAACGATGCCGAGGCACTGGCCGATGCCTGTATCCAGGGCTTTGATCTCCCTACTCCACCGGTACCTGCCGGAGAGCGGGTTATCACCCACGCCGAGGAGTCACTGGCCAGGCTGTTGCAGGACGGGGAGCGGCCGGTTCTGCTGATCGACGACGCCGACGATCTCGATCCTGATTCCCTGCGTGCCTTGCTGGATATGCGCCTCGCGGCCCGGCATGAGGGCGGCCCAACCCTTGGGCTGGTGTTGATCGGCCGTTGCGGTTTTGCACCACGACTGCTGGATCTGGCAGGACCGGATCTTGCCCCGGCCGACATTCATGTCGCCGCCCTGCACGCCTGGCGGGAAGACCAGGTTGCAGACTATATCGCTCACGAACTGGGCGCGGACGCGAGCGGCGCCCCACTGGACCCACGCTTCGACCCTGCCGAGATCCACCAGGAGAGCCAGGGGCTGCCGGGGCGGGTTCGGGCCGCCTGCCAGCGCCGCTGGTACAGCCTTGATGCGCCGGTCGCATCGGGAAAGCGGCCACTGCCCTGGCCGCCGTCTAGGCAAGCGCTCCTCCTGGGTGGTGGCATCGTCGCTGCTGCCCTGCTTGCACTGCTACTGCTGCCGTTCTTCGGCGGCGGCAATGGCGACATGGAAGAGATTGCCCTGGAGCGTCCCACGGCTACACCGGCGCCCGACGCCACAATCGATGGGCCGGAGACGATACCAGAAGATCCGTTGCTGGCAGCGGAGCCGGACGAAACGATGCGGGAAGGACTCGACGGCCTGCCGGAAGAAACGCCGGAGGCGGAAGAACCCGCCATTGCGGAGCGCCCTGCAGATCCATTGATGCCGGAGGATTCCGCTGATGTGGAAGCCGACGGGCCTACCTTGGCGGCAGAACCGGAAGAGCTCACCCCCGCTCCGGCGGAAGAACCGGAAGAAATCGTCGAGGCACCGCCGCCGCCAGAGCCGCCGGCCGACAGCGAGGCCGAGGTAGAGCAGCCCGAACCCGAGCAGCTCGGCTGGCTGGAGCGCCAGCCTGGCGAGAATTACACCATTCAGCTCATTGCCGCCGGGCAGCGCGAAGCCCTAGAGCGTTATCTGGACAATGAACTGGCAGGGGTGGACAACACCCACCTGATCGCCACCCAACGCGACGGCAGCGACTGGTACGTGGTGGTCAGCGGCTCCCATGGCAGCCGAGAGGCCGCCAGAGACGCGCTGAACGCGCTACCCGCCAACCTGCGGGAGCAAGGGGCCTGGGTCAGGAGCATTGAATCATTGCGATAGGGAGACGTCGCTCAGGTCTCCCTACTCCCCTTCAACACGGTTTCGACCCGCGCCCTTGGCGCGATAGAGACCGCGATCCGCACGCTGCAGCAGCGATTCAGGCGTGTCACCGGGACGGCAACTGGCTATGCCCAGACTCACCTCCACCAGAGCATCACCGGGCAGGCCGAAATTGTGGGTCTGGACAGCCTCCCGCAAACGCTCCGCCAAGCAGCGGACCCCGGCCTCTTCCGCTTCCGGCATGATCACCACGAATTCGTCGCCGGCGTAGCGAAACACCGGATCTGAACCCCGACAAACCGACTGCAGCACCTCGGCGAGGGCAATCAGGACATCATCGCCGACGCCGTGGCCGAAACGGTCATTGATCTGCTTGAAGTTGTCGATGTCGAGGATAAGCAGCGACACCGCGCCACCCTCACGGCATGAATGAGCCAGTTGCCGGGCCAGTAGTTCGTCCATCGCTGTCCGGTTGAAAACCCCGGTGAGGGGATCCCGTCGTGCACTCTCGCGGACGTCCCGGAACCGCAGAGCATTGCGCAACGGGTGCAGCAGTATGCCCAGGGCCCGTTCGATCAGTTCCAGATCCGACTCCACGAATCGACGGCGACGGCTGAAACCGATGTAGCCCAGGCTCTGATCCCCGAGTTTCAGATGGTATTCGGCGTGGGACCGACCGACGATCCCGAAACGTACCCGTAGTCCGATGGGGTCATGCCGATAGGCAAAGGCGTCGCAGGGCGATTGCTCGCGCAACAGATGAAAGAAACGGTGGAGCAGTTCCTCCACCTCGATGGTCGCCATGAGAGCGGTTGCCAGACGCCAACTCGGCGCGCCGGCCACTTCCACATCGCCGGGCAACGGAGCGATGGATCCCGGGGCGCCACTATCGTTGTCTAGCGCGCTGGTCAGTCGGGTCACGTGCGGACTCCTGGTCATCTGTTCGACCTCGGACATTTAGCCAGTATCTTGCCAGTCTGCATTTCTCTATCCCGTACAATGACCTGCCGCGCCAGCCCTGCGGCCATCCATGCCCACCTGTCGCGAAAAACCGACGGAATAACGTCGAACAGCCAAACTATGTCAATTTTCCGTCGCCTTCCCGGCATTGTCCTCCACATACCGTGGGCTGGCTAGCGTCGCAGCGCCGGCGCTACACTAGTGGCCGCGACGACACGACGGCGGAGTGCACCCGGCATAGATGGATATCTCCCGCGACGCACCATCCCCGCTGCTTAGAGTGCCTCAATCCCCACCGGCCGCGGCCAGTCAATGGCGGGTCGGGCAGATACTCGAAGCCGTTGTACGCCCCCCTGGACCGGATGGACCCACACTGCAGATTGGCCGTGAGACCATCGCGGTCAGAGGGGAGTTGCAATTACCGGCGGGCGAGCGCGTGCAATTGCAGGTGATGGCGGTCCGGCCGGAGCTATCGCTGAGCCTGGTGCGGTCACCGGGGCTGGACACCCTGGCCGAGTCCAGTCGCAGCCTGCTACCCCGCCAGGCACCCATCAGCAACGTGGCAACCGCCCTGCAGGCGGTACTGAACAATGCCCAGGCCCGTGACGCGCTGTCGCCTCCGGTGCGTGCAGCGGCGGAGGCACTTATGGCGAGCCTGCCCGGGCCGGAGGCGGTCAGTCGACCCGAGGGCCTGCGGGCCGCATTGCTCAATAGCGGCCTCTTTCTCGAGAACAAGCTGGCCGCCGCAGTCAGCGGCACAACCCCGCCAGTAGACGCAGTTCGCGGCGATAACAAGGCCTTGCTCGCAAACCTGCTGAACCATGTTTTCCGGGCACTGACAGCGCAACCGCGCTCAAGCCAGGGGGGCGAGCAGCCCCCACCGAACCCCGCCCGCCCTTCTCCACCTCCGCCGCCAAGCGTCCGACTACCTGTGACGGCGGAACCTGGACAGGTCCTGACCGAACTCGGGCGGCAGGCAGACGCGGCGCTGGCCCGCATCCAGACCTTGCAAATCGGCCTGGTTGCCCAGGAGACACAGCCACCCTGGATGTTCGAGATCGGAGTCCGCAACAACAACGACACGGATGTTCTGCAATTCCTGCTCGATAAGGAACAGACTCCCGGGGAAGAGGCTGACAAGGCGTGGACGCTCCAGCTGTCCTTCGATTTTCGTGAACTGGGGCCATTGCACTGCAAGCTGGTGCTGCGGGGCACCCAGGTATCCGCCAACTGGTGGGCCGAACGGCAGGACACTGCGGCCGAGGTGGGCAACCAGCTTCCCCTGTTGACGGAACGTCTGCGGGAACTGGGCCTGGAGGTCGGCGGCATGCGTTGCGTGCATGGCAAGCCGCCCAAAGCGGCAGACCCTGACCGATCAGATGGAGGACGGTTGCTTGATGAGCGAGCATGATCCACCGACGGGCACCCGGCTCGCCGTGGCCCTGGAGTATGACGGCAGCGGGGCCCCCCGAGTCACCGCCAAGGGCATCGGCGATCTGGCGGAGGAAATCATCGCGCTGGCGCAGGCCCATGACGTGCCCGTGGACAACGACCGCGCGCTGGCCAGATTACTGTCGACACTGGAACTGGACGAGGAGATTCCCGAGGCGCTTTATCGAGTGGTTGCGGAAGTCCTGGCGTTTGCCTACCTGATCCGGGCAAGCCGGGAAGAACACGATGAGGAGCAGCCAGGGGAGTGATCAGCCCTCGCGGTGCAGCAGCAGCACCAGGTCGGCTTCCACCAGGCTGAGCCCGCAACTTGCCATGATGTCTTCCCGGGACGAACCACGACGCGCCATGCGGATCGCCTGATTGAAGGCCTCCTCACCGGTCTCCCGGGAGGCCACGGTGGTGAGCTGATCCTTCAACCGCCGCAGATCCTGCTCCAGGCGCACCAGTTGATCGCCCTGAGCCACAGCCCCGGCGGCGGCAGTCTGCTGGTTCTCTGCCAACCGCTGCTGGGACTGGCGCAACTGCTCGAGCAGCTTCGCCTGTCGACGGCCCGCGTCTTCTGCGCGGAAAACGGCGTAGATGCCCAGGCAGGCGGCAAACAGGGCGACAATCAGGGCAAGCGTCATGGGATTCCGTGGTATCTGCTGACATTGGCCACCAAACGGCCGCCAAGCCCAGAGGTTACACCAGCCTGGCGGCTGGTGTCGTGCCCCCGGACAGGCAACTCACAGCGTCGCAACTTCGTGCCATTCCTCGCTGGTCAGCAGGCGGTTGACGTCCACCAGGATCAGCAGATCCTGGCCGCGGCTGACCACGCCGTGGATATACCGTGAAGACTCTTCGTTGCCCACATTTGGCGCCGTGTCCACCTCCGTCGGATCGACATTGATGACCTCGGCGACACTGTCGACGAGTATGCCGGCCACCTGATCGCCGGTCTCGATGACGACGATACGGGCTGCATCGTCGGACTCCCGGGAGCCCAGACCAAAGCGCATGCGGGTATCGATCACCGTCACCACATTGCCCCGCAGATTGATGATGCCGAGCACATAAGACGGTGCCCCCGGCACCGGCGCAATCTCGGACATGGGCAGCACTTCCTGCACCCGCATCACGTCGATGCCGTAGGTCTCATCCCCCAACGAAAAGGTCACCCACTGACCCACCGCCGTTCCAGCTTCACTGCGTTCCTGCGCTGCCATTTGACTGCCCTCTTGTACCCGTCATATCCGCTATCGTGCGCTAGAGTCCTGTAACATTCGGGTGAATGCCGCGGGTTCGACCAGCGCGCTCAGATGTCCAATCACCGTGCCGGCCAGCCAGGGCCTCTTGCCCTGACGAGACCGCCAACGCACCTCGTCACTGTCCAGCTTCACCACATCGCCAATGCCGTGACAGGCAAGCCCCCATGCGCCATCACCCACCACCAGAATCTGCGTCGGCGCCGCTTCCCCGCCCAGTGGCGGACGCCGATTCGGCGGCAGCACCATGGTCGCGGTATCGATGACCCTGACGTTGCGATCCCGGTAGCGCATGAGCCCGATCTGCCACTCGGGCTGACCCGGCATGGGCGTAATGTCAACGTCTTCCACCGGCACCACGCTGTGCAGCTCCGTCAGGGCGACGGCAAGCCGCAATTCGCCGACATTGAAGAACAGGGCCTGAAAAAGCCCCTGGCCCCAGGACGGCACCAGCGCCTCGTCCGGCGCCGCTGCAGGCGGCTGCTCGGCTGCCACAGTCTCTTCCAAAGGCTGGGTTTCCAGCGGTGTCGGCGGCGACTCCACAACCACGAGAGACGATGCTTGCTCGTCCTCCTCGTCAGGAAAATCCGACGGCACCTCGCTTAACAGCGCATCCAGATAGTCACGGATAGCAACCCGCGAGTCCGTCAGTACGGTCGTGTCATCTCCCGATCGCCTATTCATGCACGACCCTCCTGGTCACGGCCACATCCTCGCCCAGCATGTTTTCGAGAAGTTTGCGGTAGGCCTGACTTCCCCGCGACCAGGGATGCAGCACGGTCAGTGGCAGCCCCGCCTGGCTCGCGTCACGGAACTGCGTATCCACTGGGATGGCCCCTTCCCAGACCTGATCCTCGAAGCGCGCACGCAGCTCCCGCAGAGTCTGCACTGATGCGCGGGTGCGCCGATCGAACATGGTCGGCACGATGGTGTAGGGCAACTCCCGGGAACGGGAGCGCTGCACCATCTCCAGGGTGTTGACCATGCGCTCCAGCCCCTTGAGCGCCAGGAATTCGGTCTGTACGGGGATCACCAGCGCATCGC
This sequence comes from Natronocella acetinitrilica, assembly GCF_024170285.1. NCBI lineage: Bacteria > Pseudomonadati > Pseudomonadota > Gammaproteobacteria > Chromatiales > Ectothiorhodospiraceae > Natronocella > Natronocella acetinitrilica. The sequence goes on from NZ_JALJXV010000006.1 coordinate 212,725, forward strand.
AGGCTGCCAGTGCATTCACCATGAGCACACCCAGCACCGGCGGGCAGTCGATGAACACGTGATCGAATTGATCCGCAAGCCGCTCCAGCGCACGCTTCAGCACCAGTCCCTTGCCGTGGCGAGCGCCGAGCTGTCTGTCCAGCGTCGCCAGGGCCGTGCAGGCTGGCATGAGTCGAATGCCGTCGACACGCGTCCCACGCAGCATGCGAGGCAACATGGCCGGCGCATAGGCATCGCCGAAGAGATCATAAACCGTCGGACTGATGTCCTCCGGGTCGTAGCCCAGGTAAGTTGTCATCGAGCCGTGGGGGTCGAGATCAACCAGCAGGACCCGACCACGCCGGTTGGCCACCAGCCCGGCCAGATTGACGGCAGTGGTGGTCTTGCCCACCCCGCCCTTTTGATTGGAGACCGCCCAGATCTTCATGTCCGTCTCACCGCAGCCGCTTCAGCGCATCGGCCACATTGTCCAGCGACAGCACGCGATCCACCACGCCGGCACGGGCCACGGCCTGGGGCATGCCATAGATCACGCTGCTGGCCTCGTCCTGGGCCCAGATGTGCGCGCCGGTCTGGCGCAGACGCTTGGCGCCCTCGCAGCCGTCGGCTCCCATGCCGGTGAGCACGATGGCCAGCACCTTGCCCGGGGCAACTTCCGCCGCCGAGGCAAAGGCGATATCAACACTGGGCTTGTAGAACTGTCCTTCCCGTGGCTCAACCAAGCGAACGCCAAGGCCGGCACCCTTCCGAACGACGCCGAGATGACGACCACCCGGCGCCAGCAGTGCCTGACCGGCCTGCAGGCTATCGCCCTCGACAGCCTCCCGCACGGAGATGGCGCAAAGCCCGTCGACCCGCTGAGCGAATGCCTTGGTGAAATTCGCCGGCATGTGCTGCACAAGCAGAATGGGCACAGGGAAGTTGGCCGGCAGTCCGGTCAGCACCCGCTGCAGGGCCATGGGACCACCCGTTGACGCACCGATGATGACCAGGTCCAGATCCGCGGCCCGAACGCCCCGCGAAGACGACGTTGTGGGGGCGGTGGTTGACGCTGCAGCGCTTGTGGCGGTGTTGCGGGCGGCGGGCGAAGCCGGCGTGGGGGTGCGACCCTGCCCCCCCTTGACGACGGCCTTTACACGCTGCTGCAACTGCTGACGCGCCTTGGCAGCGTCCACGGAAATGTCGGAGAAGCGCTTGGGGAGAAAATCCACTGCGCCGGCATCCAGCGCATCCAGGGTCGCCTTGGCGCCCTCGAAGGTCAGAGAGGAGAACATCAGCACCGGCGTCGGTCGCCGGCGCATGATCTCGCGCACCGCCGAAATGCCGTCAAGCTCCGGCATCTCGATATCCATGGTGACCACATCCGGGCGCAGCCGCACCACCTGCTCCACCGCCTCGCGGCCATTGGCAGCCTCGCCCACGACCTCGATGGCGGGATCTGCGGTGAGCATGTCGCGTATCCGGCGCCGGAAAAAGCCGGAATCGTCAACGATGAGTGCGCGAACCTTCTGCAAGACCGTGGGCTCCTGTCGCCTTACATGCTGGTACCAAAAGCCTTGACCAGGCTGGGAATATCAATGATCAGCGCAATGCGGCCATCACCGGTGATGGTGGAGCCGGCCAACCCCGGCAGCCCGTGGAGCATCGCGCCCAGCGGCTTGATGACCACTTCCTCGAGACCCAGCACTTCATCCACCACCAGGCCCAGCGGCTGATTGCCGAGCACCACGGAGACCACCTGCTGCTCGTCGCTTTGCGCCGCCCCGCCACCGATCACGGAAACATTTCCGATCTCGCTGATCCAGCGGCGCAGGTGGAACAGCGGCATGGCCTTGTTGCGCACCATCACCACACGACGGCCATCGACAGTTTTCATCCGCTTCGGGTCCAGCTCGAAGATCTCGCTGACCACCGACATGGGCATGGCAAACTTGCGGCCATCGATACGCACCATCAGCGTCGGCAGGATCGCCAGGGTCAGCGGTACCTTGATGCGCAGGGTGGTGCCCACGCCGAGTTCGGAATCAATGCTGACGGTGCCGTTCAACTGGGAAATCTTGGTCTTCACCACGTCCATGCCGACGCCGCGGCCGGAGACATCGGAAATCTGATCCTTGGTGGAGAAACCAGGCATGAAAATCAGGTTGTAGCAGTCGGAGTCATCCAGGCGATCGGCGCTCTCGCGATCCATGATGCCCTTCTCCACCACCTTGTTGCGGAGCACGTCCGGATCCATACCGCCGCCGTCATCGGAGATGATGAGCAGGATGTGGTCGCCTTCCTGGGCCGCCGAGAGCAGGAGCTTGCCCTGACGAGGCTTGCCCGCCCTCTCCCGCACATCCGGCAGTTCCACCCCGTGGTCACAGGAATTGCGTACCAGGTGAATCAGCGGGTCGGCGAGAGCCTCGACCAGGTTCTTGTCCAAGTCGGTATCCTCGCCGCGCATCTCGAGTTCGATTTCCTTGCCCAGGCTGCGGGCGAGGTCGCGCACCAGCCGGGGGAAGCGGCCGAATACCTTCTTGATCGGCTGCATCCGCGTCTTCATGACGGCGGATTGCAGATCGGCGGTGACCAGTTCCAGGTCACCAACCGCCTTGCCAAGTTGCTCATCCTCCTGCTGGCCGCGCAGCGTGCTGAGGCGGTTACGCACCAGCACCAGTTCACCGACAAGATTCATGATGTCGTCGAGCTTGGCGGTATCCACGCGCACGGTGGCCTCGCCCCTTGGCCCCTCGGCCCGGGCTGGTTCTGCCGCGCTGGAAGCGCCGGCAGCTGCAGCAGGAGGAGTTTTCCCCGCCGGCGGCGCCTCCGCGGGCGGTGTTTCACGGCTTGAACTGGCGGGCTTGGCTGCCGGCGTCTTTACAGGACCTTTGCCCTTGCCGTGCAACTCGTCCAGCAAGGACTCGAATTCGTCATCGCTGATGTCATCGCCATTGGCAGCCTCACGGGCGGCTTTCGGCGCACCCACTTTCGCCTCCGGAACGCCGCCATGACGCCCCTTGCCGTGCAGCTGGTCGAGGATGGCGTCGAATTCCTCCTCGCTCATGTCACCGCTGTCCGAGGAGTCCGTCTCGGGGCTCCTCTCCTCGGATTCTGTTGCCTGCACTGATGAGGATGGTTTCTGTTTCTGCTCGTTATCCAGGGCATCCAGCAGGGCGTCGAACTCGTCATCGCTGATGTCATCACCGCCGCCGGGTTTCCTGGTCGGCTCCGGCGCGGAGGTTCCGCCCTGCAGGCTGCCGTGTTCGATGAGTTCTTCCAGTGCCCGCAGCAAGCCTTCCGGCGCCTGCTCAAGTTGTTTGCCCCGCTCCAGCGCATCGAAGTGGCCGTTCACCACATCCAGCGCCTGGAGCACCTGGTCCATCAATTCGGGGGTGACCTGCCGTTCGCCGTTGCGCAACAGGTTGAAGAGGTCTTCAGTACGGTGGCAAACGTCCACAAGTGGCGACAACCCGAGAAAGCCAGCGCCGCCCTTGATGGTGTGAAACCCTCGAAAAACCGCATTCAGCAGATCGGCGTCATCGCCGCGCTGCTCCAGCTCCACGAGCTGCCCACCCAGGGTCTCGAGGATTTCCCGTGATTCCACAAGGAAATCCTGAACAATATCGTCGTCCGTATCGATGCTCATGTCGCACCTGTCTGGTTATGCCAGCTTTCCGGCCAGCGGCTCAGAAGCCGAGACTGGAAAGCAGATCATCCACTTCATCCTGTCCTTTCACGGCGGTCGACGACTCCTTGCCCGGAATCTGCGGACCTTCGAGATCGGGCGTCGCAGCCTTCTGGCGCGACGCGCCGGACTGATCCTTTTCTTCGCCTTGCCTGCGCCCGGAAATGGAGATCAGCGAGACCAGTCCACTCTCCACTTCCTGCACCAGGTTGATGACCCGGCGGATTATCTGTCCGGTGAGATCCTGGTAATCCTGGGCCATCAATGCATCGGTGAGGTGGCTCTGAACCCTGCCACCCTCTTCCCCGACGCGATCGAGAAACGCCTCGAGATCGCGGCTCAATATGCGGAATTCGTCCGCCGACAGCTCTCTGGCACGAAACTGCTGCCAGCGCTGACGCAGGCCCTGACCGCCCTCTGCCAAGCCGTTGACCAGATCCAGGCTTTCCTCCACGGCGTTCAGGGTGCGATGAGCAGACTGCTCGGTCATGTCGATCACGTGATTCAGCCGGTCCTGGGCGTCGGGAATCTCTTCGGCAACGGCAGCCAGGCGGGAGTCGCTCTTGAAAGCCTTTAGAGCCTCGTGGAGTTCGCGGGTCAGTTGCCCGAGTTCGCGAAAGAGCTCCGTCTCCCTGATATGAGTCAGCTCCTCGACCAGATCATCAACGCCCACCTCGTCGCCGGATTCCAGGCGTTCCACCAGTTGTCTGGCGGTCACGAGCATCCGCTGATTGGCACTTTCCTGATCACTCATCGGAGGCCTAGCTCCCCGCCTCGATGCGCTCGAAGATCTTGTCGATCTTCTCCCGCAGGGTATTGGCGGTAAATGGCTTGACGATGTAGCCGTTGACGCCGGCCTGAGCCGCCTCGATGATCTGCTCACGCTTGGATTCGGCGGTCACCATCAGTACGGGAAGATCCCGCAACTCGGGCTCAGCGCGCACTGACTTGAGCAGGTCCAGGCCGGTCATGCCAGGCATGTTCCAGTCCGTAATGAGGAAATCGAACCCGCCTTTTTTCAGGACCGGAAGCGCACTGTTGCCGTCATCCGCCTCGGCGGTGTTGTTGTAGCCCAGGTCCCGCAACAGGTTCTTGATGATTCGCCGCATCGTGGAGAAATCGTCCACGATCAGGATTCTCATGTTCTTGTCGAGACTCACTTTCAGTCACCTTCTATGGTCTTTATGCGCAGTGCGGCTCGCGGCGGGGCACGGCGAACCACCTAGGGAAGGATGGACGCGCGCGGCCTCATGTTCTGCCGATTACTGCCCAAAATTCGGCACTTGCGCCACCGAATTCGAGAGATCGGTCACTCTATCCAATCGGCAAGGTGGGCCCTTAACTTGAGGGCAATGCGTCCATGAATCTGGCTGATGCGGGATTCACTCACACCGAGCACGGCGCCGATCTCCTTGAGATTCAGTTCCTGCTCGTAGTAGAGAGACATCACCAATTGCTCGCGCTCGGGCAAGCCGCGGATAGCGTCCGCCAGGGCATGCTGGAAATTTTCGTCCTGCAGGGCGTCCAGTGGCTGCGCCACATCCGCCGCCGGTTCCCGACCCTCGGACTCGTCATCATCAATGCTGAAAAGCCGTGCCGTGGAGGAATCCCGCAGGATCTGGTGGTACTCCTCGGCGCTGATGCCCATGGCCTCGATGACTTCGCTGTCCCGGGGATCACGCCCGGTACGATGCTCGATCTCGCGGATGGCACGGGCGACTTCCCGAGCCTTGCGGTGCACGGAACGCGGCGTCCAGTCCAGTCGGCGGATTTCATCAATCATTGCGCCACGGATGCGGATACCGGCATAGGTCTGGAAGCTGGCCCCCTGGGAGGCATCAAACTGGCGGGAGGCCTCCAGCAGACCGATCATGCCGGCCTGTATCAGGTCGTCCACCTGCACGGAGTCCGGCAGCCGGGCCATGAGATGATGGGCGATGCGCTTGACCAGCGGTGCATGCTGCACTACCAAATCCTGCTCCACCTGGGCGGCAACCTGCTGATAAGCTTTCGCTGGCATCTTCATGCTTGCCACTCGCCGCTCTTGCCACTCACCTGCACCAGGCGCTCGACGAAAAACTCAAGGTGCCCTTCCGGACCGGCAGGCATGGGCCACTGGTCGACCCGACGCGCCAGGTCGGCAAAGGCCTTACCCGCAGGGCTGCCCGGATACATGGCAACCACGGCCCGCTGGCGCTGCACTGCCTTGCGCAGGCTCTCGTCCATGGGGATACCGCCGAGCAGGGACAGGGTCACGTCGAGGTATTTGTCACAGACCCGCGCCAGCTTCTCGAACAGTTCCTGGGCCTGTCTGCCGCCACTGACCATATTGGCGACCAGGTGGGCGCGGGGCACGTGATAGTCGCGGTTCAGGACCTTGATGAGGGCATAGGCGTCGGTAATGGAGGATGGTTCGTCACAGGCCACCACGATCACTTCCCGTGCCGCCCGGGCAAAACTGATGACGCTATCGGCAATGCCTGCGGCAGTGTCGACAATCAGGTAATCGACGTCCTGGCTCAACTCGCTGAAACTGCGGATCAGACCCGCGTTCTCCGCCGGGCCCAGTTCCGCCATGCGTTTGGTGCCGGAGGATGCCGGGACGATCATCACCCCCTCGGGGCCTTCCATGAGTACCTCTTCCAGGGTCACCTGCCCCTCGATCACGTGGGACAGGTTGTACCGCGGCGTGAGGCCCAGCAGGACGTCCACGTTGGCAAGCCCCAGGTCCGCGTCCATGAGCATGACCCGGCGTCCGGAGCGCGCCAGCGCAACCGAGAGGTTGACCGATACACTGCTCTTGCCAACGCCACCCTTGCCGCTGGTCACTGCAATGACCTGGACTGGTCTGGCCTTGGCCATGCGCCGCAACCCTGCTGCCTGATCCACTCGTCCCCACCCCTGTTCGATACTTGTGTTGATGTTCATGGGCACGCACGTGCCCTGCACCTGAACGACTAGTGCCCACCACCGAAGACCATGGCCATGTGCTCATCCTCGACCTCGACGTCGGTGTCGCGAACGATGTCCACCGCCTGCTGAACGAGTCTATCACTGCGGGCCGGCTGCAAATCCTCCGGTACCCGCTGCCCCACACCCAGATAGGCTGCCGCCAGCCGGTGACGCAGCATCACTGTCAGGGCCGGGCCCAGGGCAGCCGCCTCGTCCACCTTGGTGATGATGCAGCCGGCCAGGCCCATGCGCTTGTACGTCCGCGCCGTCTGATCGAGACTCGCCAGCTGCGTACCGGCAGACATCACCAGGTAGCTGCGCAGCTTGTGATGTGACGTCTGCAGCGCCTTGAACTGGTCTGCAATCCGCAGGTCCCGCCGACTCATTCCAGCGGTATCAACCAGTACCAGGCGACGATCCGACAGATCGTCGAGTACCCGCTTGAGCTCCTCGCCATCATCGGCGGCATGCACCGGCACCCCGAGAATCCGGGCGAAATTGCGCAACTGGTCCTGGGCGCCGATCCGGAAGTTGTCGGTGCTGACCAGCGCCACATGCTGGCGGCCGTGGCGCAGCGCGAACCGGGCTGCCAGCTTGGCCACGGTGGTTGTCTTGCCGACGCCGGTGGGGCCGACCACCGCCACCACGCCTCCAGTATCTATCAGGTCATCCCTGGCCACCGGCGTGTGCCGGGTGATGATTGCCAGCGCCTGACGAAAGGCGATGTCGGGCGTGACGTTTTCCGCCACACGGTCTGCGGCCTTGCGACACAGATCCGGACCGAATCCAAGCTCCATGAGCCGTCGCAGCACGTGGGTACGGACCGGATGGCGCTTTTCGGATTGCTGCCAGTCCAGCAGGCTCAGCTGGTTCTCGAACAGACTGCGCAAGGTTTTCAGCTCCGCCCGCATCTCCACCAGCGCCGGCTCCTGTGTCCACTCGACGTTGACCGGCGATTTGGCCCGTGTCGGTCGCCCGGAATCCTTAACCGTGGTCGCGGCGCGCTTCGGCGCCCGACGGGTTTCAGTGTGGCCGGCTTGCGGCGCAGAGTCTGCGAACGCCATCGCACTGCCCAGGGCCTGCTCCAGGTCATCGTCCAGCGCGTCATCCACACGGACATCAATGCCGCCACCGGCACGCCTGGCCGCCGCCACCGGCGCGCCCTGTTCGACCTCCCGCAGCAGGGCACCGAAGGCCGGCTCGTCGGCGGCATTGCGGCGCGCCGGCATCGGGGCCGCAGCGGGTGTGGACTGGCGCCGGGGCGGCTCGGCCCGGGGGACGCTCGCCTCCATGGCCCGCTGGTCGAAGTCGATGGCGGAAATCACCTCGACACCACCCTCCACCGCACGGCTTGAGAGAATCACCGCGTCCGGCCCGTGCTCATCCCGCACCTGCCGGATGGCCTGGCGCATGTCCTTCGCGAAGATACGCTGGATCTTCATGGTTGCCTCCGTCACTCACCCGGGCCCGTCAGGCGCCGGATACCTGCTGTTGTCCGATGGATGCGACGATGCGCACCTGCTTGTCATCCGGTACTTCGTTGTAGGACAGGACGTGCAAGCCCTGGACCCCATGTCGCATCAATCGTGATAGCCACTGCCGAAGCGGCGGGGCCGTGAGCAGCACTGCCGGCTGGCCGGCGGCCTCCTGGCGACGTGCGCTGTCGGCAAGTGACCGCTGCAAACGATCCGCCAGGCCTGGCTCGAAACCAGCCGCATCGCCGGTGCCCTGCACCGTGTTCAGCAGCAACTGCTCGAGTTGCGGGTCGAGGGTGATGACCGGCAGCTCGGCTGCCATGCCATTGACGTTCTGCACGATCATCCGGCCCAGCGCCTCGCGCACGGCGGTCAGCAGCTCGGTGGGCTCCTTGCTGCGGGTGCCGTGCTCGGCCAGCGTGCCGACAATGGTGCGCATGTCGCGAATGGGAATGTTCTCGGCAAGCAGGCTCTGCAGCACCTTCACCACCACGCTGAGCGGCAGGGTGTTCGGCACCAGGTCCTCCACCAGCTTGGGCTGCTGGCGGGCAAGCATGTCCAGCAGCTTCTGGGTTTCTTCATGGCCGAGCAGCTCATGGGCGTGACCCTGGATCACCTGGCTCAGATGCGTGGCGACCACGGTGCTGCTGTCCACAACGGTGTAGCCCATGGTCTGGGCGTAATCCCGCTGTCCGGGCTCGATCCAAACCGCCTCCAGGCCGAATGCCGGGTCCCTGGTCGGCGTTCCCTGCAACTCGCCCTGCACCGTGCCCGGATTGATGGCCAGCTCACGACCTGGCTGGGTCTCCGCCTCGGCCATGGGTACACCGTGGATGCTGATGCGGTACTGGTTGGGCCCGAGATCCAGGTTGTCGCGGATGTGTACCGACTGCACCAGGAAGCCCAGGTCCTGCGACAGCTTCTTGCGCACACCCTTGATCCGGGTCAGCAGCTGGCCGCCCTGCTGGCGGTCCACCAGGGGAATGAGCCCGTAACCCACCTCCAGTCCGATCACGTCTACCGGCGGCACGTCATCCCAGCTCAGCTCTCGCTGTTCCGGCGCCATCGCCGGTTGCGCGGCCTTGGACTTGTCGCCACGGCCGGGGGTTGGTTCCACGTCGTCCGGGCCGAGAACCTCCGGCTCTTCCTGGTTGCGCCGATTGATGTACCAGGCCAGGCTGCCACCGGCTGCGGCCAGGGTCAGGAATGCCAGGTTGGGCATGCCCGGGATCAGACCCATCAGCCCGATGACACCGGCGCTCACCGCCAGCGCCTTGGGGTTCTTGAACAGCTGCGTCAGCACCTGCCGCCCCATGTCCTGACTGGAGGAGACGCGGGTCACCAGGATGGCGGTGCCGGTGGACAGCACCAGCGAGGGGATCTGCGCCACCAGCCCGTCACCGATGGTCAGCAGGGTGTAGGTGCGCACCGCATCGTTGAATTCCATGCCGTGCTGCAGCAGGCCGATGGACAGCCCGCCGATGATGTTGATGAAGAGAATCAGGATGCCGGCAATGGCGTCGCCCCGCACGAACTTGCTGGCGCCGTCCATGGAGCCGTAGAAGTCCGCCTCCTGGGACACCTCTTCGCGGCGCTTGCGGGCCTGGTCCTGATCGATCAGGCCGGAGTTCAGATCCGCATCGATAGCCATCTGCTTGCCCCGCAGCGCGTCCAGGGTGAACCGGGCGCTGACTTCCGAAATGCGGCCCGCGCCCTTGGTCACCACCACGAAGTTGATGATGACGAGGATGGCGAACACCACGAAACCGACGGCGTAGTTGCCACCTACCACGAATTCGCCAAAAGCCTGGATCACCTGGCCGGCGGCGTCGGTGCCGGTATGACCTTCAAGCAGGACCACCCGTGTGGAGGCTACGTTCAGGCCGAGGCGCAGCAGCGTCGCCACCAGCAGCACCGACGGGAAGACGGCGAACTCCAGGGGCCGGGGGGTATAAACCGCCACCAGCATGATCACCAGCGACAAGGCGATGTTGAAGGTGAACAGCATGTCCAGCCCCAGCGGGGGCATGGGAATAACCATCATCATCAGCAGGGCCATGAGCAGCAGTGGCGTGCCCAGCCCGTTGCGGCCAAACTCCCGCAGATTATTCAGTACGGCCGTTGCCATGGTCATCCTCATGGGACGCCAGCGACGGATTCACGGCGCAGGCGTCAGAAAGTTGTCACTCAGTTCCCGTCATCCGGCGGTGTGCGTCCCCGCTCGGCGACCTCCCGGAACTCCTCCGGAATATCCGGATTCGGTGGCTTCGGCCGTTGCCCGCCATAGCGATTCACGGTCCGCAGCTGGTAGATGTAAGCGAGTACCTGGGCCACCGCCAGATACAGCCCTGCAGGGATTTCCTGCTCCAGCTCAGTGGTGTGATACAAGGCTCGTGCCAACGGCGGTGCTTCCACCCGCGGAATGCGGTTTTCCTCGGCGATTTCGCGGATGCGCAGGGCCACCACGCCAACGCCACGGGCCACCACACGGGGTGCGCGCATCCGCTTCTGGTCGTACTGCAGGGCGATGGCGAAGTGGGTGGGGTTGGTGATGACCACGTCGGCCCGGGGCACGTTTTCCATCATGCGGCCCTGGGCGATCTGATTCTGCAGCTGCCGGATCTTGCCCTTGACCTCGGGCTTGCCCTCGGTCTGCTTCAGCTCATCCTTGACCTCCTGGAGGGTCATCTTCAGTTTTTTGGTGTGATCCCAGAGCTGGTAGGGAATGTCCACGAGTGCGACGAGAATCAACGCACTGGCAAGCGCAAAGAAACTCCAGAAGAAGATCTTCAGCCCCTCGTTGACACCCGAACCCAGGGGCTCGACTGCAAGCTGGGTAATGCGGTCCTGCAGCGACCACAGCAGCAGCGCACTCACACCACCCACCACCAGCACCTTGGCCAAGGCCTTGCCCAGCTCCACCAGGGCCTTGACGCCGAACATGCGGCCCAGGCCCTTGACCGGGTTCAGCTTCTCCAGCTTGGGCGCCATGGCCTTGGCGCTAAAGGTCCAGCCGCCCATTGCCGCCGGCGTGATCAGCGCCGCCACCAGCATGAGCAGCGCGAAGGGCGCCACGCCGAGCAGGCCCATGGCGATGGCGTGCCGGAACAGATTGATGGGCGCTTCCGGGTCGAAGATCTTCTCCCGGGACACATTGAAGGCCAGGTCGAACACCTGGAAGATCTGCCCCGCCATGAAACCGCCGAACACCAGCAGCCCACCGGCACCAAGCACCATGATCACGGTGGTATTGAGCTCCCGCGATCGGGGGACCTGCCCCTTCTCCTTGGCGTCCTGTTGCCGTTTGGGCGTGGGTTGTTCCGTTTTCTCCTGGCCGTTCTCGCTCTCTTCAGCCACCAGTGTCTCCTAACTAGTTAACGCCGATGAGGCGGCCGAGTGTGTTGAAGGCGTCGCTCCAGATGGCGGACATCCGGCGCGGCAGAGAGGGAATGATCAGGATGGTGATGAGCAGGAAGCCCACCATCATGGTCACCGGGAAGCCCACGGAGAAAATGTTCATCTGCGGCGCGGCGCGGGTCATGACGCCGAGGGCGATATTCACGGTGAGCAGCAGCACGATGGCCGGCAGAGCAATGAGCACGGCGCCGGCGTACATCTGCGTGGCCCAGCCGAACACCAGGGTAAGGTCCTGCTGCACCAGTCCCGGCCCGGTGAGAGTCAGCGTGGAGAAGCTCGCCGCCACCATCTCGATGAACATCAGGTGACCGCCCACCGCCAGGAACAGCAACGTGATGACCACCTGCAGAAACTGGGAGACCACCGGCACCGTCTGGCCGCTGGTGGGGTCCACCATGGTGGCGAAACCAAGGCCCATGGTGAGTGCGATACTTTCACCGGCGATCACGGCCGTCTGAAAGGCAAGCGCCAGCATGAGCCCCATGGCAAGGCCGATGATGACCTGCTGGATCGCGATCAGCAGCGCCTCCACGGATAACGGCTCCACCGCCGGTGCCTCTCCCACCGCCGGCATGATGGCGACGGTGAGCGCCAGGGAGATCATCAGGCGAATCCGCAGCGGCACCTGGGTATTGCCGAACACCGGCGCCGCGAACAGCATGGCGCCCACGCGGATGAACGGCCACATGAAGGCGCCGATCCAGGCCATGAGTTCAGCGGTGCTCAGCGTCAGCATGATCGGGCCCGGTCAACTCACCCACTGGGGAATATTGAAGAACAGGGATTCTGCGAAATCCGTCAGCACGGCGATCATCCAGGGCGAGAGCATGAACAACACCAGCACCAGGACCCCCAGCTTGGGCACGAAACTCATGGTCTGCTCGTTGATCTGGGTGGCGGCCTGAAACATCCCCACCAGCACACCGGTGATCAGGGCTGCCAGCAGGATCGGCCCGGCCAGCAGCGTCGCCACCCAGAGCGCCTGCTGACCGATTTCGACGGCGAATTCCGGACTCATGGTGTTACCCCCAATAAATTACTGTGCAGAGTGCCGTGGTGCGGGAGCCCGGTGAGTTCACCGGTGACCGTATGCGGCAGGGACGCCGCATACGAGCTACAGGGACGTACTTGCAGCGTGTCCCCGGGGGACTTACCGGGCTCCCGCACCACGGCACTCTGCACTCCGAACAACACAAGGCTCATGTGACGAAACTCGCTGCCAACGTGCCCATGATCAGCGACCAACCGTCCACCAGGACGAAAAGCATGATCTTGAACGGCAGGGAAATGATCATGGGCGAGAGCATCAGCATGCCCATGGACATCAGCGTGCTGGACACCACCAGATCGATGATGAGAAACGGCAGAAACAGGATGAAGCCGATCTGGAAGGCGGTTTTCAGTTCACTGGTGACGAAGGCGGGCACGAGCACCGAGAACGGCACCTCATCGATGGAAGCCACCGGCCCGTTATCGGAAATGCGCATGAACATGGCCAGGTCTTCCTGGCGGGTCTGGCCGGCCATGAAATCCCGGAACGGCTGCAGTGCCGCCTGCATGGCCTCATCCGCCGCCATCTCCTCGGCCATGTAGGGCTCGGCGGCCTCGTAATAGACCTGCTCGAACACCGGCCACATGATGAACAGCGTCAGGAAAAAGGCGAGCCCGACCAGGACCTGGTTGGATGGCGTGGACGCGGTGCCAATGGCATTACGTAGTATGCCGAGGACGACAATGATGCGGGTGAAGGCCGTCATCATCAGCATGGCGGCGGGCAGCAGGGTCAGCACCGTCATCAGTGCCAGCACCTGCAGGCTGATGCTGTAGGACGTGCCCTCGTCCGACTCAGTCACCGTGATGGCGTCGAGTCCACCCACCTGGGCCATGCCCGTGGCCGGGACCAGCAATGCCGATACCGCCAGCAGCGGCACCGCCACGCGCCGCCAGGGCGCTGTCAGTCGCTTGAGAAGTTGAAGTTGCCGCATGCTGCCCCGATCCGTCTACCCGATTCAGTGATGCTGGAACCGGGGCGGACTCGGGGCCGGTCAGGAAGAGGGGTCCTTGCGGGAGGGCCGGTTCTGGGCCATCACCTGGTGCAGTCGGGAGGCAAAGCCCTGCTGCTCGTCTCTTCCGCGACCAGCGCCGGTATCGGACCCGGACACCTCCAGCGGTTGATCGAGCACATGCAAAGTCTGTACCCGCCCCGGGGCCACACCAAGAAGTATTTGCTGATCACCAACTTGCAGCAACACGACGCGCTCACGGTTGCCCACTGACACGCCGCCCAGCACCCGCATCCTGCCAGCGGCGGAACCCGCCACATTGCCCATGCGGCGGACGATCCAGCCCAGCGCCACAATGGCCGCCAGAACGGCCACCAGCCCCAGGCTGACGCGAATCAGGGCAGCGGAATCAAGACCGGGGGAAGCACCACTGTCCTGGGCCATCGCGGCAATGGGCGCCAGAAATCCGACGCCCAGCACCACGGCTCCGACAAAAGCCTGGCGCACGCTTGGGGAGAGGGACCTGGGGATGGCGATCATCAGCGCAGCTTCTTGACGCGCTCGGAGGGGCTGATCACATCGGTAAGCCGGATGCCGAAGCGATCGTTGACCACCACCACTTCACCATGGGCAATCAGCGTTCCGTTGACCAGCACATCCAGTGGCTCACCGGCCAGGCGGTCGAGTTCGACCACCGAGCCCTGGTTGAGCTGCAGCAGGTTGCGAATGCTGATCTTGGTGCGACCGATTTCCATGGCCAGGGTGACCGGAATGTCGAGGATGACATCCAGATTGCGGTGCTCTTCGATGGATTGCTCGCCCTCATCACGCAGCGATTCCAGCTTGGCTGGATTCACATCGCCCTTGCCGCTGGCGCCGGACTCGGCATCGGACTGCTCCGCCAGGGCTGCCGCCCAATCGTCCGCCGCGGCCTGTTCCTCGCTGTCGGGTTTGTTCTGCTCACTCATGTGTCTTGCTCCCGATGGTCAGGGCCCGGTCGTTTTCAACCCGCACCTTGTCCGTAATCTTGATGGCTGCCTGGCCCTCGGCCTGTCCGTAGCGCCCCCGGAAAATCGGCACCCCTTCGGCCTCGAGGATCACCGTCTCCGGCATGTCGCAGGGGATGATGTCCCCCGCCTTGAGTCGGCGCAGGTCACGCAGGCTGATCTGTACTTGTGTCAGCGTGCTGGAGAGCTCCACATCGGCGGATTTCATCTCTTCGCGCAGGGAGCGCGTCCAGCGCTCGTCCACCTCGTTGCGATCGCTCTGCACCCCGGCGTTGAGCTGCTCGCGGATGGGCTCGATGTTGGTGTACGGAATGGTCACGTGGAACTCACCACCGCCGCCGTCCAGTTCGATCTGGAACTTGCAGATCACCACCACCTCGGAGGGGCTGACGATGTTGGCGAACTGCGGGTTGACCTCGGAATTCAGATACTCGAACTCCACCGGCATCACCGGCGCCCAGGCCTCCTGCAGGTCGCTGAAGGCCTGGTCCAGCACCATGCGTACCACACGCAACTCCGTGGACGTGAACTCGCGCCCTTCGATCTTGGTGTAGTAGCGGCCATCACCGCCGAAGAAATTGTCCACCAACACAAATACAAGCTTGGGGTCGACGATACACAGTGCCGATCCGCGCAGCGGATTGATGCGCACGATGTTCAGACTGGTGGGCACGAACAGGGTGTGGATGTACTCGCCGAATTTCATCATGTCGACGCCGTGGATAGAGACCTCCGGCGTGCGGCGGAGCATGTTGAAAAGGCCAATGCGGAAGAGCCGCGCAAAGCGCTCGTTGATCATCTCCAGGGTGGGCATGCGCCCACGGACGATGCGCTCCTGGCTCTCGAAGTCGAAGGAGCGCGCCTGGCCCGGTGCCGCCTCGTCCCCGCCCTCGTCGAGATCGCCACCCTCCACACCGTGGAGCAGCGCGTCGATCTCGTCTTGGCTGAGTATGTCCTGGTTGGCCATGGCTACTGCATCACGAAGCTGGTGAAATAAAGCGCCTCGACAGGCCCCTGTGCCGATTCCTGCTCAAGGATCGCGTTAATCTCGTCGAGGGCCAGGCGCTGCAATGCCTCCTTGCCCTCGCGACCTGTCAGCGCGTCGTACTCCTGCTCGCTGAACAGCAAAATGAGATTGTTACGCACCAGGGGCATGTGCTTGCGCACGTCCTGCAGGATCATCTCATCTCTGGCCATGAGCTGCACCCGCGCCTGCAGCACCGCACGGCGTCCGTCCCGCCCGATATTCACGGTGATGGCGGGATCAAGCTCCAGATACTGTGCCGGGCCCCTGGGGGGTTCCGCTGCCGGTGCGCCATCGGTGCCGGCGACGCCTGCATCATCTCCAGCCAGGACACCGGAAAGATAGAGGGCGGCCCCGGTGCCCGCGCCCACGAGTATGAGCACCAGCAGTCCCACGATGATGATGATCTTGGCCGCGCCCTGCTGCTTGTTCCGATCCATTCGGTTTCTCGCCCGGTTTCAGATAACGGGGCCCAGTCTAGCGGCCCACGACGAATAATCCTGCCAACCGCCTCACACCCAGGGGAGCCACGAAGCCCTTGACCGGTCAGGCATACTGATCGATGAGGCCAAGTGGCCGACTGCGATTCTCCGGGTTCTCGCCCGTCGCGGCGGCTTCACCGCCGCCAGCGGAGCCGTCGCCGTTGCGTCGCTCATCACCATCGCGCTCGGCCAGCCCACGACCGTCGTCGCGGCCCACATTCACATCCAGATGCTCGAAGCCGTTCTCCTGCATCATGACGCGCAGGCGCGGCAGTTCCGCTTCCAGCGCGTCCCTGGTCACGGCGTGCTGGGCGAGAAAGTGAATCGTGGTCTTGTCATCCTTCATGGAGATGTTCACCTCCACCGGGCCCAGTTCCCGGGGATTGATCTGCAACCGCGCCTGCTGCAATCCGTCCTTGGCCAGCATCACCAGCCGCTCACCCAGCGCCTGGCCCCAGCCGGACTGATCCATGGGCGTACCAACGATAAAGGTGGGCAGGGGCGCCGCCCGGCTACCCTGATCAACCAGCTGGCTGGTCTGGGCGTAGGACTGCAGGCCCTGCAGGCCTTCCACATCGACCCGCGGGGCAGAGCGAACCGGTGCCTCACCATCCTGACGACGGGACTGCAACTGCTCGAGCACCGCCAGGCGGGCTGCCAGTTGCTGGCCAGACAATTCCGCCGATGAACGGGCGTTGGCGGGCAGGGCCGCATCCAGCCCCGCTTTCTGGCCGAGGGCGGACAGGTCCGCCCTGAGTTCCACTGGAGCCGCAGCCGGGTCCGCATCCAGTTCCGCATTCGCCGGAATAATGGGGGACTCTGGTCCAGAGCCGTCCCCGGCCTGCAAGAAGGCGGCAGGGAGCGGCAAACCCTTGCCCCCCTCGCCCGCCAGCCAGGCCTTCAGGTCATCCAGGGTGAGGCCACTGCCCTGCAGCGCATCCGTCTCCAGCAGCGCCTCCATGAATGCAATGTTTTCAGGGTCTTGCAGTGATTTCAGCCCCCGCTCTCCGTCCATCTGGCCGGCGAACAGTGTCTGCAGCAGGTTGAGGCCATTCATGGTGTGCTCCACGCGAAATCAAGGTATCGGGAGGAATAAAGCAAGATGGGGGCCAGGCAGGACAGCAGGCGTCAGAATGTCCGGAAGCGCCGCATGCGCAGCGCCAGTTCGTCGCTGGCGCGCTGCTCGGCACTGGCCTCGTCACGTCGCACCGCGGCACGCTGTTTGTCCACGACCTTCTCCACCGCATCGGCACGGCGGCGTTCGGTCAGCCAGTGTTCCTGCAAGCCGTCGGCCTGCTGCCGGAGGTCCATGAGATGGCGGTGCTGTTGGGCAATAGCGGCATCCAGCCGGCTGATGAAGGCATTGAAGTCGCGGAGGCGGAAGGCATCGATGAGCCCCTGCCCCTCGCCGGCCACATCGCGGCGGTAATCTTCGCGAAACTGCTGCAACTGGGTCAGCCGGTCTTCCGCCTCGGTCACACGGCGGCGTGCCTGCTCGAGTTGCCGCGCCGAGGCCTCGGCGCGGTCGCCAAGTACTCCCTGAACAGTCTCCAGACGTTTCAATCGCGTCATCGCCCCCCCTCTTGGTTATGTTTTATAGCAGGCATGCACCACTGGCGTCTGCGACCGCTATCACGCTGGCGGCGCCAGCAGGTCCTCCAGCGCGGCCAGACTGTTGGCGAATCCGTCGGACTGGCGCAGGTCCTGGGACAGGAATTCCATGAGCTTCGGATGCAACGCGATTGCCTCGTCCACGCGGGGATCCGTGCCCCGCTGGTAGGCGCCGACGTTGATGAGGTCCTGATTCTGCCGATAGACACCGTAGATCTGCTTGAACCGCTGGGCAAAGGCGCGATGCCGCTCATCGGTGATGTTGATCATGGCGCGGCTGACGGACTGCTCGATATCGATGGCCGGATAGTGGCCCGCGTCGGCCAGTTCACGGCTTAACACCACATGACCATCAAGTATGGCGCGGGCGGCGTCGGCAATGGGATCCTGCTGATCATCGCCCTCGGCCAGCACGGTATAAAAAGCGGTAATGGAGCCACCGCCGGCGGGGCCATTACCGGCCCGCTCCACCAGCCGCGGCAACCTGGCGAAGACCGATGGCGGATAGCCCTTGGTGGTGGGCGGTTCGCCGATGGCGAGCCCGATTTCCCGCTGCGCCTGGGCATAGCGGGTCAGGGAATCCATAAGCAGCAGTACGCGCTTGCCCTGATCGCGGAAATACTCGGCAATGGCCGTTGCCTGCATGGCGCCGTGGAGCCGCATGAGGGGCGGTGAATCCGCCGGCGCCGCCACTACCACGGCGCGGCGCATGCCCTCCTCGCCGAGGATGTCGTCGATGAACTCCTTCACTTCCCGACCACGTTCGCCGATCAACCCCACCACCACCACATCGGCATCGGTGTAGCGGGTCATCATGCCAAGCAGCACGCTCTTGCCCACGCCGCTGCCTGCGAAAAGCCCCATGCGTTGCCCCTGCCCCACGGACAGCAGCGCATTGATGGAGCGCACACCCACATCCAGCGGCCGCCGGATGGGGGCACGATCCAGCGGATTCACACCGCGACCCAGCAGCGGTACCCGCGCCTGTCCGCGGATCGGGCCACGGCCATCCAGGGGCATGCCAGCGCCGTCGAGAATGCGGCCCAACAGGCGGTCACCCACCACGGCTTCATAGAGACCATCCTGGGGAATCACCACCGCGCCGGGTGTCATACCCTGGACGTCACCGGTGGGCATGAGATACAGGCAATCATCGCCAAAGCCGACGACTTCCGCCTCGACGTCTTCCGTATCCCGCGAGCGAATCACGCAGCGCGCGCCAATGGGTGCCTGGCAACCCCGGGCTTCCAGGGTCAGCCCCACCATACGCCGCAGGGTGCCTTGCACCTCAATGCGCGGCGGGCGCAGATGCGACTCCCGCTCGGCCAGCGCCTGCCGCCAGCGTTCAGCACGCTGTTCGTCAAGGGGCTCAGTCATTGTCGTTCCCATCCACCGGCCGGTTTTCGGCAGGCGGATTGTCGGGCCCATCCGGCGGGTTACGGTCCTGCACACGACCGCCACCCAGCAACTGGATCACCAACTGGTTGAGCCGATGCTCCACGGTGGCATCGATGAATGAGGCATCGCTGCGCACGGTGCAGCCGCCACGGCTGATGGCGGCATCCTCCACCAGACGCCAGGCGCGCTCCCCGGCATCGGCGTGGCTGTCACCCAGGCGATCACCGAGAAACCGGAAATCTTCCGGGTTGACGTGCACACGTACGTTCTGCGCCGACAACGGCAGAGCGGCAACCGCCTCCCGCACCACGGCCATGACCTCTCCCGGCTGGGTCTGCAGCTCCCGTCGCACCACGTGGCGGGCGGCGGTCAGTGCCAGCTGGCTCAGTTGCTCGATAACCTGTTCATCCAGTTGATCCAGCGGGCGGGCCAGGGCATCCAGCACACCGTCGAGTTGCGTGACACGCTGTCGGTAGTCCGCATCGGCCTGCTCCGCCTGGTTGCGGGCCTCCTGCTGCGCCTGTTCCAGGCCGGCACGATAGCCCTCTTCGCGACCCTGCTCGAAACCCTCGTCCTGGGCCGCCTGACGCAGCGACTCGAGCTCACCCGCCGTGGGGTAACGCGGCCGCGACGCCACTGCCTCGGCCCCACTCGGGGCCCTGCTCGGTGACACTGGCTCGTGCATGTCCGGCGCCTGCCAGCGGCTCACAGACTGATCGCGCCGCTCCTCGTCGGTCAGCGGTTTGCTGGCGCGATTCATTCAGGCCTCCGCTCAGATGTATTCATCGCCACCGCCACCAAGAGAGATCTGACCCTCATCGGCCATGCGCTTGGCAACGGTGAGTACTTCCTTCTGGGCCTGTTCCACATCGCTGACCCGCACCGGGCCGCGGGCATCCAGATCGTCCTGCAGCATCTCCGAGGCCCGCCGTGACAGGTTCTTGAACATCTTGTCCTTCAGCGCATCGTCGGCGCCCTTCAGCGCCAGCACCAGCAGCTCCGAACTCACCTCGCGCAGCAGAGCCTGAATGCCGCGATCGTCCAGTTCCACCAGGTCGTTGAAGGTGAACATGAGATCCTGGATCTTCTGACTCAGGTCCGCATCCATCTCGGTGACCTGCTCCATCAGCGGGTTCTCCACGGCACTGTCCAGATAGTTGAGGATATTGGCCGCGGCCTGGATGCCGCCGATGGACGACGACTTCAAGCGCTGCTTGCCGGTGAACTGCCGCTCCATGATCTCGTCGAGCTCCTGCAGTGCCGCAGGCTGCACACCCTGCAGGGTCGCAACACGCATCAGGATGTCGTGGCGGATGCGCTCCGGCAGATTGGCCAGAACCTCCGCGGCATGGTCGGGGTCAAGGTAGGACATGACGATGGCAATGATCTGCGGGTGCTCCAGGCGCAGCATCTCGGCGACGGTCTTGCCGTCCAGCCACTTCAGCTGCTCCAGGCCGCGGGTGTTGCCGCCCATCATGATGCGATCGATGATGTTGCCGGCCTTGTCCTCACCCAGCGCCTTCACCAGCACCGAGCGAATGTAGTCGCTGTTGCCGATACCAAGCGCTGTCTGCTCGCCGACGGTGGTGACAAAGTCATCCACCACCGCCTCGACCTGTTCCTTGCGGATGTTCTTCAGCGAGGTCATGGTACTGCCCAGCAACTGCACCTCTTTCGGCCCAAGGTGCTTCATCACCGAGGCAGCCGTATCCTCGCCAAGGCTCATCAGGAAAACGGCCGCTTTTTCGGCGCCGCTCAACTTCGGGCTGGGACTATTTTCCGTCATCGTCATTCAACCAGTTCTTGATGAGGTTGGCGGCCAGGGCCGGCTCCTGATCGATGATCTGCCGGGCGGCATCGATCTTGGCCTTATGATCCGCGTTATTGATGGCCGCAGTCTGCTCAATGGTTCCGCTTTCCATGTCCGGGCCGGTCAGGCGGCGGGTATCCACGCCGCTTTCCGCCGCAGGCAGTCCCGCCTGTTGCTCACCCTGGGGTTGCTTCGACGCACCCCGGCCAAGCAGTCCGTTCACCATCGGGCGGATCACCATGAAGATCAAGGCCAGCGCCACGATGGCGGCAATCATCCAGCGCCCCAGTTCCAGCGCCAGCGGCTGCTCCCAGAGCGCGGGCTCCGGTATCACCTCGGCCTCGGGCTCCTGGAAAGCCGCATCGATGACATTGATGCTGTCGCCCCGGGTGCCGTCAAAACCGATGGCATCCTGGATCAGTGCAGTCAGGCGCTGAATCTGCACGTCGCTCATGGCCTCGCGCACCATCTCGCCGTCGTCACCGGCAACCATGGGCTGGTCAACCAGCACGGCCACGGTCAATCGCTCGATGCCGCCCTGGGCGCGGCGATTGTGGCGTACGGTGCGGCCCACCTCGAAGTTGCGCGTGGCCTGGTTGCTGGTGTTGAAGGGAAAGATGCTCTCCGCCATGAAGGCGTCTTCGCCGCCGATCTGACCGGCGCCGGGGGGCTGGTTGGTGAGTGCGCCAGGCACGCCCTCGGCGCGTCCACCCGCTTCCCGACGTTCCTCGCTGGTCTGTTCGCTGCGGATCACCGTGGTATCCGGATCGAACGTCTCCTGGGTGATCTCTTCATGGTCGAAATCGATCAGCGTGTTGACGCGGGCCCGCACCCGGCCGGCGCCCACCATGGGTGTCAGCAGATCCTCGATGCGCTGGGCATAGCTGCGCTCCACCCACTGCTGGTACTCGAATTGCCGGGCGGAGAGGCCCATCGCATCGCCCATGCTGTCCTGGGTGAGCAGGTCGCCCCGCTGGTCGACAACAGTGACCCGCTCCTCGGACATCTCCGGCACGCTGCTGGCCACCAGGTGGACGATGGCCGCCACCTGGTTCTCGTTCAGCCGACGGCCGGCGGCAAGGGTGACCACCACCGAGGCGCTGGGTTGCGAGGTTTCACGGATGAAAACGGTCTCCCGCGGCATGGCCAGATGCACCCGGGCCTGCTCCACGGCGCTCAGGCTGCCGATGGAGCGGGCCAGCTCGGTCTCCAGGGCACGCTGGAAGCGGGCCGTCTCCATAAACTGGCTGGTGCCGAAGCGCTGGTCTTCCTGCAGCATCTCGTAGCCCACCCCCTGCCCCTTGGGCAAGCCTTGTCCGGCGAGATAGAGCCGCGTTTCATGAACCTGGGTGGCGGGCACCTGAATGGCGCCGGTGTTGCGATCAAGACGATACTCCCGGTCGCTGGCCTGCAGGGCTTCCACCACCGCAGCGCGATCCGATTCCGGCAGACTGCCGAACACCGTCCGGTAGACCGGCTGCTGGGCCCAGAAGAAGATCCCCACCACCATGGCCATGGCAATGGCCAACCCGGCGATCAGCCCGATCTGGCGTGTGGCGGCCCCATTCATCAGGCCGTCCCATGGGCGCTTGCCGCCAGCGCGGCTATCGCCGCGCAGCATGCCCTGGTCAGTGGTCGTCAAAGCCTGTGCGTCTGCCATGGCTGTTTCCGTCGCTCGCTATGCATCAAACCGGCATGTTGAAAATGTCGCGGTAGGCCTCGACCAGGTGATTGCGCACCTGCTTGGTCGCTTCGAAGGCCACACGGCTCTTCTGCGTGGCCACCATCACCTCGGTGAGGGGAATGTCGTCGCCCCGGGTGAAGGCCTCGGTCTTGGCGGAAGCGTCCATCTGCATGGTGTTGACCTGATCCACCGCGGTGCGCATTGCAGCGCCGAAGCCACCCTGTTGCGCCGGTTGCGCGTCTGCCGCGCCGCCACGGGACTGTTCCGCCATCCGCTGCATCTCCTGCAGCATTCGAATCGCGGCGTTGACGTTGCCTGGTCCGCTGACACCATTCATGGTTCGTTCCCCTTATGCGTACTCGGCACCGGCAACGCCGGGCACTTCCAGACCTTGTTCCCGCATGCGCTGCAACTTGTAGCGCAGCGTGCGCACGCTGATACCGAGCTTTGCGGCGGTCGCCTTGCGACTGCCGTTCTGCTGCTGCAGCGTATCGATGATCATGCGTTGCTCACGGTCGCGCATTCGCTCGTCCAGTGGCGCTGGCGCTGCCGTTGCCTCCGCCACCACCACGTCACCCGGCACCGGATCGAAACGCAGGTGCGCGGGCTCGATGCGCTCGCCATCCACCATCACCAGGGCGCGCTGGATCACGTTCTCCAGTTCCCGCACGTTACCCGGCCAGGGGTGTGTCACCAGCCGCTGGATCGCCGCCTCGGTGAGCCTGGGCTGACTGGCCTGTTCGGCACAGTGCCGACGCACGAACGCCGCCGCCAGCGGGCCGATATCCGCCGGGCGGGCACGCAAGGCGGGAAGGACCAGGGGAAACACATGCAGACGGTAATAGAGATCCTCACGGAAACGCCCGGCCTGCACTTCGCCGCGCAGATCACGGTTGGTGGTGGCGATGACGCGTACATCGATAGGCGTTGCTTCGGAACCGCAGAGCCGCTCCACTTCCCGCTCCTGCAGAACGCGCAGCAGCTTGGCCTGCAGTCCGAGATCGATCTCGGAGACCTCATCCAGGAGCAGCGTGCCGCCCTGGGCCTGTTCGAACTTGCCGGTATGGGCGCGATGGGCGCCGGTGAAAGCACCCTTCTCGAAGCCGAACAGCACGGCCTCAAGCATGTGTTCGGGAATGGCCGCGCAATTCACCGCCACGAATGGACCATCTGCCCGGGGCGACTGCTGGTGAATGAAGCGGGCAAAGACCTCCTTGCCGGTCCCGCTCTCGCCGGACAGCAGCACCGTCACCGGACGCGCTGCTACCCGCGCCGCCAGGGCCACCATTTCCTGGGTCAAACGGTCCTCGCAAACCAGGCCGTCACCGGAGGATTCCTGCAAGTGGCGGCGCACGCTCTCCAGCAGCGCCATGGAATCGTCACGGGCCGTCAGAAAATCGACAGCCCCGTCGCGGATGGCGCGCACGGCGTCCTGCATGGTGCCGGTGGGCTGATAGAGAATGACGCGAGGGGGGAGCGCCCGCTGCAACAGACGCCGCCAGTCGACACCGCAGCCGGGCTGCAGAACGATCACCGCACGCCCGCAGGCGTCGAGCAGGCTGTCGAGTTGCGCCGTGGTCGCCGCGATCTGCACGGCGTGGCCCTCGGCCTGCAGCAGTTCCCGCCAACGGCCAACGGCCTCGGCATCATCGCTGACCAGGATCAGTTCGGGTTCTGTCAATGTTCCGCCCTCCGATCTCGCGCCTGCCTTTTGACACTGCAGGCTTCCATGGGGGCTTGATGCAGCCATCGTGCCAGCCGCGATTCAGCCGACCCTGTCAGGCCTCGGCGCGCTGGATGCCGTACTTGCGCAGCTTCTCCACCAGTGTGGTCCGGCGCAGGCTGAGCAGCTTGGCAGCCTGGGCAACCACGCCATCGGCGGCATCCAGGGCATCGCGAATGAGCTGGGTTTCCAGGTCCGAGAGGAAGGTCTTGAGGTCGATACCGCCGTCGGCCCAGTCAACGGGCTCGGACGCGGCAGGGCCGTCACCGGCCACTTCGGTGTCCGGCAAGTCATCCACCGCAGGGGCTTCGGTCAAGGCAACGTCCCAGTCGCCCTTGTGGAATTGCGGCGGCAGATCGTTTACGCCAACGCTGCCATAGGGGTGCAGGATGGCGAGGCGCTCCATCAGGTTGGCAAGCTCCCGCACATTGCCGGGCCAGGGGTGGTGGCTCAAGGCAGAGACGGCAGCCGGGGTCAGCCGCACCGAGCCACGGCCATCGGCCTCGATCCGCCGCAGCAGTTCGTCCACCAGCACCGGGATATCCCCGGCCCGCTCGCGGAGCGCCGGCACGTGAATGGGAAAGACATTCAGGCGGTAGAACAGGTCCTCGCGGAATTCTCCGCTGGTGATGCGTTGCTCCAGGTCCCGGTGGGTAGCGGCCAGGATGCGCACGTCGGCCTGAATCGGCTTGTTGCTGCCCACCCGCTCGAAGGTACGTTCCTGCAAGACGCGAAGTAGCTTCACCTGCATGTGCAGGCTCATATCACCGATCTCATCGAGAAAGATGGTGCCGCCCTGGGCGATTTCGAAACGTCCCTGCCGCGCACTGAAGGCACCGGTAAACGCGCCTTTCTCGTGACCAAACAGCTCGCTTTCCAGCAGATCCGCCGGAATCGCGCCGCAGTTGATGGGCACGAAGGGCTTGTCGCGACGGTCGGATTGCTCATGAATATTGCGGGCAATGACTTCCTTGCCGGTACCCGACTCACCCAGGATCAGCACCGTGGCTTCCGAAGGCGCCACCTGCTGCACCATACGCGCGATCTGCTGCATGGCGTTGCTCTGCCCCACCAGGCGCGGCGTCTCGTTGACGCCGCCGCGTCCGGCGGCGCGCTGCCGGGCATTGAAAGTGAGCGCCTGGGAGAGGCCGCTACTGAATTGCGCCTGCTTGAGGGGCAGATCGAGGTTGCCAAGACAGCCGGAGCCGGCATCCACCGGGCGGATACGACGATCCCCCGGGGCTGTGAGGAAGAAATAGGGAACCGATGGCGCCACATCCACCAGTGTATCCACGACGACCCGCCAGTGACGCTCATCGGCATGGGCGGCGATCAGCAGAACCGCTGTCTGCTCACCCTCGGCGCCGAGGACGCCGGCAAGCGCATCCGGGTGATGCACTGCCGTGGGATCATGTTCGAGGAAACGAAGGACAGCTTCGACGGCTGCTGCACGCTCACGATCGGTATCGAATACGACGACGTTGACCACCCTGAACCCCCCGGTCCGAATTCTTGTTTTCGTTCGCGATCAACCTGCGCCGCGGAGACTTTTGTTCATTCTGGCGCTGATTGACCGACCTACCGCGCGTCGTCTTTTTGACGTTGTTGCGCGCAGGGTCAGAGTGTCAATTTCGTGGCGGGGCAACTGTGACCTGTGTCGCGAATTTGCGACTGCGTCAGGAATGTGACGGTTTACGGCGACGTAATGACTTCAGGGCTTCATCAATCGGCGGAATAGCGATGATAGGCGCGAACGGCCTTGCGGTTGGCTTGTGCATCCTGCACATCGTTGGCCGATTCGTCGCGGGCATCGGTGGCGAGTTCGTTGAGTTCGGGGTCGTAGGCCAGCACTTTCTCGATGGCCTGCGCCACGACGGCGCGCTGCGCCTGGGGGATGGGCTCGGCAAACAGTCTTGCATTGATGCGGCGACGCTCGGCCTCACGACTGGCAACACCGGGCCAGTCGCGGGCGCGGGCGGCCTCGACCATTTCCCTGGTCAGGCGAAGCAGCTCGCCCGCCAGGGCATCATGCGTGGTCTCAGCCACTGACACTGACACCATTCGGATCAGCGGCTTTCACTTCAGCAGCCCCGGTGGCAGCGTCGCGAATGCCGTCCCAGCCGGTTTTCACTTCGCGCATCAGCCCGATGATTTCATCAAGCATGGCCACGTCATTGCTCGCGGTGGCTTCCAGGATCCGGCGCTGCATGTAGTCGTACAGGCCTTCCAGGTTGGCAGCAAGCTCGCCCCCCTTGTCATGATCCAGCGTGTCCCGCAGGCCGCTGAGAATGGAAATGGCCTTGCCCAGCTCGACGCCCTTTCGCTCGAACTCCCTGCGTTGCATCGCACCCCTGGCGGCGGCGACACGCATGATGAAGCCATCCATCAGCATCTGGATCAGGCGATGGGGGTCGGCGAACTGCGCCGACTGATTGCTGACCTGCTGGTAGGCGTTGAGTTTGTTGTTGACCATGGAGTCCACCTTGAGAAATCAGTGTGTCGATATCAGCGACGGTTGTTGTTGTTGTTGAAATTCAGCGTCGCCAGCTGCTGACTCAGAAACTGGCTGGTTTCGTTCATCTGCGCCACCATCTGATCCATGGCGCTGAACTGGGCGACGTAACGCGATTCAACCTGTGACATGCGCCGGTCAAGCCGCTCCTGATCGCTATCAAGTCGCGACAACTGGCTGTTCAGACTGTTGGTCTGATTGCTGATGGAGCCGTTCGCACCGATGAAATCCTGCAGAATCCTGTCGAGATCCGACATGATTCCCCGGGAATAGGTAATGGATCCGAGATCACCCGTCTGACCACCGTCCACCTTGAGCTTGAGCCCGTTGGTGGGGCCGCTCTGGCCGGTAAGAAACTGGCCAAAGCCCTCGGCTGCCACTCCACCGATGGTGCCTTGCACATCCGTGCCGGCAGTAGCCACACCGCCATCGATACCCAGGCTCGCCGAGAGCCCCGCCGCAACGCTATTGAACGCAATGCTCGACTCGCTGCCGTAACGCTGCGAGGTCACCGTAAAGCTGTTGGTTTCGATATCGAAGGAGACGGAGACACTGCGGTTGCCATCGCGCAGAACGCTGGAACCATTGATCAGCGCCTGTAGTTCACGGGCAACGGCATTCGGGCTGTCGTAATCCCCCGGCCGCAGGGTCAGCACTTCGGACCGCGTGCCATCAACGAGAATGCGGAAAGTGTTATCACCCTCGGCGATGCTGATCGGCCCACCGCCGATACCGGCGCCAGAGAATCGGCCCCGTGATGCCAGTTCGGAGACGTTGACGCCGTAACGTCCGTTCTCGGTGGCGGTGCGGCTGCTGTCGAAGGAGAACCCCCCACCATCGACAATACCGGTGCGACCGAACAAGGCGGCGACGGCGTCCGGGTCCCGCTCAAGGGCGCTTTCGAGGCGGTCGGCATTCAATTCCAGGCCACCCTCTCGAGTGGTGAGGATACCGATATCGGCCATGGCCCGGACTTCGCGACCTTCCAGCGCGGCCAGTGGTGCCGTCAGGGCATTGCGCAGCTGGCTGGTGATATTGCGCACGGCGGCGTTGCCATTCAATGGCCCGGCGGTCTCGGTTTCCGGATTGAAGCGCGTCAGTTCCCGCAGCTTGCCCTGCAATTCATTGAAGGCCGCGACAAAGCCCTCGATGGCCTCACGGGCACCGCTGTTGTCAGTCTCGACCTGGATGCGGGCGGCGGTTTCCGTGGTCTGCCGCAGATCCAGGGTCACACCGTCGATGAGATCGGTAATCGTATTCGATGACCGGGTCACCGCCAGTCCATCGATTGTCAGCTCGGCATTGCTTGCGGACCGGGTGATGATGGTCTCGGTGCTGCTCTCGTTGAAGGCCAGTCGATTCAATGCGGCATCGGCCGAATCCACATCGATGAGAAAGCCGTTGTCCTCGCCACTCTCCGTTGATGAGAAAACCAGCCGCTCGCCGCTGCCGTCGTTGACGATGTTCGCGCGCACACCAATGTCGGCACCGTTCACCGCGTCGCGGATTCCCTGCAGGGTGTTGTTGGCAGGATCGATCTGAATCGTGCGCGTCGCCTTGTCGGCGTTCTGGGAAAAGCCGGTCACTGCGCCCGACTCGTCCTGCTCCACCGCGCCGAACCGGAACGTGAGCGAACCACTGCCAAGCACCGCATCGCGGCTGGCGAAGGCACCAGTAGCGATGCTCTGGGCCTGGGCGAGGCGGTTCACCTGGATGTCGAAATTGCCCGCATCCGCGCCATCTCTCGCGGTGACAGCGATGGCTCCTTCGTTGGAAGAGGTCGCACGGGTGCTGAGGAAGCTATTCTGCTGGGCCAGATCACGGACCTGTGTCTGGAAAGAAGAGAGCGCACTGCGCACCTGACCCAGGGCGGAGAGCTGCGTCTGGAAGCGCTCGGCTTGGCGATCGATGCGATTCTGCTGCGGTGCGCGTTCTGCGGCGACGAGCTGATCCACCAACCCGCGGATGTCGATGCCCGACCCAACGCCCAGTGAACTGATGCCCGTCATGGTCACTCTCCCGCTGCAAACTCTTGCCGCCCTGGCGGCAACCATAGGCCTGTGGTTTCAATCCAGCACCCACGCGGACAGGCACCGCTTGGGGGTTCATTACCTGAGGCGTACTACAGCAAGAAGCTTGCCGTTCAGGCTTCTGCCTCGAACAGCAGGCCCTGCAGCCGCTGCACGTTCTCCGCCGCGGCAACCAGCCGTTCCGGCGGGATCTGCCGCACCACTTCCTCGGTTTCCGAGTCCAGGACGGTGATGACCGTGCGCCCGGAGGTTTCATCCACCGAGAACTGCAGATCGCGACGAACCACCTGGACAAAGTCGTTCAGCGTTGCAACGGCGTTGTCCACATCTTCGGCGGTCACCGACTCGACCTGGGGTGCTCGACCCCGACCGTCGGCGTCGACACGTTCGATGCTCGGCACATTCTGGCTACGGTCAGTCTGCTGCCGGGGCATCATGGGAGCAAGCAATGTGAGATCTGCCCTGTCCATGCATAAGCCCTCCACCTGTCACCAAATCAGGGCGGCATCCGGATCGAATGCCGCCCTGAACCTTGCCCTACCCCGATTAACCCAGCAGGGCGAGGACGTTCTGCGGCACCGCGTTGGCCTGGGCCAGCACCGAGGTACCGGCCTGCTGAAGGATCTGCGCACGGGTCAGCGCGGCAGTCTCTGCGGCAAAGTCGGCGTCCTGGATGCGGGAGCGGGCAGCGGAGAGGTTCTCCGAGCTGACGCTCAGGTTGGCGATGGTGTTCTCGAAGCGCACCTGCACCGCGCCGAGTTCCGCACGCAGGCTGTTGACCTGGGTAAGAGCACCGTCCAGCGCACCGATGGCCTGGGTCGCCGACTCACGGGTGGCAACGTCGATGTCGCGCAGGGTGACATCCTCCGCAGCGGCGCCATCAAAGAGGTCGACCGTGGTCGGCGTCGTGTCATCATCATCAAGTGTCACGAGGCCGCCGGTCACGGCAAGCGCCTCGGTGCCAAGAGCGGAAGTGATGGCAATGGTCGTGGAACCATCGTTGCCTACACGCAGTGAGGCCTGCACGTTCGCGGAAGCCAGTGCAGCCGCATTGTCGTCGCCGGCGGCGGCATCTTCAGCGATCTGCTCGTTGATCAGGCGGACCGCGTCATCAAGACTTTCGGCGCCAGTCAGATCGACCACGATGTCGTCGAAATCATCACTGGCGATCGTAATGTCTCCAATGCTCGCAATACCGTCGTCATTGATCTGTTCCTGCGACAGACCATTCGCACCGACAAACTCGGTGACGCCCAGCTCCGACGTCCTCGCGTCCACGCCGTTGACGGCAATGGTCTGGCCCTGGTTGGCGCCGACCTGGAAGAAGATATCCTGCAGACTGCCGTCGAGAATGTTGCCGCCGTTGAACTCGGTGGCGTTGGCGACGCGGCTGACTTCCTGAATGAGCTGCTGCACTTCGTCGTTCAACGCCTGCCGATCGGTGGCGGAGTTCGAGTCGTTGGCGGCCTGGATAGACAGCTCACGGGCCCGCTGCAGGGCGTCACCGATGGTGCTGAGCGCGCCTTCGGCGGTCTGCGAGAAGGAGATGCCGTCGTTGGCGTTCCGGCTGGCCTGGTTGAGACCACGGATCTGCGAGGTGAAGCGCTCGGCGATCGCCAGACCGGCGGCGTCGTCCTTGGCGGAGTTGATGCGCAGGCCGGAGGACAGACGCTCCAGGCTGGTGGCCAGGGCGCCCTGCGAGGTGGTGAGGTTACGCTGCGCATTCAGCGACAGCACGTTGGTGTTGATGATCTGGGCCATTGTTCCCACTCCTGAGTTAACGCGGTGCCCTGCACCGTTTGCTCCAGCGATGCTGGAATTCTTTGTTCAGGAGGTTTAACGGCGATGGTGGGGGGAACTTTAACGCGTAAGGGGATTTTTTTGTGACGGGGGTCACATTTTTGCGGTTGGTGGGTTTGATTGGCGTGGGTTGCGGTGCGTTACGCGCTTCGCGCTAACAGCACCCTACAGGGGGATATCGGGGAACGGCTGCCGGGTACGCCGCTCATGGACACGCCGTAAACCCATCCCTGGGGGCTCGACAGCGACATCCCTGTCGCTGACGGTCCATGAGCGGCGCACCCGACAGCCGTTTATGCCCTTTGGTTGGGGGCGGGCATGGCCAACGCTGAATCGGTGCGTTACGGCCTGCGGCCTAACAGCACCCTACGGCGGGCTTGGCCGGCCACGGCCAACTGTAGGGTGCTGTTAGCGCGCAGCGCGTAACGCACCGCAGCGGCGCTGGCCTTGCCCCACGCTTACAGGAAATTGAACAAACTCAAGCCCTGGATACGCACATAACTCTGCTGCGCCGCCTGCAACCCAACCTGACGCAAATTCAATTCGCTGATGGCCTTGGCGTAATCCACATCCTCGATATTCGACTTGGCCTCTCTCAAGTCCAGCAGGCTGGATTCGTTGGCGCGGCGCTCGCCGTCCACGGCGTTGAGCCGCGCACCGACTTCGCTGCGTATGTTGAGAATGTTGTCCAGCGCCTGATCCAGGTTGCCCAGCGCCGAATTACCCGCATTGAGAAACCGTGACCGGTCCACCGAGGTCTCGTTGGAACCGGAGGCTTCGAGTGCCGCCGCCAGGTCGTCGAGCATGCCGAACAGGCTGTTGAAGCCCGCCGGTGCCACCTCGAAGCTGTCGCCGTCCACCGGCGTTCCGCTGATGGCCACTTCCCGGCCATCGAACACGATGGCGTCACCCCGGTTGTAGGGGGCGTCCTCCACCAAGTTGCCGCCGGCATTGCTCACCGTGTAGGTCAGCTCGCCGTTCGCCTGCTCCGTGAAGGCGATGGTGTAAGGGCCATCAAAGGCCACGGTGCGGTCGAGAATCCGGCCGCCGTCGATAACTGCTGTACCGCCATTGCCGGGGGCCGCCGCCGTGGTGAATTCACCGTTGCCCTCGCGGATGCGCATGAACGTCTCGAAGCCGGTGTGGTTGGTAGCCAACTGCCGCGACGGCCCGGCCTGCACCAGCCGCTGGGTCTGATCGCCGGTGTAGTTGACGTCGCCATCTCCCAGCGCAAAGGGGCGCGTGCGGGTATTGCTACCGGCAAAGATGAATTCACCGGTTCCGTCCTGGGTGTTGGCCAGCTGCACAAGCTGATCCTGCAACTGGCGAATCTCAGCTGCGATGATTTTCCGGTTGGCACCGTCCTGGGTGGCATTCAGGGACTGCACCGTCAGCTCACGCACCCGCTGGATGATGTTGCCCGTCTCTTCCAGCACGGACTCCTCGGTCTTGAGGGCGAACTCGGCCCGGTCCAGGTTGCGGTTGAACTGCTCAACCTGACCGATGGATTTCTCCAGGTCCAGCACCCGGGCGGCGCCGGCAGGGTCATCCGACGGTGTGAGAATCTTGCGCCCGGTGGCCAGCTGTTGCTGGGTCTTCAGCAGCTTCGACTGCTGATCGAGGATCGAATTGGTGCTGGTCTGCTGGAACTGATTGGTAGAGACACGCATGGCTTACCTCTGGATCGCACCGAGCAGCGTCTGGAAAACATCGTTGGCCACGGTAATGACCTGGGCGTTGGCCTGGAACGCCTGCTGGAACTGCAGCAATTTTGCGGCCTCTTCTTCCAGGTTGACGCCGGACACAGATTCCCTCGCCTGCCGGGCCTGGTCGACCAGCGCCTCCTGGGCATCCCGATTGCTCTGGGCCCGCAAGGTCTCGGTACCGACCCGGCCGACAATGCTGCCGTAGAACTCCTGGTAGGTGGCAGCGCCACCCTGGGCGGTTCCCTCGTTGGCGAGTTCGGCGAGTTGCAGGGCGTTGGCGTTGTCGCCCACACCATTGTCGTTGGCCTTGACCTCGAAGGCGTCACCATCCGCCGGTACGCCGGAAAGGCGCAGGCTGAAGGTGCCAAACTCCGCGGTCTCGACTTCCGCGTTGATGCCGTTGCCCTGGGTGGCTGGATCGTAGTCGATGCTGGCGACTGCGGCACCATTGGCGTCGGTGACCTGAAAGGCACTGGCCGCCGCATCAAAGGTGAAGGTGAGCGGCCCATCGGCGCGGAAGTTGTCGAGCTGATCGGGGTCGAAGGCCGAGACGGAAATGCGGTCCAGCTGACCACTCCCGGTATTGATGGCCTGACCACTGGCGGTGGTCACCTCGCCGCCAGTCAGCGGATTGGCGAGGGCAATCTGCCCCGGCCGCTGCAGGTTCACGTCGATGCGCGCCGACGACTGCTTGGTGGGTCGCAGCAGGAAGCTGTCACCGTCGGCGGCGCCGAGCCCGCTGACATCAATGCTCAGCCCATCAATGACCTGCGGGCCACTGTCGTCAACGACCTGACTGGTATTGTCGCGCAGGCGCAGCAGCGTCCAGTCACCATTGTCAAAGGTCAGGCGATAGTCGGAGCCGGTGAGATCGCTGATCGTGGCGGCGTCGAAATCCACGATGGGTGAACCCACCCCGGCCGAGTTATTCTGGCTAGGCAGCACCTGGGGCCCGGGCAGTGAGAAGAAGTCCTGGCCAAGGCCGGGCGGCGTCGACTCGAACTGCATGCCCAGGCGGTGCTGCTCATTGAAGGTGGTGGCAATGGTGGCGGCAAGGCGGCCCAGGTCATTGCGGGTCGGCTCAAGTACCTCGCGGCGGAAGTCCAGCAACCCGCCCACCTCGCCACCGGTAAGGTTCCGCGTGATATTGACCTGCCCACCCCCCGGACGCTGGTAGGCGATCTCGAACTGGTTGGGGTCGAACTGGCTGCGCACCGCCGAGATCTGGTTGGTGGAATTGCCCACCACCAGCGCCTGGCCATTACCGATGAAGACGTTAATCGCGCCACCGGACTCCGGCACCGTGGTCACGCCCACCTTCTCGGAGAGCTGCTTGATGAGCTGATCGCGCTTGTCCAGCAGATCGTTGGGCGGCTGGCCGGTGCGGCCCTGGGCCTGGACGATCTCCTGGTTGAGCCTGGCGATGGAGCCGGCCAGTTCGTTGATCTCGGAGACGCCGAGCTGGATGCGGTTGTTGGCATCGCGCTCCAGCTCATCCAGCCGCTGATTCACGAGTTCGAAGCGGCTGACCAGGCTTTCCGCCTCGGACAGCAGCACCTGCCGCGCCGAGGTGGATGTGGGGTCGTTGGCGGCATCCTGCACCGCGTCGAAGAACGACTGCAACGCCGGCGAAACGCCGGCATCCTTGTCCGCCAGCAGGTTGTCCACCCGGCCATTGAAGTTGGCCAGCGTGTCCAGCCGGGAGAACTCGGCAATGTTCTTCTGCAGCGCGGTCTCGAGGCTCTGGTCGAATACCCGGCGCACGCTGTCCGTCTGCACCCCGGTGCCGATGAAGCCCTGGCTGCTGCCGCTGGGAATGCGGGTGGAGAAATCCACCCGCTGCCGGCTGTAGCCTTCGGTGTTGACGTTGGAAATGTTATGGCCAGTGGTCGCCAACGCCCGCTGGGTGGCTAGCAGACCGGAGACACTTGTACCGAAAATATTGGCCATGCTCACTTACTCCTGGGGGTGGCCGCACGAAGGCGGCGACCCGTGGTTACAAGGGTGTCGTCCGCGGTGCGTCATTCTTTAATTCCGGCAGCGTGGCCCGGAGGATATCGCCGCCCATGATCTGCTGGATCTTGCGGGCGTAATGCGGGTCCGTGGCATAGCCGGCCTGCTGCAAAGCATTGGTAAATGCAACCGGGTCATCACTGACCTTGAGCGCCCCGGCATACCGGGGGTTGTTGTTCAGAAACTGCAGGTAGTCGCGG
The DNA here is from genome assembly GCF_024170285.1 of Natronocella acetinitrilica. NCBI lineage: Bacteria > Pseudomonadati > Pseudomonadota > Gammaproteobacteria > Chromatiales > Ectothiorhodospiraceae > Natronocella > Natronocella acetinitrilica. Next base: position 247,239 of record NZ_JALJXV010000006.1, read on the forward strand.
AAGCTGTCCTCCAGGGAATCGTAGGCCCGGAATTCGGCCATCTCCCGTTGCGGGATACCACCACGGTATTCCAGCGTCGGTACCCGCACGCGGTCACCCTGCCAGCCCGGTGTCGCCTTGATACCGAACAGATTGTTGGCGCCCTCACCGTCCGCCTTGCGGATGACGTGCCGGCCCCAGCCGGTTTCCAGCGCCGCCTGCGCAACCAGTGCACGGGGGTCCACACCCAGTTCCTGCGCCGTGGCCCTGGCCGCAGGCCAGATGTCCCGGACGAAGTCTTCCGGCTTTTCCCAGCCATCACCCTTGCCGCCCAGGCCGGTGGCCTTGCCCGTGGGGGCTCCGGGCTTGGGAGCCACATCCGGCGTTGGCGCCTCCTGAATACGCATCACCGGCAGGCGACCGTAGTCCTGGATTCCCTTGCCGCCGGTCACCGGGGCCGGGTTGTCGAAGCCGACCTGTTCCCGGAGCTGGCGTTCCACCATGGCAGCGATCCCGAAACCGGGACCGTCACCCTGGGTCACGGCGAGGCCCATCTGCTGGTCGTAGAGTTGCTGGTACTGATCGGTGCCGGCGTTGGAGAAAAGACCGTCGCCGGGGGTTGCGGCACGCATGCTCTTCAGCATCATCTGCACGAACAGTGACTCGAACTGCTTCGCAACCTCGCGAATGCCGTCTTCGGATTGCTCACCGAGGCTGCGACGCATGCGCGTGGCGGCGGAGGTGTCGAAGATGTTGGCTTCGGCTGGGGTGAGCGTCATGGGTTGGTGCTCTTTCGTCTCGGTTGTGGCTTCGTTGGTTGTTGGTTCGGTGCGTTACGCGCTGCGCGCTAACGCACCCTACGGGGGGTGGGGGCTGGATCGGGTTGTAGGGTGCGTTAGCGCAAAGCGCGTAACGCACCAGACAGCTCCCGACCAGGCCACCACTCTCAGATAATGATCAACTCCGCCCGCAAGGCGCCGGCCTGCTTCAGGGCTTCGAGGATCGACACCAGATCCCCTGGGGCCGCGCCGACGCGGTTCACCGCGTTGACAATTTCCTGCAACTCGACGCCGGGGCCGAAGATGAACATGGGGTTCGCTTCCTCCACCACGTCGATCTGCGTATCAGGCACCACCACCGGGTCTGCATCGGTAAACGGCGCCGGCATACCCACCTGGAAGTCCTCGCTGATGGTCACGGTGAGGCTGCCGTGGGTCACGGCAGCGGCGCGCACGCGCACGTGGCTGCCAATGACCACCGTTCCGGTGCGGGAGTTGACGATGACCCGCGCCGGGGCGTCACCGGGATCAACCCGGATGTTCTCCAGAAAGGACACAAAGCCCACCCGCTGGTCAGGATCGCGGGGCGCGCGAACTTCCACCGACACCGCATCCCGGGCAGCAGCCGTCTGCGGCCCCAGGGAATCGTTGATGGCATCGGCGAGACGACGGGCGGTGGTGAAATCGCCGGTGTGCAGGTTCAACACCACGGAATCGCCGGAGGCGAACGGGCTCTGCACTTCCCGCTCCACCGATGCGCCATTGGGCACGCGGCCGGTGCTGGGAACGTTGACGGTGACACGGCTTCCGTCGGCGCCCTCTACCCCGAAACCACCCACTACAAGGTTGCCCTGGGCCAGTGCGTAGACTTCGCCGTCGGCGCCGCGCAAAGGGGTGAGCAACAGGTTGCCGCCACGCAGACTGCGGGCATTCCCGAGAGATGAAACCGTGATATCGATGGTCTGGCCCGAGCGGGCAAAGGCCGGCAGTTCCGCCGTTACCATCACCGCTGCCACGTTGTTGGTCTGCAGGTTGATGCCCTCGGGCAACTGCACGCCCTGGGCGGCCAGCATGCTGCGAATGCTCTGGGTGGTGAACGGTGTCTGGGTGGTCTGGTCACCGCTTCCATCAAGCCCCACCACCAGGCCGTAGCCCACCAGCTGGTTGGAGCGCACGCCCTGCACCGAAGCCAGGTCCTTGATGCGCTCGCCGTTCACGGCCCAGGCACTTCCGGCCAGCAGGCAGAGTACGGTGAACACGAAGATCCGCTTGATTGCCATCATGTTCATCGTCCTCAGAAGGGCCAAAGCGGCGAGTTGAAGATGCGCTGCATCCAGCCCATCCGGTTGGAATCGGCAAGGGTGCCGGTGCCGGTATACGCCACCTGGGCGTTGGCCACCCGGGTGGAAGACACGGTGTTGTCCGGGCGCACATCGTCGGGCCGCACCAGCCCGGTCAACGTGATGTATTCGTCGCCGTGGTTGATGGTGAGCTTCTTCTGGCCCTGCACGACCAGGATGCCGCTTGGATGCACGTCCACCACGATTGCGGTGAGCACGCCGGTCAGCTCGTTCTGCTGGTTGACGTTGCCACTGCCGTTGAAGTCACGGTCGGCGCTTGCCGAGGCAGACAGCGGGTTGCCCCTGACGGTGACGTCGCGGCCGAACACCTGGGGCGTGCCGATGTTGGTGTCACTGCTCTTGCTGACGTTGGTGCTGGCCTGCTTGCTGGCACCGGTTTCCTCTTCGAGGATGATGGTGATGAGGTCACCCGGGCGCAGCGCCGTACGGTTCTCGAACAGCCGCTGATCGCGGCCCGCCTGGAAAATGGCGCCATTGACCTGACGGGGCTGCTCCTTCACCACGGGTTGCGGCAGCGCTGGCGGTTCGCGGGCGTGATCCGGTACTGTGGCGCAACCGGCCAGCAGCATGAGGCCTGCAAGCATTGTGATTTTCTTCATCATGACGTGCCCCCCGGCTCCGCCGGTCAAATGTTCGTGGTGATGAACTGCAGCATCTGGTCCGAAGTGGAGATGGCCTTGGTGTTGGTCTCGAAGGCCCGCTGCGTCTCGATCATGTTCACCAGTTCCTCGGCGATGTTGACGTTGGAACTCTCCAGTGCGCCCTGCATCACCTGCCCCAGGCCGTTCAGCCCGGGCACGCCGATCTGCGGGTTGCCGCTGGCGCCGGTCTCGGCGTAGAGGTTCTGCCCCAGGGGCTCGAGGCCCGCCGGGTTGATGAATTCGGCGAGCTGGATATTGCCCACCTGGATGGGCTGGGCCTGACCCGGGACCTTGGCGCTCACGGTGCCGTCACGGCCGATATTGATCTGCTCGGTGTTGGGCGGCACGTTGATGTTGGGCTGCAGCAGCTGGCCGCTGGAGGTCACCATCTCGCCGTCGGCGTTCACCTGGAACGAGCCGTCACGGGTGTAGGCAATGGTGCCGTCGGACTGCAGCACCTGGAAAAAGCCGCGCCCCTCGATGGCGACGTCCAGGGAGTTGCCGGTCTGCATCAGGTTGCCCTGGGTGTGCTGTTTCTCGGTGGCGACCACCCGAACACCGGTGCCTAGCGAAAGCCCGGTGGGCAGCTGGGTGTCCTGGGTTTCCTGTCCACCGGCCTGGCGTACCGTCTGGTAGACCAGGTCCTCGAACACCGCCCGGTCCTTCTTGAAGCCGGTGGTGTTGACGTTGGCCAGATTGTTAGACACCACCTGCATGCGCGTCTGCTGGGCATCGAGGCCCGTCTTGGCGACCCAGAGTGCTGGATTCATGGCTATGTGCCTCCGTTAACCTTGAGCGCGCAGCAGCGCACTGCTGGCGTTGTCGTTTTCTTCCGCCTTGTTCAGCAGCTTCACGTAGGTCTCGAACTGCCGGGCGTGGTCGATCATCTTGACCAGCGCCTCAACCGAGTTGACGTTGCTGCCTTCCAGCGCGCCGCTGGTGACCCGGATCGCCCCATCCGGCGGCGCAATGCCACCATCCGGCAGGCGGAACAGGCCATCCTCGCCCTTGCGGAGTTCTTCCACCGCCGGGTCCACCAGCTTGATGCGGTCGAGCACCACCAGCTGATCCGCCGGAGCGCCGGCAGGCACGATGGACACCGTGCCGTCCTGGCCGATCTCGACCTTGTCCGCCGGCGGAATCGCCACCGGACCAGCATCGCCGAGCACCGGATGGCCGGCACCGTTCTCCAGCAAACCCACCGAGGAAATCCGCAGATCACCCCGGCGGGTGTAGGCTTCGCCACCGTCCAGCCCCTGCACCGCGAACCAGCCGTCGCCGTTGATGGCCACGTCCAGATCCCGGCCGGTGGTCATCACGCTGCCGGGACGGAAGTCATGGCCGATGGATGTCTCCGAGGAGTACACCCGGCTTGCATAGCCAGGCCCCCGGACCGGCTGGGAAATCAGCTGATCCAGGTCCTGACGAAAACCCGGCGTGTTGACGTTGGCCAGGTTATGGCTGTTGTGCTGCTGCGCCTGCAGTGCGTGCTTGGCGCCGGTCATGGCCAGATAGGCAAGACGGTCCATGGCGATTACCTGATGTTGATGATTTCCTGGGTCACCTGGTCCTGGGTCGAGATCATCTTGGCGTTGGCCTGGAAGTTGCGCTGCGCCGTGATCATCTTCACCAGCTGCTCGGTGATATTGACGTTGGACTGCTCAAGGGCACCTGCCTGGATCGAGCCCAGGCCGGACTGCGTGGGGTTGCCGAGCACCGGCGCACCGGACTCGAAGCTTTCCACCCAGGCAGTGTCGCCGGTCTGGGTGAGCTTCTCCGGGCTGGGGAAGCGCGCCAGGGCGAGCTGGCCAAGCACCAGGGACTGGCCGTTGGTGTAGCGGCCGAAGATGGTGCCGTCACTCTCCACATCCAGACTGGAGAACTGGCCGGCGGTGAACCCGTTCTGGCGCAGCTCGGCGACGTTGAACGGCGTGCCGAACTGGGTCAGGCCGCCAAAGTCGACGGTGATGTCCAGATCGTTCGCGCCCTCGACGCCGGCGGTGTCAGCCGCGGCGAAGGTGAAATCCACATTCGGATCGGCAGCACCATTCACGGTGCTCAGCGAACCGTCCGGGTTAAACACCACGTCGGTGGGCGCGCTAATGTTGCCGTTGACATCGGTGTACACCTGCCACTCGTTATCCGCGGCCCCCTTCACGAAATAAAGGGTGGAGAGGTGCGAGCGACCAAGAGAGTCGAAGATGGTGGTGGAGGTCGAGAAGTTGTAGGTCTCCGGGTTCTCCTCATCGAAAGCGAGTGCCGGCGGCTCCTGGGTCGCGTCCAGGTTGGCGTTCAGCTCCATATTGTCCGTGGCACTCGGCTGCACGTCGCCGGTGTTCACCTGCAGCGGGCCAAGGGCACCGGTGAGGTTGCCGTCTGTATTGGCGGTAAAGCCGGTGAGCTGCTTGCCGTCGGCGTTGACGATGAAACCATCGCGATTGAGCTCGAATGCGCCGTTGCGCGAGTAGGAGATAGAGCCTTCCTGACTCAGCCGGAAGAAGCCGGTGCCGCTGACGGCGAGATCCAGGCTGTTACCGGTGAAGTCGAACTGCCCCTGGTTGAACTGCTGGCGCACGTTCGACAGCCGGGCACCCTGGCCGATGGCGTTCTGCGACAGACCCAGCTGGGAGGTCGCGAAGATATCGGCAAATTCGGCACGGGACTCCTTGAAGCCCACCGTGCCGGTGTTGGCAATGTTGTTGCTGGTCACGTCCAGGTCCGCGGAGGCGGCGTTCAGGCCGGACAGTGCGATATTGAACGACATGGCTTTTGTCCTCGATTATTGAATTTGCCGAACATCGGAGAGCGGCTTGTCACCGACACCGTCAAGACTGAGCATGGGGCTCTGCCCACCCTGCCCCAGGGTCACGCTGTTCACCCGTGCGCCGGAGAGCACGCCCAGGCTGATGCTTTCACCGTTGCGGGTGCCCTGGGCGCTGATGCGGTATTCGCCCGGCGGCATGCGCACACCGCGGTTATTGGTGCCATCCCAGTTGAAGCTCGCCTGCGAACCGGAAGCCGCACCCAGCGGCAATTCCCGGACCAGTTCGCCGGCGGCGTTCTCGATGCGCACCGTCACGTTATCGACGCCCGACAGGTTCTTGACGGCGCCGCCCATGGACTCGCCTTCACGCAGCGCACCGCGGTTGCTCTCGACCAGCACATCGCGCCCCACCAGGCTCGCGGCCCGCAGGCCCTGATCCGTGGTCATGGATGCAGCGAACTTGTCGAAGGACTTCTGCAGTTCGGTGATGCCGTTGGCGCTGGTGAAGTGCGCAAGCTGACCCAGGAATTCGCCGCTCTCCATGGGCTGGAACGGATCCTGGTTCTGGAACTGGGTGATCATCAGCTTGAGAAAATCGTCCTGACCCAGCTCGTCGTTGCCCTTGCCCACGGCGTCCTTGGGTTGCGTCCCACTGCCCACACCATTTCCGGCGGTCAATGCGTCAAACATCCGTCAGCCTCCTAGTGTCGTGAATCATGAGTTCGTCACCTTTCTGAGCCAGTGCGCGCCTTGCTGGCTAGGCGCGGCGACGAGCCATAGCCGTCGCTATGGTGAGGAGCTGCAACACCGCCAGCGAGGCGCGCACTGGCTCCCGAAGGGCAGGTCGGCAAAACGCTGTCGCGGTGTTGGCATCGCTCGACGTGGGCCCGCCACGCCTTCGCGATGCCGCCTTGCGACAGCGTTTTGCCGACCCGCAGCAAGATGACGAACTCATGATTCACGACACTACCGGCCAAGCTGCAGGGTCTGCAGCAGCAAATCGCGGGAGGTGGTCATCACCTCCACGTTGTTCTGGTAGGAGCGGGAGGCCGAGATCATGTTGACCAGCTCTTCCACCGTGTTGACGTTGGAGCGGTACACGTAACCGTTCTCGTCCGCCTCGGGGTGATCGGGCATGTGCAGTGCCTTGTTCGGCGCCTCGCTCTCGATGACATCCCGCACCCGCACGCCAACGGTATTGCCATCGTTGCCGCGCACCGCCTGCAGCGTGGCCGAGAACACGGGATGCCGCGCCTTGTAGGCGGCCTCCGGCGTGCCGGCCATGGTCTCGGCATTGGCCAGGTTGCTGGCGGTCATGTTCAGACGCAGGGACTGCGCCGTCATGGCTGACCCTGCAACGTCAAACACCTTGAACAGAGACATGCTCCCTACTCCCCTCGAATCGCGCCGATAAGACCGGTGATGCGATCACCGAGAAAATTCAGACTGGCCTGATATCCCACCGCGTTCTCCGCGAACTGGGCCTGCTCCACGTTGCTCTCCACCGTGTTTCCATCCAGCGATGGGCTGTAGGGCTGGCGGTAGAGCAGTTCCATGGAGGCGTTGCCGCCGGCTTGCGCGCGCAGATGATTGCCGTGGGTGGTCGCCATCTGCAGTTGCCCACCGCGCTGCGAGCCTTCTGCCGCCCGCAGCGCGGCCTGGAAATCGAAATCCCGCGCCTTGTAGTTCGGGGTGTCCGCATTGGCCAGGTTCTGCGACAGCACCTGGTGGCGCTCACCGCGCAGCTTCAGCGCCGCCGCGTGCAGACCCATTGCCTTGTCCAGAGATATGCTCATGACCTGCCCTCACGATTGTTCGAGAGGGGTTATGCGAAAGGTGTGCCAGCGCGTCGCCAGGAGGACGATCACAAAGGAAACAACAGGGTTTAGCGGTGAGGAACGCCGCAGCGGTGCGGCGCCAGGGCCGGGGTCAAGCTTTCGGCCCAAGCGCCGATAACCCGAACAGGCGGAATTTTGACAGGGCTCCGGCGGCAAGCCGGCGGCAAGGTCTTGCCGCCATCGCTCGAAACTCCGGGCTAACGACGCTCAGTCACCTTGTTGCGCAAGCGGTAGAGTACGCCGCCGTGGCTGCGCACCATCTCCAGATCATCGGCATGCCGGGCCAATGACTCCGAAGCACCAACAATCAGGTAGCCGCCCGGTGACAGCTGCTGGCACATCCGCCGCAGGATATCCTCGCGGGATTGCGCCGAGAAATAGATCAGGACGTTGCGGCAGAAGATCAGGTCGAAACGGCCAAGACTCGTGAAGCTCTCGAGCAGATTGTGGCTCTGAACCTTCACCCTGCCGCGGATCTCGGGCCGTGCCTCCCAGGTATCGTCGTCGACCTGCTGGAAGAAACGTTTGCGCCGCTCAAGGGACAGCCCACGGCTGATGGCACTGCCGCCATAGCGGGCAAGACGCGCCTGGGCGACCATGGCGGGAGAGATATCGGTGCCAACGATTTCTGCCTCCAGACGCTGCCCGGCGGCAATGAATTCCTGCAGCGCCATGCTGATGGAATAAGGCTCCTGCCCGGAGGAACAGGCGGCAGACCAGATCCGGACGCGGGGTTTTCCAGCCTTGACGAACTCGGGAAACAGCCGCTCCTGCAGAATGGAAAACGGGTAGAGATCACGAAACCACTGGGTTTCGTTGGTGGTCATGGCCTCGATTACACGGCCACGCAGGCCGCCGGCGCGATTGCTCTGCACCTGCCGCACCAGTTCACCAAGGTTGGCGATCCCCTCCCGAACCATCAACTGGCCCAGGCGACTCGATACCAGGTACTGCTTGTTGTCACCCAGAACGATCCCGCAGGATTGCTCCAGAAAACCCCGGAAGGCCTGGTAATGGTCCGGATCAATTTGCCTGCCTGCAGACAAGCCGCGCTCCCGTTTAATCTGTCTGAAAGAAAGAAGCGGCGACAGTCGTCGCCACTCCCTGGCTAGTCTATCAGGCTGCGTCCAGGCGTTCCGTGACCTTCTTTGACAACTCGTCGGCGGCAAACTTGGCGAGGAAGTCGTCGGCACCAACGCGTTTCACCATGTTGCCGTTGAACACACCACTGAGCGAGGTGTGCAGCAGCACATGCAGGTGCTTGAGATTGTCCCGCTTGCGGATCTCGGAGGTCAGCGTATAGCCGTCCATGCGCGGCATTTCGATATCGGAAATCACCATCAGCATGGACTCGAGGGGCGTTCCCGCCGGCGCACCCGCCCATTGATCCAGCATTGCGAGCGCCTCTTCACCATTCTTGGCCAGGCTCACCTGCACGCCGATCTGCTGCAGGGTATCCCGCACCTGTTTGCGCGCAACAACGGAGTCATCCACCACAAGTACGTGACGGTCGATGGCGTCGTCCCTGGACTCCTGTTCACTCGCGGCTGCGACGCGCTCCGCCCTGGTGACTTCGGCCATCACCTTTTCCACATCCACGATCTGCACCAGTCGGTCATCTACCCGCGTCACGCCGGTAAGGTAGGCCGAGCCGGAGGCACCGCTGGGCGGCGGCATGATGTCCTGCCAGTTCAGGTTAACGATGCGATCAACGCCACGGACGACGAACCCCTGGGTCGTGCGGTTGTACTCGGTGACGATAATCGAGGTTTCACCGCTGGAATCCACCGGCTTGCCGGTGGTTGCCAGGCTCAGATCGAGCACGGCAATGGTCTTGCCGCGAATATGGGCGACCCCGGCCACCGCCGGATGGGCATGCGGCATGCGGATCAGCTTGGGCGTGCGAATGACCTCACACACCTTGAACACGTTGATTCCGAAGATCTGTGCACCGTTCAGGTTGAACAGCAGCAACTCCAGCCGGTTCTGGCCGACCAGATTGGTTCGCTGGTCCACCGTTTCTATGATGCTGGCCATGTGCGTTATCTCGCGTTGTCGTTATTGTCCACCCTATCGACCGCGTGCCTGGTTTCTGAAGCCCACCGGATTCACCCAGGGCGGTCGATGTTGGCACCGTTACTGCATACCTGATCTGCAAGCCTTTGAAGGCATGAGGATCACACACGTGACAGAGCTTATCCGTGGCAGGCACGACACAACGCTGACCGGCGTCACAACTTCGAGCGTCGGTTTTCCGGCACTGGGCGTCATCGTTCTGACGTTGCTGCTGCTGACGCCCCTTTTGGCCGGTGCGGCAAACGGTGTTCAGTCACTGGAGAGCATTCGCGATGCCGCCCGCGTTTACGCAGAGGGGCAACTGCTCTCGCCCGGCCAACGCGGCCAGGTGACCATCGGGCGACTCGACCCGCGTTTGCGGCTACGCCAGTGCAGCCTGCCGCTGGAGACCTTTCAGCACCAGACCAATCGCCAGGGTGGCCGCACCACCATCGGCGTGCGCTGCGCCGACCAGGCCCCATGGACGATCTACGTATCGGCCCAGGTGGACAGCTTTGTGGAGGTCTACACCGTTGGCCGCACGCTCAGCCGCGGCGAACGTCTGCGGGAAGCAGACCTGAGTCTGCTGGAGGTCAACGTCGGCACTTTGGGCCATGGCTATTTCACGGAGGCCGATCAGGTGGTGGGCATGGAGTTGCGGCGACCAGCCCGGTCCGGGGAGGTACTCACTCCAGCGATGATCACGCTCCCTGAACTGGTACGCCGCGGTCAGACCGTAACGGTGCTGGCCAGCAGTGGCTCCGCCCAGGTCAGCATGCGTGGCGAGGCGATGGAAGGTGGCGCGATGGGCGATCGTATTCGGGTACGAAACGTGCAGTCCCAGCGAGTGATCGAGGGCGAAATCATTGGAGATGGCCGTGTTAGAGTGCGGCTCTGAACGCCGCGGGACTCGACCATCGAAATCTGATCGGCGGGCTAAAGTTTCAGCACGGGCTGCCGATCACAGTCGAGTAAGGAGCGAAGGGTCGCTCCATGACAGTTGCGACGGCCGAAAAGCGGCTTAGGAGTAATCGGATGACCAATCCAATTAACGGCGGAAACCAGGGCGTTGATCGGGCACTGGCCGAGAGCCTGCGCAATCGCCAGACCAGCGAAGTGACCAATCGACCTGGTAGCCAGGCGACGGGCGACAACGCTGGCTCGGCATCCGCCGAGCTCACGGCCAATCAGTCCGAGCGCTTGCAGGCCATTGGCGCCGCCATCGGGCAAACACCGGACGTGGACATGGCACGTGTGGAAGCCATTCGCCAGAGCATCGCCGATGGCAACTACCCCATCGACGCCGACGCCATTGCGGGGCGCTTTATCGAACTTGAAGGCCTGCTGGAGCGATAATCGTGACGGCAACAACAAGCGCAACGCTGGCATCACTGCTGACGGAATTGCTGGAGCGCAGCGAACACCTGCAGGATGCCCTGATTGAGGAACAACGGTGCATCGCCGGTCGTGATCTTGCTGCGCTCGGCGCGGCCGTCCAGCGCAAGATGGCGCTACTGGATGATGTTCAGACGCTGGACGCGCAGCGCCGGGCGATGGTTCTCGCCCAGGGGCTGCCCGACACCAACTCCGGCATGAACGAACTGCTCTCGCGCAGTAGCGACGACGCGGTTCAGGAATTGTGGGCGACACTGCTCCGCAGCCTGCAACAAGGGCAGGCGATGAACGAAGCCTGTGGGGCAATCATCCGCCGCAGCCTGGAAGACAACCACCGGCTGCTGGAAGTCCTGCGCGGCGAGCCGATGGAAAGTGACCAGGCAGCTTACGGCCCCGGCGGCACCCAACAGCCACGATCCGGCCGAGATCTCGGCAGCGCCTGATACCCCTCCTCTGAGTTCTTCGCAAAAACATTCGTTCTGTCTATCAAAAATTTCAATTTGATAGACAGAACGAATGTTGCAGGCAAAAAAAACCCGGCCGCCTGGGGGATGGGCCGGGTGGCGCAGACTAAGGGGACAGGGTGCGCCAACGCGAGAAGAACTTCAGCAAGGACAGACAGGTATTCAAAACTCCTAAATACTGTACAACATATGCATCAATATAATCTCTTTCGGCGATCCGTGCAACCCCTGTACAAGAATTTTGTAAGAATCGCCTGACAACTTGAAAAAGCATAACGTATCTGACAAAAAATGCACCCCCCTGCCGATGTGACAGTCGGCAGCATGGGCCGAAAGCCGGGCGGCCATCAGTCTGTGCGGCGTCGACGCCGCATGAGGGTTCGTAGCGCGTACAGGCAAAGCAGCAGGGTCGTCAACCAGAATGCCATGGAGACGACGAAGGCCCAGAACATGTAGGACTCCGCCGAGAAACCGAACCCGTAACGGATCACGACGTAGGGAAACGTGCGGGAGAACCAGTCCATGAAGGCGATGCCCGGCCAGAGAAAGATCGCGCCCAACCAGTTCAACGAGAGGCCCAAGGGATCATCTCCATCGCTGCGCTCAGTGTCTTTCCGGACCGCCCACCACCACCAAAAACGACAACGGCCCCAAAGCAGGGGCCGTTGTCGATCGGGAATCTGGTGGAGCCAGGCGGGATCGAACCGCCGACCTCCTGCATGCCATGCAGTTGTCGATACCGCTGCAAGGACTTGATGTTGAAAGTATCACACCAAGGACAAGTTGTCCAAAACCTTAGCCGAGGCATCGCGCCAAGTCATTGATTACTGGATATCGGAGAGCGGTTTGGACAACAGCTGCATCCCCACCTTGTTGACGTCAAACGCCCCGCCAGAAGCCTCAACCCTTGTCACGGCGCGCATTGATAGCACGGATGTAGGCCTGCGTGAGAGACTCGGCGACCTCCCTCGGATCTGTTATTTCCTTCGCGGACGGTGCCGCCGAGCGCTGAGGCTGCGCATTCCGCGCGGCAGAGACAATCCGCCGCCACTGCTTATCGCTCCACGTGATCCCTTCCGCAGCGAGCGATTCTCTCGAAGCCTGGTTCAGATACCGGCGAATTTCCGCACGCGTAGGTTTGGCCATAACCACCTCTTGATTCACCCTCCACCGATGGCAACGCCCGCATCAGGAGGCCGAGCCGTACTTTAGCCGACCAAGCGTCTCCACTACGGCTTTGGTACCCTCCTCACTGGCTGCAGCCACCTCCAGCGGAGAGCGCCCATTGAACATATGGTGGGGCCGCCGCAGGAACTCCCTCGCTAAATCCAGATCCTTGTAGACGTCCAGCGCCATCGCCCGGGTTCGGGCAATTCTGACGAGGCGTTTGCTCCCACTGTCCGGCATGTTCCATCCTCCTTGAATAGCTTCGCACCCATAGAGTAACTCCGATTTCGCAAACTGGAGAAACTCCGGCTAACTGCTCAAACACCCCGATATTGCGTGCCGCCTTCAACGCCTAATCGTTGTTCTCCAGCGACTCCCCCAAGACCCGGCCCGTGATCGTATCGAGCCTTTGCATCAGCTCGAGGTCACGGTGTCCTGGCGGGGTAACGATGGCACCCTCAAGTGCACGGTCGGAGCCAACCGAACAAGGCGGATGGCGACGCGGGAACACGGCTGCGAGGCCCTGGATGACGACCTGGGCGCGGGAGGTGTTGTCCTTCATCACCGCGAGTACGCTCTCCACGTCCACTGCCGCGTGGTTCTCGCGCCAGCAGTCGTAGTCAGTCACCATCGCTACGGTGGTGTAAGACAGTTCTGCCTCCCGGGCTAACCGCGCCTCGGGCATGTTCGTCATCCCGATAACGTGGCACCCCCATGAGCGGTAAAGCAGGGACTCGGCCCGGGAAGAGAACTGCGGGCCCTCGATTACGACATATGTGCCGCCCCGCGTATGAGCCACGGCCTCCCGCTCTAAGGCTTGTTGAACATAGCCGGCCAGAGTCGGGCTGACTGGCTCGGCCATGGATACATGCGCCACGCAGCCGTTTCCGAAAAAACTTCGAGGGCGGTCGCGCGTCTGATCGATGAACTGGTCCACCAGGACGAAGTGTCCAGGCGCGAGGCGCTCATCCAACGAACCGCACGCGGAGAATGACACCAGATCGGTGACACCAGTCCTTTTCAGGGCATCAATGTTCGCGCGGTAGTTGATCTCAGATGGGGCCAGGCCATGGCGCGGCAGGAACCGAATGGGCAAGCCATCAATCTCGGCAAACAGGATGTCGTCCGACACCTCCCCCCATGCGCTGTCGATGCGCTCCCACCGGGCATTATGCAGACCAGGCAGATCGTAGAGCCCGCTGCCGCCGACAATTCCCAGTACCGAATCCACCAATACTCCGATGCAATCCTGTGTGTCAAAAAAATTCATCCGACACGTGCTATCCCTACGACACGCGCGCTCCAGTCGCCCCGCAACTGGCGGTTCTTTCCAAACAGCCACAGGATAATTTCACCCCAAGCGCTCCAAAAGTTACGGACTGTTGTACCGAGGGGAATTCACGCGCGTACTGACCGGATCGACTACGATTGGACAGCAAAATCACAGGCATGCGTCCTCGTCATGAAAGCAATCACCCGGCGCCGCGATCCAGCTCCCAACTTAAAAGCGGCAGGGGTAACTGCCGCTTTGGGGAGCGCTGTTTGCGTGGGTCGGGTGGTCTATTGTCATCTTAGCCGCGCATCGAGGTGCCGTCTCAGCACCTCGATGCATTCGTCGACAATCTCAGGGTCCACTTCTCCATCAAAATACAAAGAGGGGCGGCCGTATTCATACCGTTTCGTAAAGATTCTCCGCCCCGACACCGAGAACGTCTCTACATCAACCCCATCCTTGTTCGGTGGTTCCGCGTCGTCACTCTTGGCCTTCCCCTGGAGCAATTTCTGAGCTTGGACGCCCAAGTAGGTGACAGGCCCCTCGTGCTTACAGATGTCGTCACTGCTTTCACCAATGCCAGCCAGCGCCTGTTTCGTAAGTCTTTCGAGGTGCTTCTTCCTGCTCATTCTGTGCTCCTCATTCCATGCAATCGGGCGGCACACCGCACAAGGCGTCAATCTCCGACATTACCGGCTCAAGGCTGTCGATAGCCCTGCGTTTGGCCTATTGCCTGTCGCGACGAGGATCTCGCCCAAGGCACAGCGCAGGCCGGGGCTCTCGTCGGGTAATAACTAAACTTGTTCACGCCGGGGAGAAGATCAGCTCGAGCACTTGTAGGCGACGAGCATTACTCCCACCACAATAACGACAGTCGCGATAAACGCCCAGTTGATGCTGCCAATGTCCATCTCAGATTCTCCCCAAGTGCCCGAACTTTGCTAATGATCGTACCACTGCATCGGCGCGGGTTTTGACGTGTTTGTGCAGACGACCGATACGAACAGGACGTCGATGCGGGAACAGCAGCCAGCTCGCCTATCCGCGCGACTGGTCAGCGCGATTGAAAGAGGGGATTCTCGTCACACTGGCCGTACTGCAAGGGCATGAACGTCATAGAACACATGCGCGCTTTTGCACTACATCTGCTCACATGAGCATTGCATCGGTGGTGTCGATCATGGAAAGCGCCTCCTTGAGGCCGAAGCATCTGCGTTGGCAATGAAAACGGCGCCCGACCCCTGCGTCGTTTGTAAGCGATCCGGGAACCCCACCTATTCGGTGGGTTTGAGCGCATATAGGCTCTCATCCTGATGCCACGGGAGCAGCTCCGTGAGAGCGTCGTCGCTTTCCGCCGCCGGCAGGTTCTTTAACACCTCGAGCACGGAAGCGCGTGGAGTAAGCCACCCGCGCAAAGGTGTCGCGGTCATTGGTGTAGGCCACAGCCCCATCGACGTACTCGACGGCGCTGTCCCGCCACACGAAAGCGTAGAACTCATGGTAACTGCCGCGACCAATGGCGTGGGAGTGCAGCGGACTGTCCGCGGGGATACGGCGCGGCGGTTCATTGCCCATCGTGGGCATCGGGTCGCGGATCATGGCCTGGATCTGGCGGCTGCTGTAGTTCATCGATGCCCCTTGATGTGCATGTTCCTGAGACCGTTCCATCACGGGGTCTGCGATGAGCAACCCGTCCGCGCTTGCTGGAGGGAAGTTTCAGATCGGCCAATACCGGGAAGCTTCCGGCCCCACGGACAGGCCGGTTCGGGCCACGCACACGAACCGGACATGGAAGCGGACATGATTTGCCGTATAATGGGTAATAGGCTTTGTCGAACAACACCTTAGGATTCTATAAAGGCGGCCATGGAAGCGGACATCAACGGGATCGAGGACCGGGGAGAGCGGCCAGCTCTCATGGAGCCCATGCGGATCAGCGAGGCTTCGCGGCACCGCGCCCATCTGACGGACCTGGCAGTCGAGCTTGCCGAGGCATCGGCCGGGCTCAGGCGGAGCCTCCCGGATGCAATGGTGGCTTCATTGGCGAAGCTCGTGCGCTCCATGAACTGCTATTACAGCAACCTCATCGAGGGACACGACACCCATCCTGTTGAGATCGAGAACGCGCTGAATGAGGACTATAGCGCTGACCCCGACAAACGCGACCTCCAACTGGAAGCCAAAGCGTACATTGCCGTCCAGGAATGGATCGACACGGGTGATCTGCAGGAACCGGTGACCAGCAAGGCGACTTTGCAAGCAATCCATTACCGGTTCTGTAAGGAGCTCCCGGAGAGCATGCTCTGGGTTGGGCACCCCAGCACGGGCAAGTTACTGCCTGTCGTCCCCGGCGAACTGCGACAACACGACGTCCAGGTCGGACGTCACGTACCGGTGAGCCCTGGGGCCATTGACCGATTTCTCGACCGCTTCGCGGATGCGTATGCCCGAATGGGCAAGACGGATTCCATTCTTGTGGCCGCCGCCGCACACCATCGTCTACTCTGGATTCACCCATTTCTGGATGGAAACGGTCGGGTCGCCCGCCTCATGACGCATGCACTCCTTGGGCGTGCACTGGACACAGGTAACATCTGGTCCGCTGCCCGAGGCTTGGCTCGCTCCGAAGCCAAGTACAAAGAAGTGCTATCCGGATGCGATGCACCGCGACGCAACGATCTCGATGGCCGCGGGACTCTGAGTGAGGAGGCCTTGGCGAACTTCACCGAGTTCTTCCTCGAGACCTGCCTCGATCAGGTTCGATTTATGGAGCGGCTGGTCGAGCCGAACCAGCTCCGGGAGCGTGTATCCGCTTGGGCTGAACAGGCAATCCGGGCCAACCAGCTTGCCCCTAGGGCCGACATGCTCGTCGATGCGCTGCTCTATCGTGGCCAGCTCGAGCGAGGTGAAGTACCACACCTGCTCGGCGTATCCGAGCGCCATGCCCGCCGAGTGGTCCAGTCACTTTTCTATCAGGGCGTGGTGCACGCGAACTCGTCGCGGGCCCCACTACACCTCGCGTTTCCGGCATCGCTTGCTCCCCACTGGATGCCCGGGCTCTTCCCCGACGTCCCGACGGCGTAGCCGCCGCCCCAGCCCAGGTGCTGGATGTTCCGCCCCGGCAACCAGCAACAGCGCTGCGAAGATGGCAGCGCGCACGATAGGCATCCGACGTCAGACGTCTTGTGCCCCTCATCATTCTGAGCACCAGTAAGCAAGCAACATGACGCTCACAACAGCGAGCACCAGCCCGACGAATGCCCAGTTCACATCCATTGGTAGCCTCCTGTGACTGCCTGGATACCGGGAGTGAACCTGTGGGTTCACTCCCGGTACACCTCCACCCAGGGCTCGAGCAGTGCGCGGCCTTGCGGGTCTTACATCGCACCCTGCACCTCATGCAAGGCCTGGCCGCGTAGGCACCAACCGTTTGTCGGCGTTGACCGTCGGTGCCGGAAAGCCCCTAGTGGCGGGGCTTGGCACATCAGCACCGCAGGTGCGTGATGTGTATCCCTACTACAATCGTAGACCAGATGGCCTGAGTGCGTGGTCTGATACCTCGGACGCCGCCTCCCGGGTTCGAGCGCCAGGTTCGGGTTAGGGGGACTTGGGGTCGGGCCTGACTCCGTTTCGGGTTCGCCGCCCTTTGTGCTACTCGCCCGGCGTAAGCGCCGTAATCTCGCCACTACGCATCTTCACTGCTGCCGCACCGCGTCCCACCATCAGCCAGCTTGGACGCTTGCCGCCCCATTGCACGAACCGAACAGCCCAGATCAATTATGCGAGCGGAACGACAGACGCGACCATCCATTTTCATTCGCGATTCCAACGAATAGCCCGTCAGGCAACGGGGCAGTTCCGACAATCACTACAACAAAGCTCGCCAATCGGTGCTTTGATCTGCGAAACATATCCTGAACGCTGGAAATGTCGACGGCTGATGGAGTGGGATAACGTTCGGGGTGTGTGTGCCAATCCCCTACGTAGTGAAGCCCCTCTTTGAACAGTCGCTGAATCTCCTGTCGCTCCGCCGCCCGGTTCGGTATAAAAGCTCTGAGGCGACGGACATCAGAGGTCCGCGGCCCGGTGGCGTGCTCAATCCGGACGCCCCACCTATCAATACGTGCGAACAGCTGTCCGCCCACCTCAGGGGTGTCCTGGTCAAACTGGCTGTGGCGCAACAAACGCGCAATTACGTCATCGGTGAAGGCGATTCCTTGGCCAGAGTCCGTGATTGCGTACTCGATCACGCCACGCGCGCACGACGATGACACACCGGACACGATGGATCAGCTCGCCAGATGGCCCGCACCGTACTCCCCCCTTCGCCGGGATCCCCCACCTCCTCAATCCACTTTGTGGACCACGCGCCACCCGCCCCTTCGATGCGGGGGCGGGACGCAATCCAGACCCGGTGGGTGGAAATGCCTGCCTCCCCCAAGAGGGCGTCGATTGCGGCCTCGGCCAGCAATGCATGGCCCCAGGCGAGTTCCGACGGACCATAGGGCGTAAACTGAGCGCCGCAGGCCGGGGCCTGACGATTGGCATCAGCATCCCGCCAGACCGTTACGGTTCGATGCGGGCGACCGAGGTCGTCCGTCCCGCAGCGCAGACATGGCCCCTCACGTTCCACCAGCAGTGCATGGGCTGCGGCAGCCTGGGGTTCTAGCCAACCGTAAATGACTGGCGGAAAAGCGTTGTTGTCCTTCTGTAGGTCGTTCAAGAAGCTTTCTGCCGGCCAATTGCCCATAGCACTGATGATCAAATCACACGACAGAAGGTCCTTCTGGAGATCGGTTGCGTCGAGGCCCACACGTTCTTGCCGCGCAGTGATCTCTCTAAGGTGAGGGTAAGCCCTTTCGATCTCCCGCCCGACCTCTCGTGACTTACCGCGGTTTACCGACGGAACCCCTAGGTTGTGTCTACTGACGTTCGACCACCCAAGGTCCTCGGGGTCGACCAGAAGAAGGTTTCCTACTCCAGCCTGCGCGAGCATGCGTGCCACTGGGCCTCCTAGTGATCCACAGCCCAGAACAGCGACCCGAAACTGCCGGAGACGATCCTGCCGGGGATCTTGGTCGCGTCCGTGAATCCACTCGTGGTCCGCTCGTTCGACATTGGCTTTGATCACTCTCGTAACTCCTGACCGGTATCTCGCTGCAAGCAGACTCTCGGGTACTCTCCCGGGGCGGAACCCCTTCGTAAGCCCATCTTGTTGGCGCCCTGGCGCACCTTGTGGTGATGGTCGGCGCATGGTTACTGCGGCAAGACACGCTCCGTTCACCGTCGGAGCTCCAATCACAACATCGAAGCTTTGTGGGCCCGAGGCCATCAACGTCTCGAGTATCTCCTCTGCCTCTGGCGATCGCTCTCTGGCAAGGGCTCGCACGTCGGCTACCGTGCGCGGATACTCTGCCGGAAGAAGCGGCTCCGGAAGCCAGACAAGCATGCCGTGGAGGAATTCGAGCCGTGGGTCCGCTCCCCATCGCTTCAACCACCTGTATAGGGAATGCGAGTCTTCGCCGGCAACCCGGGTACGTTGGCCCCACCACATCGAAATACTCCGGCTTGGACCTCTCGGGTCCAGGAGGCTGATGTACTGCAAAGCACACCGATCCACGGCCAGCGCCCAGTAGCTGAGAAACTCCTGCCTAAAGTCGTCTGTGTTGCACCCGAGGAGGTTTTCTTCCACCAGCCGGCAAGCGTCGCCGAGAATCTGCAATGTAGCGCTTACGGGATTGTCGCTCGATACCGCCGCATCTTGTGACAGGGTGCAAAGGAAAACTCCTTTCTCGAGGTGCGGCCATGTGAGAATCGGCGGTGCATCAGCCACAGCGACCCTAACAGGGGTATAGGGAAATCGATCGTCAGCGAGGAGGTGCAATTCGTGTCTTATGCCATCATGAAACTCTACTCGGACTCGCCAGCCGAGGCTAAACCTGCGCCCGTAGCGGCGGCTCAGGTCTCCGTCACCAAGCCGGTCCACACCGGGGCAACTCGTAAAGTGGTCATCCAAGGCGGCAATGGCGGCCGCGCGCCGCCAACATCCCGCATTGAACGTCCTATCAGGCATAGCGACCGCCTCCGCGCTTATCCACTGGCTCTTCAGTCGCTGCCCGATCGCCGTCCCGGATTAGTATTCCAGAGGGGACAGCAGCATCGGCGTGGTCACCTTTGCTCGCCTGTGCCTCATGGTCCGCATCCCGTTCCGAGAAGAACGTAGTGGCGAAAACCTTGTCCCAAGCCTTGAGAGCCTGCTTGCGGGTGCATTCTGGGTCGAACAACACCGCCAGTTGCTCGATCGCCCAATCCAGCTTTTCCAGCAAATACTGAGCCTGCGCGTCATCGGGGCCTTTAGTCAGCCATTCACCATTGATGGTCGGATGCGCGATCTCCAGACTCTGGCTGAGTCGGTCACGAGTGGCGACCATGGTGTCGTACAGCGCCCGGTCCTCACGGTCGGCGTCGGCTCGGTATTTTTCGACGACAAGCTTCGTAATCATGAACCCGGTCGCAATGCGCGACCGCCAGCTCTCCCGCCTCCGGGCAAAGGCCTTTAACAGACGCAAGAGACGGCGCAGCTGGCCACCGTTATCCGTTTCAGGGCTCTGTACCTTGTTGGCGTCCAGTAGCCAGTCTGTTACCGCCAGCGCGTCCGAATGCTTCCATTCGCTGCTGGCCAGTTCGTACCAGGTCTCCTCCTCACCCAGCGCGTTTGTGTCAGTCACCCGGCGATAGACCGGAACGTCGACATGATAGCCGGCGTCATAATAGACCCGAACACAGTTCTTAAGCTTCTCGGGTGACCGCTTAAAAGCCTGATTATTCAGAGCCTTGCGAACCATCTCCTTGGCGTCACCGGGAGTCCGGTCGCCGCCCTTGGGACCTTTGAGCTTGCCCTTGTCGAAGTAGACCCCATCATCAATGTCGTAGTCGCGGTCAGACTGTTGAACCATCGTCCGCATGGCGTAGGAGCCTTGGGAATGGCAGCCAATTGGAGTTGGCTCGCCGTCCCGCTTGAGGCCACTTTTCAGCCGATTTCGGTTGGTGTCGCGCCGCTGCCGCATCTCCGTGCGCTCACCGTAAGGCAGCGTCACGTCCTGGTTATGGAAGGCCAGCATATCCTCGTGACAGTTGTGCATAATTTCACCTCGTTCGCTCTTCAGGATGTCGTAAAGCAACGTAGCCGCAGCACCGGAGACTGCGAGCTTAAGTAACAGGGGGATCACCGCACTCCCTCCGAAACAGTTGGCAGGTCCATGAGGAGAGAGTTGAAAAGCTGCCCCGCCGGATCGCCGGGATCTCGGCACTTGCTCATGGTCTCGGAGACATCCGTGTGGGCTTGGTTTACCAGCGCCTCCAACCCCTCCTTGCTCGTCTCGTCGAGGTCCAGGTACTTCATGACTGAGGCCGGGACCTTGCCAGTGGGGAATCGTACGATCTGGCAATCGCGATCGATGTGGCCGGCGATCATCCGCGCCATGTTGTCGAACGCGTGTTCTTGGGCACTTACGGCGAGCGACACGACCCCCGCTCCGAACTTCCACTCCCGGAAGCCGCGATCGAGGTCGCCGGCACCCACTGACTCCCCCTCTGGCCGGGGGCACGTGCCCAGACAATAGATCTCGATGCGGTCGCCGGGACCAGTCATCGATAGGGCATCGATGAGTCCGATCAGGACCGGGTTATTGGCCCATAGCCCACCGTCCACGAAGACGTGATGGCCGTCGTTGTCCGGAGTCGCCAAGCGCGCCATAGAGCGGTACACCGGGGCCGCGGTCGCCGCGAGACACACGTCGGCCAGTCGGTAGCCATCGTCGCGATGCAGTGTGTCAGGCAGGTGCGGAGTCTTGAACACCCAGGCGCGGTTGCGCGACATATCCACCGCTGGGATGCACAGCCCAATGCGCCGGTCATTCCACACTTCGCCTACGGTTGTCTGCCCGAGTTCCTGTTCAAGGGCGTTTGTGAGCGCCTCAGCGCCTTGCCTTAAGTACGCGGGCCGCCGAAAGATTTGGCGGAGCAGTTCGGTCCCAAGACCGTTCGGCACCTTGCGTGGAAAAATCGCTGCACCGTGATCTCGGTACACACCGGCGACCCGTGCCAGAGGGATACCAGCGGCAAGGGCACTGGCGATAATCGCTCCGGTACTGGTGCCGGCGATTAGGTCGAATCCGTTGCCGATATCCAGTGCGGCTTCGCCTCGCGTGACCCTATAGCGTCGTGCCAGGGCGTCAAGATAGGTGGCGGTGTACAGACCCCGCATCCCACCGCCATCGATGCTCAGCACCCGGAAAACCTGTTGTGCGTTCTCAGTCGTCATACGCTGCTCGTGCCCTGCTCGTGTAGTCCGTTGATGGACAGCAATTGCTCTACTTACTTAACCTAGGCGGTAAACTAGGGGCGGCTCGGACACGACAGCGAAAAAAGTTTGTCTGGAGTGGTGCTCGCCGACCGCCTATAAGGACAAGAGGAGTGGGGCCGGTGGCGGGAACCTCGCATAGGACATATCGGGACCAAGCGGGATTCATGGCCGCATTGGAGGAGCTGACGGATGCAGATCTGTTGCGACTCAGGAAGAAGGCTGCCCTATATGCCCCTGGAACAGGTCTGGGAGGCGACGACCTCTTGCAGGAGGCGATACTTCGCACACTTGAGGCCGAGGGACGCAATTGCCCCGAGGACGTCCCAGTGGCCGTCTACTTGGGTAATGCCATGCGGAGCATCGCCGATGGAGAGAGAGACAAGTATGCCCGTCAGTCATCGATCCCCGTCGACGATTACGACAACCTCCCAGACGGAGCCGCAGATATTCACTCACTGTCCGCAGAAGAAGTGGTATCGGCGCAAGACCAACTGGGGAGGACCATATATCGCCTGGAAACCCTGTTTGCTGACGATCCGCCTGCGCTGGCCATTGTCATAGGCGACATGGAAGAGTGGTCGGCGACGGAGATCAAGGAGGCAGAGTCCATGGACGATAAAGAATACGCTACAGCGCGACGGCGAGTACGGCGCACGATCGAGCGCGAGTTCGGCGGAGGCAATCAATCATGATTGGTAACCAGGATAGATCGAAGAAGCAGTTGGCCCGACTCGGGTCAACCCTCGCGCGAGATGTAGATGAACTGAGCGACGAGGACTTGCTCCAGGAATACGACAATCCGGTGGCCGCCGCCGCTGAGACGAGAAGCCTCATTAACGCTGTGGTTTCCGCGCATAGTAAGCAGCGGCTGCAGGCAGCTCGGCGGGGATACGATGCGCTCGCTTCAAAGACGACATTGAGTGTTGTTGAACTTTCGCCGGAGCAGAAATGGGCGCTAATCGAGCGGTTCTCAAGCGATGATCCCGCTCTTCGAGAGAAGCTCACCATGGCGGCACGCAACCAAGATGACCATGGCGCGGATATTGACACTTACCTTCAGGATCTAGTGGAACTCGGAGTAATTGACGAAGAGGGCAACCTGCTGTGAGCCCGCTCCGCCCCGCTGAGCAGCTGCTGCAGTCGCTCGGTGTGACCCAGCCCCAAGAGATCGATCTAGAAGCAATCGCATATGATCAAGGAGCGATAGTGAAGTATCGCCCGCTCGAGGGCTGCGAAGCGCGAATCGTTGGTTTCGGCGAAAGGGCGATTATCACAGTAGACAACCGAGCTCTGCCGTCACGAGTTCGATTCTCCACAGCCCACGAGCTTGGGCACTGGCAAAACCACCGTGGCCGCTCCCTAATCTGCAGAGCTGAGGACATTGGCAACGCCCGGCGGCGGGCGCTAGATCCTGAGCGTATCGCAGACAATTATGCTGCGGATTGGACTTCCCCGGGTGTCGTGGACAGTTCTTGAAAGCGGACTCTCGCAGATGCCGGGCGACCGGCGGCTTAGGGTCGGTCAGCGTCCTTTGGCGGCAAAGTGGGTTTAGGTGAGAGGACGTCTGCGAACTGGCGCAGTCTGTCGGCTGTGACGACAAACCCCTGGGCGGCGAGCGTCCCGAGGTATTCGTCAACGGATTTCGGAGGGTTGCGGAGCGCAGCGCGGCGTCGTTTGGGCGTGGTTATACCGCGCCCTCGTGAAGATCGATCTGTTGCTCCACAAACGTGTCCGGGTGAACAGCCTCGATCCCGTACGGCGCGAGAGACGATGCCGGTGCGTATTCCAGTCAAGGGGAACAGGTTGCCTACCGCAACCCCTTGAACCTAGCGGGTCTGACCCTGCCACTGTGATGGCGGCATGTCACTCGCGGTCCTGATCCTGAGGCTCCACATCACTTTGCGAAAGAATCGCGGCTGCTAAAGCACTGGCGGCGGCAATGAAAATCCCCAGCCCTACAAGCACGTACGCAATAGTAAAAAGACGCCCGATGGTTGTCACTGGCGCCAGATCACCATAACCAACCGTTGCAATGGTCATGACTGAAAAATAGAGGGCATCCAGATAGGGCCAGTCTTCGACAATTGCGTAGAACAACGCGGCAAGGCCAATGATCGTGAAGGCAAGGGCCAGCAGCCCCCGAACATATCGGTCGCGGGACGCCGAGCGCAAGCCAAGAAACAGGAGTCGCAACGGGTGACTCATACCGGCTGCCCGGATTGCCCGTCTACCGATTGCTCGGGCTCCGCCGGAAGCCCCTCCGCGGGGCCGGATAAACGCTCACGCATGCTCTGGATCATGACGTAGAAGGCCGGCGTCATCAGCGTTACGAGAATGACCGTAGCCGTGGTCCCGGAAAGCACGGTGATACCGAGACTGATCCGACTGGCGGCGCCGGCCCCGCTGGCCATAACCAGTGGCACAACGCCGAGCATGAACGAGAGCCCGGTCATCAGCACCGCACGAAACCGTTGCACCGCGGCGTCGGCAGCCGCCGTACGGATGGGCCTGCCCTCGCGTCGCAACTGGGCTGCGAACTCCACAATCAGGATGGCCGTCTTGGCCGACATCGCGACCAGGAGCACCAGTCCGATCTGGGCATAAATGTCCAGCGCCTGTCCGGTAGCGCGAAAAGCCAGGAAGGAGCCCAGGAAAGTCAGCGGAACCGATAGTAGGACCGCAAGTGGCAAGGTCCAGCTTTCATACAGGGCCACCAGGAACAGGTAAACGGCAACGATGGCCAGCAAAAAGAGGACAACGATCAGATTCCCGGCTTCCAGCTCCTGCAAGGTCTGGCCAGCCCAGGCAAACGTGTAGCCATCCGGCAGTTCCGTCAGCAGCTCTTCCATTACCCCGACGCTTTCCATGGTTGAGAGGCCAGGAGCAGGCTCACCATTGATCGTGACGCTGCGATTCAAATTGAACCCTTCGATACGCGTTGCGCCCTGAGAGGGCTCAAGACGGGCGATCCCGGCAATGGGCACCATCTCGCCGCGGTTATTGCGAACCTCGAAATGGCGCAAATCCTCTGGTCGGGAACGGTAGGCGCCTTCCGATCCGAGCATGACCCTGTAGGTTCGGCCGAACTGATTGAAATCATTGACATAAAGGCCGCCGAGCTGTGCCTGCAAGGTCAGAAAGACATCGCCGAAATCAACGCCGAGCAACTGCGCCTTGTCGCGGTCGACCTCCAGATCGAACATGGGGACATTGGCGCGAAGGTTGTGTCGCACGCCGACCATCTCTTCGCGCTGGTTGGCCTGTAATACGAGGTTATCAGCCGTCGCCGCCAAATCTTCCGGCGGCACGCCAGCAGAATCCAGCAACCTGAGATCAAACCCGGCCGTCACCCCCAGACCTGGAATGGCAGGCACGTTGAAAGCCATGACGCGAGCTGCCGGAATGGCCCATAGTCGGGCATTGAGTCGTGGAACGACCGCGGCGGGTTGTAGGGATGCCGATTCGCGCTCAGACCAGTCCTTCAGCACTACCACACCAAAGCCCATGTTCGAGCCACTGCCACTGAGCAGCGAGAAACCGCTAACGCTGATGAAGTCGCTAACCGCAGGATCCTGCAACACCTCATCAACAACCTGTTCCATCACCGCAGCGGTTCGGCTGCCCGACGCCGCATCCGGCAACTGCACATCGACAAACAGGAACCCCTGATCCTCTTCTGGCACAAAGCCGGTCGGGGTTGTGGCTGCCAGGTATCCCAGGAGTCCGAGCAGAGCCAGAAAAAGTCCGGCGACGACAAGCATGCGCTTGAGCAATCGGCCGATCAGCCAGCTGTAGCCCGCAGTCAACCGTTGAAGCAACCACTCCACCGGGCTCAGCAGGCGCAACGGCTCAGCTTCCTTGCGCAGCAAAACCGAGCTGAGCGCCGGCGACAGAGTCAGAGCGCAAACCGATGAAATCAGCACTGCAAAGCAGATCGTCACCGCAAACTGTCGGAAAAGCTCGCCGGTGATGCCAGGCAGAAAGGCCACCGGCACGAACACGGCCAACAGCACCAGGGTGGTGGAAATGATCGGCGCGCTGATCTCGCGCATGGCCTGACTTACTGCTTCTCGTACGTCGAGGCCCTTTTCCTTGATCAGGCGGTCGACATTCTCGATCACCACAATGGCGTCATCCACGACAATGCCGATGGCCAGAACCAGCCCGAACAGGGTGATCAGGTTGATCGAGTACCCCATGAGAACCATGAAGGCAAAGGTGCCGATCAGCGAAACCGGAATGGCGACAGCCGGAATCAGCGTCGCGCGCAGGCTCTGCAGGAACAGAAAGACCACGAGCACGACCAGGACCACCGCAACGAATAGTGTGTTGACTACCTCGTTGATGGATTCATCAATGAACCGCGTACTGTCGAACAGAATCCGGTAGCTCAGGCCATCCGGGAAATTCGTCGCGAGGGCCGTCATTTCGTCGCGAACGCGTTCAGCGACATCCAGTGCGTTGGCATCGGGAAGCTGGTAAATGACAAGAAAGGCGGTATCCTGGTCATTGAGCTGCGACGTCGCGGCGTAGGATCGCGCCCCCAGTTCGATCCTGGCAACATCGCCGAGTCGGACGACTCGACCCTCGGGGCTGACGCGCAGCACCGTCTGCCCGAATTCACCGGCTTCGCTCAGACGGCCTTCACTGCGGATATTGAACGTGAAGATCTGTCCCGGGGGCGCGGGCTCCTGGCCAAGCGCCCCTGCCGCAACAATCTGGTTCTGCTCTCGCACCGCAGCGTTGATGTCGGCGACGGTGACGCCAAGCTGGTTCATGCGCCCCGGATCCAACCAGAGACGCATGGCGTACTCACTGGTGCCAAGCACACTGGCCTCGGCCACACCTGGCACTCGGGCGATATTCTCCAGAAGACTGGTGTTGGCGTAGTTACTCAGAAACAGAGCGTCCAGACCGGGGCGCTCGGAAACCAGATTAATCCCCATCAGCATGTTGCCGGCCTGTTTGCGCACCACCACACCCTCACGGCGCACGGGCTCGGGCAACTGGCTTTCGGCTAGCTTGACGCGATTTTGCACATTGACCTGGGCCATGTCCGAATCGGTCCCGGTGGCGAACGTGACCGTAATGCTGGCTGCACCGTCACTGGTCGCAGAGGACTCGATGTAAATCATGCCCTCGACGCCATTGAGACGCTGTTCAATCGGCCGTACCACAGCGTCGGCGACAACCTCCGCGCTGGCCCCGGGATAAACCGCACGCACCTGCACCTGCGGTGGGGCGAGATCGGGGTACATATTGACCGGCAGGACCTGCAGCGCAAGCACTCCGGCCAATGTGATGAGAATCGACAGGACAAAGGCGAACTTTGGCCGGTCGAGGAAGAAAGCGCTCACGGCTGGATCATCTCCCGAGGCGCCAAAAGTCCGGTTTCCGGATCGCGGTCGTAAAAACTTAACTGAGTCGGCATGTCAGGTCGGATTTTCTGCAGGCCTTCCACCACCACCAGATCCCCGACCTGCAATCCGTCCTCGACCTGCCAGGCAGAGCCGTAGCGGGGGCCGAGGGTGAGCTGTCTTTGACTAACTGTGCCGTCTGGTCCAACCTGCATGACGAACGGACCAAGCTGATTACGCTGCACGGCCTGCTCGGGCACCAGCAGACCGGGAGTGGACTCGGACCGCTCAATCAGAAGGGTCACAAACTGACCCGGTAACAGCGTCTCAGCCGGATTCGCGAAAGTAGCCGTCGCGGCGACCGTTCCGGTCGTCTCCTGTACAACAATGTCAACAAACTCGATGGTGCCGGGGAACGGATGCCGTTGATAGCCGTCAAGCAGCATGTAGGTCTCCAATCCGATCGTGCTCTGAGTCTGATCCCGCATATTCGACACTTGCGCGAACTCGCGATCGGTAAGCTGGAACTGGACGCGGATAGGGTCCGGGTCAATGATCTCGAGCAGTGCCCCTGAGGCGGGGCTCACCAGGTCACCCAGTGTCACCCTTGTATCTCCGGCGCGGCCGCTGATTGGGGCTCGGATTACGGTGTAGTCCAGGTTGAGCCGGCTCTGTCGGAGTGCTGCTTCGGCATCCGCCAGGGCCGATTCCGCCTGTTCGGCTTCGTTTCTCAGGCGATCAAGATCTGCGATGGAAAGATATCCCTCGGCACGTAATTCAAGCCCCCTTTGAAAGTTCCTTTGGGCCAGCGTGTTGGCGCTGCGCCAGGAGTTGACTTGGGCCTCTGCACGCCCCACCTGCTCCCGGGCCATGTCATCGTTGAGACGGAATAGAACGTCACCGGCATCGACCCGACCACCGCGCTGTACCAGCACCTCGGTCACTTCACCTTCAGTGCGCGCCCGGATCGCCACCGACTCAACAGCCTGGGTGCGACCAACCACATTCCACTGCTGCCTGATCTCGGACTCCGTGAGTTCATAGACGCCGATTCCCACTGGCGTCGCCTCCGGTACATCTGGTTCGGATCCGCAGCCCACGAGAAACGCACTCATGCAGAGCACGGCGATCAGCCTTGCTTTCATAAAGAGTCGTCCAGGGAATAGTGATGCGTCATGTTCGTCTCGTTTTCTTCTCTAGAACCGACTCTCTGGCAAAGGAAAAGCCCTGCCAGAAACGGCGTGTTTGGCTCGGTGATTCACCGAAACACCGCGAATAATATAACGCGAATTGTCCGGGGTGAAAAAAACCGAGTTCGGCAGCGATTTCCTGGATGTTCGCTTCATTGGCATCGGCTCGTATCCTGCGGCGTGCGGCATGGAGCCGCAGGATCCTGATGTGAGCAATTGGAGATCGTCCCAACAGTTCATGGAATGCGTTAAACAACAGACGGCGGCTGGAATAGGTCGCCTCGCAGAGCTCGGTGATATTGGGGGGCTGGTTCAGGCGATTGCGAATCAGCTCCTCTGCCTGGGAGATAATACGGCGTCGATTGGCAAGCGAAGAACGAAGGGTTTGAGGCGCACTTCCGGATAGCGCCTCAGCGATCACCTGCCCCACCAGCTCGGCCTCGTCAGACTGTCTTCCGGTGCAAGCTGACATTTTTCCCGATAATAACTGCATCAGCAGACGCTCAAGCCGCGCCGACGCCCGCGGTGCTTTTTTCCGGGACCATTGCCGGACTATGGATTCCGGGGGCAGGCCATGTTCCGAGGTAACAATCCGTTCCGCCATGGTCACCGGGATCGAGATTGCATGCTGACGATGGCCTTCGCGGGTTTGTTGAAAGACCTCGCCGCCGGGGTCGAGAAACAAGAGATCTCCGTCCTCTAGAACTTGTCCGCGATAACGCCCACACGCAGAGAGACGTGTAATCGGTGTCAAGGTCCAATAGCCCTCGGAGCGCCGCCCCGAATAGACCATTGCGCGGTTTCCGGCGCCACCGTAAACAAGACAGCCCGCCGTCGTCGTCGACCATAAGGTGGCGGCGCCCGGCCCAGCCTCGGCCTGGGTAATCTCAACGTCCCAAACCGACCGCAAGGCCGCCTCGAACTCCTCAACAGACTGGAAGTGAGTTCGTCGGATGCTGCTCACTGTTTCTCTCTCGTCGCCGCTCAACAGATGATCCATCAGTGTGACTTAGTGCCAGGACGTAGTATCGCAACTCGTGCCCGCTGTCGGAACGGCAAGCAACGAGAAAATCAGTGCCTCCCTGAATCCTGCACTTTTTAGACTACGCCAGGCGCCGATTCCCGGCTAGCCTGAAAAAAGTTGCGACGCGTCGGTTCTGTTCTACGCCTGCGCGAGAGTCATTCCGGTTTGCCCGCTGGGTTTCATGAAGATCGTACGAGTGATGTTCCAGAACGAAGAGGACGCATGATGAGTCAAAAAACAATCATGGCCGCGGCAGCTTTCCTGCTCGGGGGGGTTCTATATACCGCAAGCGCTGAAATGCCGCCGCCATTCGAAGGCCCAGGCGTGGAGACAGAAACCGGCCAGGCTCTCTATCAGTTGCCCCGGGATCATGCCTGGCACGGCGGTGATTTCTACCAGAAAAACGACTTCAACGAGTGGCATTACATCACCGTCCTCGGCCGCGACGTGGAGACCGACGAACGCGTATCCGTGTTCTGGGTGCCGCTGAGCCAGGGCTGGATGGAAGAGGACGGCCACCCGCTGCACAACGTCCTGTTCGCCTTCCACAACCTCGACACCGGCGAGTTCCACACCGCGCTTCTCTACGTCACAGGACCGATGACCACGGAGGGGTCGGCGCCGGACGCCGAGGACTTCCACTTCCGCTACGAGATCGACGACGGCAAGAACGGATTCACGACCGCTTACACCCACGCGACGGAGACATGGCAGTTTTCGGGCTATAACACCAAGGAGGACGAGTGGAACGCACCCTTCAACCTTGACATGACAGCAGAGCTGCAGCAGCCCGGGTACGTACCCATGGCCTACTGGGGGCTGGAAAGCATCGGGTTCGATCCGCAACAGCGGCAAAACCCGGAGACCATGTACGGCCTGACCTACTATTACACTGCGCCCAACATGGCCACTTCGGGCGAGATAGAAGTGGGCGGTCGCACGGTTCGCTTCGAAGGCACCGGGTGGTTTGAGCATCAGTGGGGCAACTTCCGCAACACGCTGCAATACCGCTATTTCTGGGCGTGGTTCCGTTTCGATAATGGCGACCTGATGACGTTCCGCCAGTACTACGAGGGCCTTAATTTCCGGAACCCGCATTACGAGGTCAACCGCTACCTGTTCATGGATGGTGAGACCTTCGAGCGAAGCTATCACTTCGGCCCGGCCTTCAAGCTGATCCCCGAGCGGATGTGGACGTCGGAAAAGTCGGGCAAAGAGTACCCCTGGTATGGCCGGATCGAGACACCACACGGCACGTACTGGTACGAGCCGACTTTCCCTGAGCAGGAGGGAATGGGCTTTGGTGGGCCGTACATCGAAGGGGTGATCCAGTTGCGGGAGGGTGGACCCGACGGGCCGATCGTCGCCACGGGCTTCACCGAGATGATCATGCTCACCGACCCCTACCCAGATGGCTCCGACGGCTCCCTTGGTCCGCCGATCTCCCGCAGTCTGCCGGAAGACCCGGACGGTCCCTGGAAACCCTGGCAACGCGAGTCCAAAGACTGAGTTTCAAGCTGAAGGATTTATTGGATGAGAAGACCCGTCGGAAGCACTTTTCGAAAGGGCATTGCAAAAGCGGGGCTGGTGATCGCAATTGCGATCACCAGCCCCGTTGGTTTTGCTGACGACAGCGAGGAACTGGCCAGGAAAGCGGCCGACCCGACGGCGTCGCTGATGTCGCTCAACCTCCGCTACACGAGAATTCCGGAGTTTCATGGACTCGATGCCGCCGCGGACCTCAGCCAGTTCCAGACGGTCCTGCCCTTCCGTGCGTGGAATACAAGCAACATCCTGCGCACGACCGTTAACTACACCAACAGCGGGGCAACAACCGACGGACTGGCCGATGTGACCGTCTTCAATCTGACGGTCTTTGATGAGCCATGGGGCCGCTGGGGCGTCGGTCCTGTCGCCCAGCTTTTACCGGGAAAGGACGGCAAATCCGACACCTTCGCGCTGGGGCCCGCGGTTGGGTTCGTGGCCTCGCGCGAGCGCTGGACCTATGGCGTGTTCAATCAGAACCTGTTCGCGGGTGATATTGGCATAAGCAGCTTGCAACCCGTTATCGCCTATCAGTTGGGCAATGGCTGGGCGGTTGCCACCGGGGATGCCCAATGGACGTATGACTGGGAGCGCAGTGCCTTCGTGAATCTGCCCGTCGGTCTGCTACTCAGTAAGGTAATGAGTCTCGGTGGCCAGTCGGTGAAGTGGTCGATCAACCCGGAGTACAACCTCCGCGACCAGCAGGGGCTGCCGAAGTGGTCCGTCCGCCTGGGTTTTTCCATGTTGGTTCCGGGTAGTTAGATGGCGTTTTGGCCTGCTCCTCTTCCCCTGACAATCGTTGCGATGCCTCTCCTGCTGCTACCCCACTCGCAGGCGATTGGACAGGTGGGGCGCTACTACATCAATACACCCGTCGATACGCATCTTTTCACCATGACCTTCAACGGAGTCCGCTCGGCGACGTGGGCAGATCCGGCGATCGGGGATGACACCATCCAATCTCGGAACCAGACCGTGAGCCTGAGTTATAGCTACATCACCTCGATCAACGGGCGGACCGGTGGCTTCGGCGTGTCTCTGCCCTGGACCTCGCTGCTGTCCTACGAAACCGACACGGATCAAGTCCTGGTGGATGAGCAGGACCGCGGTGACATCGTCCTGACCTTCGATTATAACCTGTTCGGCGCACCCGCGTTGCCACGCGAGCGGTTTCGCCAGCATACGCCCGGGGATTACGCGGGCCTGCACTTCGCCCTCACCACACCAACCGGGGCCTATCACTCGGATTCACCCGTCAACATCGGCGCCAACCGGTGGGCATTGAAGTCGACCCTCAACTACAGCATCACGCGTAATGATGGCTATTCCTGGTGGGACTTCTATCCAAGCGTGAGGCTATTCACCAGCAACAGTGATATCGCCGGCGGCGGGACACTGCGCCAGCAGCCAATGTGGGGCCTGGAGGCCCACTACAGTCGCAATGTCGCCGGCTCAGCCTGGCTCAGCGGCGGGCTGATAGCGAGTGCCGGTGGCCGGACGTCGATTGATGGCGAGCGGGTTGAGGACTCCCGGCGAAGCCTGCGCCTGGCAGTAGGCGGGGGATTTCCGACATGGCCGGGCGGCGCGGCGATTGTTACCTACCAGAACGAAGTGCTGGAGGACGGAGGCGCCTCCGATATTCAGCATTTCATGTTGCAACTGATGCACAAATCGCGATAACCCATGAAAAACATTCTGATTGCATTCATGGCCCTGCTAACTCTGGTGTCTCCGGCAACAGCGGACGAGATGCAGGACTGGACGGGGGTATGGGACACGCAGTGGCGCGGTGGCGGCGCGGTGATGGACCTACACCAGGACGGCAAGGATGTTGTCGGAACCTATCCCGGATTCGAGGGTGTTATCGAGGGTCGCATCGACGGCACTCAGCTCACCGGGACCTGGATGGATGCCGCTGGCGAAGGGGTTTTCACCTTCGTCATGTCGCCGGACCAACAAACGTTCATGGGGCGCTTCGGCACGGGAGAGTGGTGGACCGGTGCGCGCACGCAGATCGATATGGCGAGTGCCTTTTTTGGCGAACTCGACATGTCAAGCCCGGAGCGAACGCTGGAGTCCTTTGTTCGGGCCGGGAACAAGGCGGGGGAAGGCCGAAGCGATCGGCTGGGCATTGTCCTTCCCCTGCTGGACTTTTCGGCCAACGGGGAGGAGCTAACGCCCTATCAACGCATCGATCTGACACGCTTGTTTTTCCAGATCGTTGACCGCCTGACGTTTCGCATCTGGGAACTGCGCCCAATCGGGGACATCACTGGCGAGACAGATTACACGGTTGAACTGACTCAGGCGGGTAGCAACCTGAGTTATCCGGTGACTTTTAGAGCCGTGGATGCCGGCGACGAACGAAGTGGGCCTGCATGGCGCCTGGTGATCCCGCCGGAAGGCGAGATGCGTGAATCATTGGAGGAACTGACGGCGATCCACGGAGGGGTGGTCCCGCATTCACGCGCCCATCGTGAACTCGGCTCGCCCCGAGCCACAATGCGGACCTTCATCGAGTACTGGGACCAGGCTGAAAAAAAGAATACCGAGCTGTTTCTGGAAACCATGGATCTGTCCCGGATACCGGCTGCGATACGCAACGAAGAAGGCGCCCTGCTCGGGGAGTATCTCATTGAAGTGCTTTACCGTATCGGACGC
The DNA here is from genome assembly GCF_024170285.1 of Natronocella acetinitrilica. Classification (NCBI taxonomy): domain Bacteria; kingdom Pseudomonadati; phylum Pseudomonadota; class Gammaproteobacteria; order Chromatiales; family Ectothiorhodospiraceae; genus Natronocella; species Natronocella acetinitrilica. Next base: position 281,097 of record NZ_JALJXV010000006.1, read on the forward strand.
CCGTTACGCCAGGAAATACCGGATAACCCGGAACGGCGCGGGCGGTACGTTCATTTTCTTCACCCGACCGGGCTTGTGGAGATCGTGCCGTCTGAGCGGGAAGACGGGTCCGTCCAATGGCAGTTCAGTGCCGACACCATGGACAGCGCGCGCCAGCTGTTCATGGCGTTGGAGGATATGCCGCTGCTCGGCGATAAGGAGCGCGCCCGCCAACCCACAACCTTTTTCCAATTGCGTAATCAGGTTCGCGGCCTCCACCGAGACCTGCTTCAAGAGACGCGCGCAGGCGTGGAGCTTTGGCAATGGCTCGCCTTGACGCTATGGCTCCTCATGGCTCTTCCCCTGGGTTGGGTGCTCACCTGGGGTGCCGCCAAAGTCCTCCGGCTACAAACGCATGAGGACGAGCATTCCCTCTCTGCTGCCGTCCGCTTTATCTGGCCATTACGCCTGGTCTTCGTTGCAGCTATCGGGCTATTCGCAGTCCAGAGTCTGGGCCTCCCCCAATCGGTCGATATACCCTTGCGCGTTTTCTTCAGTGTGATTCTATCGATTATTGGAGGCTGGCTCGCGTATAACTTTGTAGACAAGATCAATGAGTTTCTTGAATTACGCGCCACGCAAGATCAAATTCTTCGCTCTTTGGCCACTTCTATCGCCAAACTGGCTGTTATCATTGGCGCTATTCTATTCCTCGCCGAGGTTCTTTCCATACCCTATCAAGGCGTGATTGCCGGGCTGGGTATCGGCGGCCTGGCCGTGGCTCTGGCAGCACGCAGCACTCTGGAAAACCTGATTGGCGGCCTCACACTGTTTGCTGACAAACCCGTGGAGGCGGGAGACTTTTGCCAAGTAGGGGAGCATCTGGGCGTTATCGAGGGCATCGGCTTGCGATCGGTGAAGTTGCGTTCCCTGGATAGAACCATCATCACAATTCCAAATGCTGAATTCATCAACCTTAATATCGAGAATCTGACCAGGCGCGACAGAATACTCCTGCGCAAAACGATTGGGCTGCGCTACGAAACAACACCTGACCAGTTACGCTGGGTACTGACCGAGATTCGCATTCTACTTCTGAAGCACCCGATGATTACACCTGAACCGTCAAGGGCTCGATTCCTTGGTTTTGGTGAACACTCGGTTGACATAGAAATCTTTGCCTATGTCAAAACCAATGACTGGAACGAATTCCTTGCCGTTCAGGAAGATGTTTTTCTGCGCCTGATCGACATTGTCGAAGAATCGGGAACCGGGGTTGCCTTCCCGTCGGTTGTCAATTATCTAGCCCGTGATGGCGGGATTGATGAGGAAAGCACTGAGCGTGCCGAGCAAATCGTTCGCGAGCTGCGTGATGGTGATGCACTGCCTTTTCCGAACCTCGGCGTTAAAGCGCGCAAGGAATTACGAGACCAACTGGACTATCCGCCAAAGGGTTCAGTCGATCTGGAATCGCGAGGCGAAAAGAAAGGCTGAATTCAATCGAGAGAAGACGATGCGACAACCGTTGAAAATGTCCTTCCTGTTAACGTTATTGATGATGACCGGCTGCGCAGCCAAGGTCAGCCAGACCGATATGGCCGAGGTCAGCGGCAACGCGTTTTATGTCGAGCGCATTGCTGCGCCGCCAAATGCCAGGCTGGAAGTGGTTCTCCAAGACATCAGCCAGCCGGGCCGGGGTGCCGAGCGTCTGGGCAAGATGGTCGTGGAGAGCGCCGGACAACCGCCTTACGCATTCCGGATCCAGTACGACCCGGCGCAGATCGACCCGCGGCATACCTACAGTGTGGCAGCGCGCCTTTACGATGGTGACAAGCTAATATTCGTCACCGACCAAGTCCACCAGGTTATCACCCGGGGCTTCCCGTCGACGGCCACCCTGCGGATGCGCCGGGTCGGCAGTGCTCGCGCGCACCCGCTTGGGGAGCTCCCGGCGACCTTCACGGGAACGCTGCCCTGTGCCAGTTGCCCGGGTATCGATTACCACCTGAATCTGCTGGACGATGGCGTGTACTTCCTGCGGCAGGCGTACCAGGATCGTGCAGGTAGCCCGTCTGACGACATCGGGCGTTACCTGCTGTCGTCAGACGGTGATCAGCTCACGCTCTACGGTGGCCGGGAGGCGCCGCTGCGCCTTGCCGTCTCGGCGCCGGACACCCTGCGCCTACTGGACCGCGATGGGGGGCACATCGAGTCTGAACTCAACTACAACCTTGAGCGCCAGCCAGCATTCCAGCCGCTCGAGCCGCGGTTGCTGCTCATGGGTATGTACCGGTATGTGGCCGGGGCCGGACGCTTCCAGGAATGCCTGACCGGTCTCGAACTGCCGGTAGCCACGGAAGCCGACAACCGCGCCCTCGAGGAGGCCTACCTTGCGGCGCGTGACGAGCCCGGGGAAGCGTTGCGGGTGAGCCTCGATGGTCAAATCGTGTCGCGCATGCCGATGGAGGGGCCAGGCCCAGTATTGACGCTCGTGCCCGAGCGGTTCATCGACGTTTCGCCAGAGCTCACATGCCCGCCGCCGGTCAAACTTGCCGACCTCAAGAATACGTATTGGAGAGCAGTGTTCCTCGATGATGATCACGTGCAGCGCGCACCGGATCAGCGTGAGCCCCATCTGGTGTTCCACGAGGGAAATCGGCTCGCCGGTTCCGACGGCTGTAATCGCATTAGCGGTGCCTACGAACGAAAGGGCGCATCGATCCAGCTCTCCAGGGTCGCGACGACTCGCATGGCCTGTGCCGAGGGCATGGAGCAGGCAAGTCGATTCCTGAAGGCGCTCGAGGAGGTGAGCAGATACAGCATCATCGGGCGGCACATGGAAATGCTGGATGAATCCGGAACGCTGCGGCTGCGCCTCGAGGCAACCGCACTTCACTGAAACGCCGAAGCAGGGTCGAAGCGCGCTCTTCTACTGGACACACCGAAGAGCAACAAAATCGGCCCCATCCTTTGACAGCCCGCGCAATGAGGAGAGGTCATGTCCCGGCCCGTCGAGCAACGCCGCTTCACCCTGAACCGGGTTTTCGTGGTCTCACTCATCCTGGTCGCCGCCTTCGGCACCTGGGGGCTGATCGATCCCGAGGGCATGAGCAGCACGTCCCTTGGTTTCACAACTTTTATGCTCACCAGCATCGGCTGGTACTGGTTGCTGATTAGCACCGGCTTTCTGATCCTCGCAGGATTCCTCGCCTTCGGCCCCTACGGCGGCGTGAAGCTGGGTGACGATGACGAGGAACCCGAGTTCTCGACCGTCTCCTGGATCGCGATGCTCTTCGCCGGGGGCATGGGCGCAGGCTTGATCTTCTGGGGTGTTGCGGAACCGCTGTACCACTTCCGTGAGCCGCCCGGGATGCCGGGCGAGACCGCCGAGGCCGCCAGGGCTGCATTCGCCCTGACGAACCTGCACTGGGGGCTGCACGCCTGGTCGATTTATGGCATCTGCGCCATGGTGATTGCCTATTTCACCTTCCGGAAGAAGCAGAAACCGCTGATTTCCACTCCGATCGAGGCCCTTTTCCCGGGGGTTGCGGGCCAGCGCCTGGGTCAGGTTGCCAATGTCCTTGGTGTCTTCGCCGTCGTCTTCGGTCTTGCTGGCTCGCTGACCATGGGCACCCTGCAGATCCGGGCGGGCCTTGGCGAACTGAGTGGCACGCCCCTGAGCTTCGGTATGTCCCTGGCAATCATGGCGGTCATGTATGCCACCTACATGACCTCCACGGCTGTCGGTGTCGACAAGGGCATCAAGCTCCTGTCCAACATCAACATGGCGGTGGCTGTTCTGATGGTGATCTACATTGCCTTTGTCGGTCCGACCGCTTTCATTTTCGAGACGCTGGTGGATTCCTTCGGCAGCTATTTGACCCAGCTTCCGAATCTCGCCTTTCACCTGTTGCCGTTCGAGGGACTGCAGGGCTGGACCGCCAGCTGGACCCTGACCTACATGATCTGGTGGCTGGCATGGGGGCCCTTCGTCGGCATCTTCATCGCCCGCATCAGCCGCGGCCGGACGATTCGCGAGTTCTGCGCCGGAGTCATCATCGTACCCACGCTTTTCTCGCTGTTCTGGTTCGCGGTGCTGGGCGGGGCGGGCGTATTCATCGAGCTCTTCGGGGGCGGAGGGATTGCCGAACTCGTGTCCCAGGACGTCAGCCGTGCGTTCTTCATCTTTCTCGATTTCTTTCCGTTCGGGCAGCTGCTGGGCTTTATTGCTCTGTTCCTGATTTTCATCTTCCTGGTGACTTCCGCGGATTCGGGAAGCTTCGTGCTGTCGATGATGACCAGCGAAGGCCAGCTGAACCCGCCGCTGACCTACAAGCTGGTATGGGGCACCCTGGTCGCCGTGCTCACCGTTGCCACCCTGTTTAGTGGCTCGGTTGAAGTCGCCAAGGCGATGGCGGTCACCGGCGCGATTCCGTTTTCCGTGGTACTGCTGCTGCAGGTGGTGGGTTTTCTGAGAACAATTCGAACCGAACGCGGAGGTGCTCGTGTGCACTCCCTACGCGCATCGGCGCGGTCGATCAACGGGTAAGGAGCCTATCGTGAGCGGCACCCGCAGCATCCTACTAAGCCTCGCCCTGTTATTCATCCTTACCGGATGTGGCAGTGACCGCGAGCCATTACAGGTCGGTGGCACGCAGTCCCCGGAAGACCAGATCGTCGCCGAGCTGGTGGCCGAGCTCGCCGAAGCTGCCGGCATACCCGTGAAGCGACGCATCGGTCTGGGCGGCAGCCGGCTTACGCTTGAGGCCCTGAAACGTGGCGAGATCGATCTTTATCCCGAACAAACGGGGGCGGGTCTGGCGCTACTGGGACTCGCGCAAGCCCCCGACGCCGACCCGGATGCGTCCATCGCCCTGCTGCGCGATCGCTACGCCTCGCTCGGACTTGAGTGGAGCGAGCCGTTGGGCTTTGAAAACGGGCCCAGGCTTGTAATGCTGCGCGACCGCGCGCTCTCACTCGGCATTCGAAGCTATTCAGATCTGGCGCGCTACGCGGATCAGCTCGCGCTCGGGATCGACAGCGATATGCGGGCTCGCCCCGTCGACGGTCTTGCGCCCCTTGGCCGGCGCTATGGCATGGAGTTCCAAAGGACCCTCGAGATTGAGCCGCGCGACCGAAGCGAACTCTATGATCGCCTGCTGGACGGTGATATCGATGTCGCACTGACCCGCTCAGCCGCCCCCCAGATCCAGATCTTCGACCTGCATGTGCTTGAGGACGATCTTGATTTCTTTCCTCGCTATGACGGCGCCCTGGTCTATCGTCAGGCGGTCCTGGAACGCTTTCCGGCGCTGGAAGACGTCCTCGGGCAACTGGCCGGTGCAATCGGGAAATCGCAGATGCAGGCGCTGAGTAGAAGTGTCATGGTGCGGGGTGAGGATCCGCGTGAAGTGGTACGGGCAGAATTGATCCGTCTCAGTCTGATCGATGGCGAGATCGGGGAGCGCGATCGTCAGGCCCTGAACCTGGCGGTTTCCCTTTCGGCAAACGCGGATGGGGAGGTGGGAACCGTTCTACGTCAGCTGCGCCGATCATTCCCGACCAGCACCGTGAACCTGATCCGATCCGATGATCCGCTTGGCGCGATCGACGATGCGCGCGCGCGGATTGCGCTGATCGGCGCGCCGGCATTTTTTGCGCCCGGCTCGGCCGATCCAGCCACCGGGCAGCCTCCAATGCGCTCCGGCATCGAGGCCGTGGCTCTGGTTGGGACGAGTTTTCTGCAGGCCTTTGCACTGAAACCGGAAGTCAGTCGCCTCGAGGACGCGACCGTGATCGCGACTGGGCCCACGGGTTCCAGTGGCTTTCGAGTCGCGCAGTCCATTATCGACGGCCTACAATTGACCGCCACACTTAGCCCGGTTGACGGCGATACACCCGTTGCCCTGGCCGACGCCCTGGTCGATAGCGGGGCCGACGTCGCGATCCTGATGGAGCCTGTCGGCAACTCGACCGCTCTGGCCCTGCTGCAGCGGGATCTGCGGCTGATCGGCGTCGACAACTGGGTGCAGCGTAACAACCGCATTGTCTTTCCTTACCTGCAGCCGGCGCGCCTCGCCCCCTCCGACTACGCACGTTTTTTCCCAGCGGAGCATGAGGGGGCCGCGCGGATGTCCGGATTCAGCCAGCCAGTCGAGACCCTGTCCACGCAACTCTTGGTGGCAGGACCCGCCCCGCCGGGGGATGTGAGGCTCTCGACCCAGGGCCCGGGAGCGAGCCTTATTCCCCGCGCCCTCCCTTTGACCGACCAGGTGGTCGAGCGCATCAATGCTGGCACCGGAAAGGCTGAGGATATCTATCCGATTCTGCCGCAGGCGCGTGCATTGACCCCGCGATTACCGCAGCCCCCGGAGTCACTGAATCCCTCGCCGGCCGCATCCACTCTTTCCATGCTGGCGTTAGCGTTGCTGATCTGGGTGACCTGGCTGATGCTGGGGCCGGCACGCCCGGCGCGCCTTGGTTGATGAAGCCGATGGTCGGTGCAACGGTTCCGAACCGGGTGCGAGACACGCATGAGCAGCCTCACAAGGAGCTCTCGAAGCCGGTTGGCCACAGCTGCAGACGAGCGCCCCCGTCGCCGGGGTGTTCCAGCGTGTCGGGGATGGTTTTTCGCGTTGAAGCGGACGCGGTCATGCGGCCAGTCGCCATCGATGACGCCGCCCCAGCAGCGTGCGCCACAGCGTCGCGGCACGGCGCTCGAGGATCACATGCAGCCGGCGTGCCTGGCGCTGCACACGCGCGGCGGCCTTGAGCACGCGCTCGCGCAGCCGCCGCAGGCTCCAGCCCTGTCCCGTGGCGGCCTCCATCTGGGCGCGCAGCACGTGCAGCAGCTCATAGGCGAGCAGCCGCAGCGACAGCAGCGCCTGCGCCCGGGCGAAGACCTCGGCCTCGCTGGCCCGTCCCCGCGAGGTGCACGGCAGCGAGGTGCCGATGGTGTCCTTGAGCTCGCCCATGTGCCCCTCGGCCTTGCCACGGCGGCGGTACAGCGCCAGGACCTGCTCGCCGCTGTGGGTCGAGGCGGGCAGGTTGGTGACGATGTAGAAGCACCGCCGAAAGAGTTCGGCCGGGTGCTCCTGGATGACCATGACCACCCGGCGCTTGCGCTGCCAGCTCTCGGCGCCGTAGACCGTCTCCTCGGTCCACTCCCGCGGCCGCTCGGCCGGGCGCCCCGGGCCGCGCCGGCGGTGCGGGTCGAAGTGGCGGTCCAGTGCGGCGTTGTCGCGCAGCCGCCCCAGGTAGCCGATCCCGGCCTGGTCCAGCGCCTCGAGGGTGGCGCCATCGGTAAACCCGGCATCGAGCCGGCAGCGCACCTGCCGGGCAAGGCCACGCTCGCGCAGAGTGGCGACCAGCTCCGGGACCCACGCGGCAGCCTGCGCGCCGGGTGCGGCGTTGCCGGGGCGCAGCAGCCCGGCGAGCATGTCGCCCGTCTCGGCACAGGAGGCGATGAGCGGATAGTGGATCCGATCACCGACATGGCCGTTGTGCTCACTGCCTGGCTGTTCACCGTGGGCAGTGAGCGGGAGGCCGTCGATATCGACGGTCATCACCGGCGCCGGCGGTGCGCCGGCTGCGGCCCGCCGCCGCGAGGCAAGCTCCAGCGCCGCGGTGTCGATCACCGCCTGGTTGGCGGGCTGGGCGAGGAGGTCCAGCAACCGCGAGAACGTCGACTGCGAGGCCAGCGTCTTGCCGGCGGCAGCCATACCACGCCGGTCACTGCCGGCGAGGGCGAGCAAGGGGTCGTCACGCAGGCGCTGCGCGTCGCTCTGATCGCCCCAGCCCTGGGCGATCATGGCAACAGCCTCGCGCAGCAACTCCGGGAGTGAATGCACGACACGCTCCGGGCAGCGCGGGTCGTGCAGCCGCCCGGCGAGGTGGTCAATGAGGCCGGTGTCATCGAGGACTTCGCGCAACAGCAGGAAACCGGCATCGCCGCTGAGACGCTCCGAGCGCGTCTCCACCCGCACGGAGCCATTGAACGACGGCTCGAACAGCGATAGCGTTTCACCCATGGCGCAGCGTCCCCTCTCTTGATCAATGTCGTCACAACACTGATTTTGAGGGGATTACGGCGCTGCGTCATCCTTTTCTTACCCTGCTGGTGAATTATCCGGGAAAGACACCTCTGGCCTTGCACGAAGAATTATATAGACAGGACTACAAACTCCAGTGTATTGGGATATACCAAAAGATCCTATCCCATAATTCATGCTATTAAGCACAAGGTCACCGGATTCCACGACCTTGCATTTTGATAAATCATCGGGCTTTTTGTTGCCGACATCACCTTTGTCTGCATAAGGAATCACGCCCCGACCAGCCACGAGAGACAGGTACTCTCTGCCCCCTTCATCGTTTCTCCTATCGCTTTCTTCGACGAAGGCGCGAGTTGGCACGACACGCCAATGCGCCGGCACCTGCCCCAGCCACAGAACTCCGGAATCCTTGTACTCGGGATACGCCGGAAACGTCATGCCGACAGCTCCTCGATCATCTGCTTGATCCGGTCGGTGCACTCCTTGAGGTCGGCGTCGATCTCCTCCAGCGGCCGCGGCGGCTTGAAGACGTAGAAGTGGCGGTTGAACGGAATCTCGTAGCCGACGATGCCCACTTGGCCATCCTGCTCGTCGCGCTTCGACTCGTCGATCCAGGCATCCGGCACGTGCGGTTTCACCTCGCGCTCGAAGTAGTCGTACACCGACTCCGTGAGCGGCACGTTCTCGTTGTCTCGCAGGCTGGTGTCCGGCTCCGGGTTGCCCTTGCTGTCCTTACAGAGCTCGGCCTCCGGGTCCCGCTCGGACAGGGCGTTCAGCACCGCCTTCATCTGTGGGGCACCGAGCTTAATGTCCCGCTCCTTGAGCGCCTGCTTGAGGGCCTTGGTGAAGGCGTCCCGATCCCGGCAGAGGGTGTCTCCGTCCATGGCATCAAGTGCAGCGAGAATGCTCGCCTGGGTGCCCTCGTCGAGCTTCTGGATGGGCTTTTCCTCCAGGATGCGGCGGATGCGCTCCTCGCTGGCCTGGAAGTTGAGCTGAAGTGGGCGTTCGAGGGTAATCCGCCGGTAGCCGAACGCCTCCACCGGGAAGATCTTGCTCTCCTCGGTCTCCTCGAAGGCGCCGTAGAGGCGGACGATGGTGTCGATGTCCGCATCGCTGATGTACTGCCGCTTGGAGCCCAGCGACTTGCGCATCCTGCTGTAGCGGTCGGTCGCATTGATGAGCTGGACCTTACCGCGCCGTTGGGCGGGCTTGCTGTTCGACAGCACCCAGCCGTAGGTGGCGATGCCGGTGTTGTAGAACATGTCCGTGGGCAGGGCGACGATGGCCTCCACCATGTCGCGCTCTAGGAGGAAGCGCCGGATCTCGGACTCGCCGCTGCCCGCACCACCGGTGAAAAGCGGGGAGCCGTTCAGGATGATGCCGATGCGCGAGCCACCCTCCCGCGGGTCACGCACCTTGCTCACCAGGTGCATGAGAAACAGCAGCGAGCCGTCGGAGACCCGCGGCAGGCCAGGGCCGAAGCGGCCGTCATAGCCCTTGAACTTGTGTTCGTCGGCGACCTGCTTCTGGACCTTCTTCCACTCCACGCCGAAGGGCGGATTGGCGAGCATGTAGTCGAAGCTCTGACCGGCGAGGTGGTCGTCGGAGAGCGTGTTGCCGAGCTTGATGTTGTCCACCTGCTGACCCTTGATGAGCATGTCCGCCTTGCAGATGGCGTAGGACTCGGGTTCAGCTCCTGGCCGTGTAGGGAGACCGTGACGTTCTCGCTCACCTGCTGGATGTACTCGTCGCTCTCGGAGAGAAACCCGCCGGTGCCGGCTGTGGGATCGTAGACGGTGACAATGCTGTGCGGCGTGAGCTTGTCGTCCTGGCCGGTGAGAACCAGCGAGGTGGTGAGGTGCACCACGTCCCGGGGCGTGAAGTGCTCCCCGGCGGTCTCGTTGGAGCTCTCGGCGAACTTGCGGATGAGCTCCTCGAAGATCGAGCCCATGCCGAAGTTCGAGATGCGCCGGGGGCTGAGGTCGATACCGGCAAACCGCTGCACCACTTGGTAGAGCAGGTTGTTCGCGGAGAGCTGCTGGACGAAGTCCTCGAAGTTGAAGTGCTCGAAGATCTCGCGGGCATCCGCGCTGAACGACTGGACGTAGCTCATGAGGTCATCGGCGGTCTGCGTGTCCGACAGCGTGCCCAGGGTCAGCGGTGAGGCGTTGAAAAAGGGCTGATCGGCAGCGCGCAGCAAAAGGCGCTCACGGACACCATCCGGCTTGCTGGCGTGCTCTTGCGCCGCCTCCAGCACCTGGGCCTTGGTGGGCTCCAGCACACACTCCAGGCGGCGCAGCAGCGTGAACGGCAAGATCACCCGCCCGTACTGAGACTGCTTGAGATCACCGCGCAGGAGATCGGCGACCTGCCAGATGAACGCGGCCGTCTGGGAGTGGTTCTCGGTGTTCAAGGGAGCGTCCTCAATCGATTGTTCTGGGATTTCTTGGCGGCTTCATGATACATGGATCACCGGCAGATCCATGGAGGGCGGGACTGCGGATTTACCCTATTACTCGTCCCATGGCAGGGGCTCGCCCAGCAGGTCGATTCGCCCCTCCCCGGCTGCCTTGCCGTGGTAGCGGCGATCCGCCGTCAACAATCGCCCATCGGGGAACCGCAACGCGGTCGCGTGATAGAGGGTGTCGAACAGGTGATGCTGATGGGTTGCTGCCAACCGCATCGCTTCCTCGTAGCAAGCCGGCTCATCGACAACCTCCCAGTCCAGCGCTTGCAGGTCGCGCAAGTCTTCGTACGCCGTCTCCCCCTTCTCGCGGATCAGGACGGCCGCCATTTCTGCGAGGAAATGCGGTGGCTGGATGAGGCGCACGTGTCCCTGGTCCAGCGCATCAAGAACGTCCAGTGCGGCCTCCACGTGGTCTTCCCCTTCACGGTCCTGGAAAAACCACTTCAGGGCGACACTCGCATCAACGACCAAAAGCACTCAGGAGCGCCCCTGTTCGCGGGCGGCGCCTAACTCTTCGACACTGCGCACGGGTGCATGCCGACGGCGTGCGCGAATCCGGGCACTGGCGGCACGACTCTCACGCCGCTGCTGCTCGCGCTCGACCGCCTCGCGCATCAACGCGGCGATGATCGCGCTCTTGTTGGCATCGGCGAAGGTGGCGTTGAACGCCTCTTTCACCTCGTCCGGGACACTGAAATTCACCGTCGCCATGGCTTGCCTCAATGTTGAGATTTTCAACAATGAGTATAAGCACTTCGCCGGCAAGACCCAACTGCCGTAACGCGATCCACGGCAGTGCCTCTACCTGCGACCGGTGGCAAGTCATTGGCGCCTTGGTCTGCAAAGGCACACTTGGAGACTGGAGCTTCATCCGGGCCTTTCTGCCGCGACGTCATTGTGTGGCTCCGTCGTGGATGATCTGCTCCAAAGCCTCGAGGCCATCGGTCAGTGCGGCGGTGCCGGGCTGCAGGATGAGCGGGGAGTTGATCTCGGCAAAGCACTGGGACGCATAAGGCAAGCGTTCGAAGCCGCGACCAGAACTTAGATCGTGCGATCAGCGATGGATGGTAGGGCAAAACGGGAGTTAGCCAGCGATTCCGTGTTCAATTCGCCCGAGGACCTGAACCACGAGATGCGCACCGTGTTCCGTTTCCAACAGTTCCAATGGCGCTCGGTCATCGAACGCCCGATTGGGACGCTCAAGCCAGGCGCTCCCTCGTTCTGGGTCGCCGAAAACCTCTGCCGCGCGTGAGTACACGTAGCTGAGCGTTGCTCTTCGATCAGTCATACGGTATTTCACCTCACTGTCCACAACGGCAGCATAGCATGCTGCAGATTTTAGGAATGGAAGCGCTTGAGCTAATGACTTCACGGTGCCAGTGGGCGGGATTGAACCGCCGACCTATTGACCGCCAAGCCGAATCAAGCACCTGTAGCGCCGCCCCGTTGCCCGTTCCTCGATCTGCTCGATGAGCACCCCGCCAACCAGTCAGGCCACCGCCTCGAGGTTCGGGAAGATGCTCACGACATTGCTGGGACGTTTCCCCTCAGCGATCTCCAGCTTTTTGGTTTCCCCCCATCCTATCTAGGGGGAAACAACATGCTTTTTCCCCCCACGCGCGCGTAGACGAGGCAATTTTTGCAATCTTTAGGGGGGACTGTGCAGCATGTTTCCCCCCAAGTGGGGGAGAAACGTTCAGCCTGAATGACGGCTCGCCGCGCGCGTGGGGGGGAACTTACATACAGTTTCCCCCCAATTGGGAGGCTCACGGAAGAAAAGGTGCAATTCAGGCGCCAAAAGGCGTGACCACGATACACCAGGGAGATCGCAGGTAACTGTTTTAAAAGTATTTAATTCATTCTCAGTGCTGAATAAGGCCTCTTTCGTTGCCCCTGCTCCAGGGGGCGGAAGGCTATCCTCTTGGGGGGGAACTTGCACCATGTTTCCCCCCAACAGGGAGGATGACGTTGGATTTTCCACCTCAAAACCTGTGGTTTCGTCTCCGGAACGTCGCCGTGGAGAACTTGCAGGCTGTTCCCCCCCAATTGGGAGGCTCATGCCTGGATAGCCTTTCACGGAGAGCCGGAACAAGACTGCACACGCGCCGGCCCATTTGGATGGGTTTTCAGCACGTCTTGGCTGCCCGCCCCTCGGCAAACTCAACAGAGAACCTGTCGGGTACCTACGGGTTCACGGTGTGGGCTAAACGGTGGAGGTTTTCGCGGTTTATTCGCTGATAAACGCATCACTGTGAACCCACAGGTTCACTGGCGGTTTCAATTTCATACTTGGGGAGGCAACGGGTACTCATAGGATATTGACGACATCGTTCGGATTCACAAAACGCTGATGCAGAAGTTCTCAAAAACCCGTCGGAATCGACCGGCGTAGCGGGAAACAACGGCCCTTCGAATCGCTATCGTGGGCTTCATGTTCAATGAAAGAGGGGCGTAAGCCATGCTGCTCAGTGACGATGAGATACAGAGCCTTACGGGTTACATCCGGGCAGCGGACCAGCGGCGTTGGCTCGACAGAAACGGCTATCGGTACGCGCTCGGCGCACGCGGAAAACCGAAAGTCGCGCGTGACGAGGCCATGCGACACCTCGTCGGGAGCGACGCAACGCATGCGATCACGGAACCAGACTGGAAGCACTTGCCATAAGTTGGGGCTCACAGGAGCAATGGGTCGACGAAAGACTGTACAGACGGATTTGCCAACCCGGATGCGTCGCATCCGGAAGGCCTATTATTACGACCACGGCATCGTGAATGGTCGCCGCTGGCGTGAACCACTTGGCAGCGACTACCGCAAGGCACTGCGTCGATGGGCCGAAATTGAGTCTGGCACCCCAACACAGGGAACCATTGGCGCCATTCTCGACGACTACCGCCAAAACGCGCTACCAAGCCTGGCGGAACGAACACAGGAGGATCGTCGCGCCCATCTCAACCGCCTCAATCTCGTCTTCGGCCGCATGGGCGCTGAGGAACTGGAACCACACCACATCGCCCGCTATCTCCGTCGACATTCCCATCCGGTAGCAGCAAACCGCGAGGTCGGTACTCTGTCTGCGGCTTTGTCCTGGGGCGTAGAGCAGGGAATGCTGAGGGAGAACGTCACCAAGCAGGTTCGGCGCAACCCCGAGAAAGCCCGAGACCGGCGCGTCACCGATGCGGAGTACCAGACGGTCTACGGTTTGGCTCCGCCCCTGATCCAGGTCGCAATGGAACTGGCGTACTGCACCGGTATGCGCCGTGGCGACCTACTGGCCCTGTCGTGGTCCCAGGTCAGCACCGATGGCATTCGGGTCTGTACGGAGAAGACCGGCGATACGATGCTTATCGAGTGGAGCCCGCGACTGTCGGCCGCCATCGAGGCAGCGAAAGGTCTTCGGAGGAAACAGGGCGTTCGGGGACTGCACGTCCTGTGCACACGGGACGGGCAAGCATACTCTGCGGACGGATTCAGTGCGATGTGGCAGAGGGTAATGCGCAAGGCGGTCGCGCAAGGTGTCCGTCGGTTCACGTTCCACGACCTTCGAGCGAAGTGCGCAACGGACGCGAGAGAGTTAGGCCTCGATTCGCAGGCGCTCCTCGGGCATCGCACCGAAGCGCAACATCTTGCGTACCTGCGTTCGAGAGAGACTCGGCGGGTCAAGCCACTGTAGATTTTGGACAACGCTGCCCCGAATAGGACAACGCCCCCATGAAGGGGGCGTCCAAATCCTTGATTTTGGTGGAGCCAGGCGGGATCGAACCGCCGACCTCCTGCATGCCATGCAGGCGCTCTCCCAGCTGAGCTATGGCCCCGAAACGAGGGCGTATACTAAGCAGCGCACCACCCCCTGTCAACTGCCCTCAATCAGCCGAATCACCACCAGCGTTCGCATCCATCCAGGCAAGCGCCGCATCAATGCGCGCAACGGATTCCGCCTTGCCCAGGAGTTCCAGCGTGACGTCGATGGATGGTGAGACCGGAACACCCGCCAGGGCCACCCGCAGGGGCTGCGCAACCTTGCCGAGCTTGAGCTCCAGGCGTTCTGCAACACCTTCGACCACCGCATGCAGGTCGGCGCGCTGCCAGTCCTCCACGGCCTCAAGCCCTTCCTTCAATGCCAGCAGCGCCCCGCGCGCCTCGCCCTTCAAGTTCTTGCGGGCTGCCTTGTCGTCATATTCGGCTGGCCGGCGATAGAACATGACACTGTTATCGGCGACCTCGACCAGGGTCTTGTACCTGTCACGCTGCACTTCCACCACACTCTCGAGCGGCGGCCCTTCTGCGGGGTCGATATCCCGCTGGCCCATGTGCCAGCTCAAGTGTCGGGCCACGTGCTCCGGTGGCAGTGTCTTCATGTAGTGCTGGTTGAGCCAGTTGAGCTTGGAGATATTCAGGGCTGACGCCTTGGCGTTGAGCCCATCGATGTCGAACTTGGCCACCATCTCATCCAACGAGAAGATCTCTTCGTCGCCGAATGACCAACCGAGGCGCACCAGGTAGTTGAGCACAGCCTCCGGCAGATACCCTTCGTCCCGATAATTCATGACGCCCACGGCACCATGCCGCTTGGACAGGCGCTTGCCGTCCTCGCCGAGAATCATGGGCACATGGGCATACACCGGGAGTTTGACGCCCAACGCCTTGAGGATGTTGATCTGACGCGGTGTGTTGTTGATGTGATCGTCACCGCGAATGACATGGCTGATGCCCATGTCCATATCGTCCACCACGACCGTGAGGTTGTAGGTGGGGCTGCCGTCCGTGCGGGCAATCACCAGATCGTCCAGTTCGGTGTTACTGATCACGATACGCCCGTGCACCAGGTCGTCGATCACCACATCGCCATCCTGTGGATTGGCAAAGCGCACCACATAGGGAGCATCTGCAGACGGTGGCTCGGTCAGATGCCGACAGTGACCGTCATAGCGTGGCTTCTCCTTGTGCTCCACCTGCTTCTCGCGGACGGCGTCCAGACGCTCCCTGCTGCAGTAGCAACGATAGGCCTTGCCTTCATCAAGCAGCTGCTGAATCACCTCGCGATACCGCTCAAAGCGATGCGTCTGGTAGAAGGGGCCCTCGTCATACTCGAGCCCAAGCCAGGCCATGCCCTCGAGGATGGCGTTGACGGATTCCTCGGTGAAGCGCTCGCGGTCGGTGTCTTCGATGCGCAGCACGAACCGTCCGCCGTGTCGGCGGGCGAACAGATAGGAGAAAAGTGCGGTCCGCGCTCCACCGATGTGGAGATAGCCGGTGGGGCTTGGTGCGAATCGACTCTTGACGGTCATTGGCCAGTTTCCCGTTTCGGTGTGTCCAGAGGGCCGAAATACTAACAGAGCGCGACGCCGCCGGCAGCGTCCGCGGCGTCGAACCGGCCGGACGTGGATTAATACCTATAGCTGGATAAGCGATCGCACGAGGAGCACCATGGCTGCCACCGCCGTGAGAGCCAGGACGAAGGTACGGGCTCGTCCCCGATCGACAAAGCTCATGCCATAACGGGAAACCCAGGTGCCGAAAAGCATGGGCGGTACCAGCAACACGCTGAACACCAGGTCCATCAGGCCGAAACGTCCTGCCAATGCCAGGGCAATGACGGAAAAAATGGCACCGACGGCGAGGAAGGCGCCCATGGTCGCGCGAATGGTCGGGCCCGACCGGTGCTGGTAGACCAACGCCATTGGCGGCGCACCGGCCGAGGTAATTGTGCCCATGTAGCCGGACAGGATACCGGCACCGATCAGATTCGGCCGAGTCGGCAAGAGCCTCCATCCGATGATGCTGAGCCCGATACCCATCAAGATCATGAGGGCGAAAAGCACCCCGAACACCGATTCATGCACCAGCGCGACGGTTGCACCGGCCACGACCGTACCTGCCAGGCGACCACCGAGCGACCACCCGAGCCCCTTCATGTCAACGTGGTGTCGCTCGCGCAGCATGATGAGTGCCGCCACAAAGAATCCGAGCATCAGCACCGTCCCCGGCACCAGTCTCGGTTCAACAAGCGCCAGAAACGGCGCCGCGAACATGCCGAAACCGATGCCGATTCCGCCTTGAATGGCTGCACCCAGCGCGATCAGAAAGGCCGCAATCACGTAGAGTTGCCAGCCGAAACCATCAATGATTTCGGGAAACATGAATACCTCGGATAGTGTGTGCTGCCTTGCGCCACCGACCATGCAAGCGCAAGGGCATAAGGCGTGCTGCTGAATCTGTTGTCAGTCGTTCTTCGAGCCGAGAAACCGCTGATAGAGATCGGTGGCGATGGCGATGTCGGCGAGCCCGACACCAACCGACTTGAACACCCGCAACCCCGTGGCAGACTCCTTGTGACCCTCGTCGAAGGCCAGTAGCAGGTGACTCATGTCGAGGATCGAATGCTCGGCGAGAACACCAGTCCGCAGTGCCTCCCGCAGGTCTCCGGCTTCTTCTCTCGTCTGTGGCAGCCATTCCACGACCACGCGCCGGGCGGCGGCGAACACGTCTGGCCCGACTTCGACACACGCCGGCAACGTGGACCCGATGGCTAGAACACAGGCATCACTCTCAAGAAATTCCATGGGAAAGAGTGGCGTGGTCGATCGGGTTGCCGTCACCACCAGGTCAGCTCCCAGCAGCGCAGCGCGCGGTGTCGACGGGCGAACGGAGATGCCACATTCCTCTTCCAGTTCGCGACAGAATGCATCTGCATTACTGCGGGACGCGACACGCACTTCCCCAGCCAATCCCTGGGATGCAAGCAACCGGATGTGGTTTGCCGCCTGCGATCCGGCACCGAAAATGGCGGTGGTGGCCGGGGAATCCACGCCAAGCTTGCGCGCCGCAATGCAGGACACCGCAGCGGTGCGGATCTCTGTCAGCGCATCGGCCTCGATACTGACCAGCGGGCGCCCGGACTCTGCGTCGAAAAGCAACACGACGAACCGGAAATTCTCGTCAATGGTCGTGTAGACCTTGGCACCGAGTATGCCCGCCGTGGGCATGATGGCACCCATCGTACTGAGCTTGCGCTCTGCAAGGGAAGTCCGCACGCGCCTGTGAACGGCCGCCTCGCCGCGTCCGAATTCACGAAAAGCCGTTTCGAGAGCGGCGATGGCCGCATCCGCGTCAACAAGCTCCTGGACAAGCGTATTTTCCAGAACCAGCATGCGGGTACTCTCAGCCTGCGTCGCCTCCACCGCTTCCCGTGGACCGCCCTGCTGCCTCTTCCGCTCCGTCCATGAACGCCTGACCGGCGCTTGCCACGTGTCGGCTCGCGAGCAGCGACGCGAGTTCCTCGTCCCCCGAAAGGATGGCGTGGAGAATGGCTTCATGCTCGAGCCACGAGTCCTTGCCGCGCCAGGATTTGCTGCCTGCGGCCATCCAGTAGGTCTTGGCCCGCATGGCATGCATGAATTCCCAAAGGAAACGATTACTTCCGGCTTTCGCGATCAACTGATGGAACTCGTCATTGAGTGCCCGGAGAGCCGTCCAATCCTGTTCATCGAGGGCGCGCCGACCCCGGCCAAGCAGATCAAAGATCCGGCTTCTCGTCTGGTCACTGCAGCGGCGTGCGGCCAGTCGCGCGCTCAAGCCCTCAAGCGATGACCGCAACTCGATGGCTTCCTTCGCCTCTTCCAGGGTGAACTTGGCCACCGTGGCACCGCGACGTGGAGCGACCTCCAGCAAGCCTTCGATCTCCAGCACTCGCATGGCCTCACGCACGGGATTACGTGACACACCGAATTCCTCTGCAAGCCGATCCTCAACCAGGCGCTCTCCAGGTTTGTAGCGACCAGAAAGAATGGCTTTGCGAATTTCGTTGGTGATTGTCTCTCTCAAAGACGTGTGCCTGATGGGGGTCATCTTTTTGTCCGTATGCGGTTGGGAACCACTGCCAGAGTCTTCCGGGGTCATGCCTTCGTTCCTCATGCGATAAGTGCAAGATAACTGTTGCCTGACTTTTTCGTCTACTGTATACCTAAAAAATCGATTATCCGTTGAGACGTCCGATTAGCCGGGTTTGGCAGGTCGTTTGAACGGCGAAAACAAGAACATAGTATACAAGAGACAACGTTCAGTCGAGGTAGGGTCGCACGGCGATCCTGTTTACGACAACTGAATGCAGGTTATTTGCAGGGGGACGGACAGGGCCCCCGATACAACATCCCTCCCCAAGGGGCCTGGGGTCGTAGCGAGCAGCAGGCGGTCATCCCGGAGAGCATCCCAGTTGCTCCCGACGGATGAGCGTTTCCGGAAGACAAGGAAGAGGAGTCTTCTCAGTAAGGGGAGCGCCCGGAAGGGGCGTTTAGGGAACAACTAAACAATCGTGCATTTGAAACCCATTCCGGGGAGGGTCAGACGTGGAACAGGTACAACTCACGTTATCACACTGGGTATTTCTGCTAGTCATTCTCTCAATTTTTGTCTCGATCGGTTTTCGCAAGGGCGTCATCGTGCCCTCGATTGTCGGTACGCTCATGCTGGGGCTCCTGTCCGACAATTCGCCCGACGGCTTTCTCAACAGCATCATCTTCGGTGTACAGGTGGTCTTCCGTGCTCTCCTGAATGCGGGTGAGTCGCTGTTTGACATCATGCTGGTTATCGCACTGATGGTGGCAATGCTGAAGTCATTGCAGGCGCAAGGCGCAGACAAGATGATGGTCGCCCCCATGCGCAAGCTCATGGTGGGGCCGTGGACGGCGTTTTTCGTGCTCGGCATCACCATGTACATCGCAGCCGCGTTCTTCTGGCCAACACCAGCCGTGGCGCTCGTGGGAACCGTGCTGATTCCAGTAGCCATGCAGGTGGGTCTGCCCGCCATCGGCGCTGCAGTTGCAGTCAACCTGTTCGGCCACGGCATGGCGCTGGCCGCCGACCCGGTCATCCAGGGTGCGAACCGACTGACGGCCGGGGCTGCCGGCATTGATGTGCAGCAGATCCTGCCCTACAGCATGCTGTTCTCGCTGATTGTCGGCGTGGTTGCCATCGCCATCGCTGTCTACACGATCCGCCGCGACATGAAGTCTGGCGCGATCGAGATCCCGAAGGGTGACACGGTCTTCACCAAGCCTGTCGAGGAAACGGCCGTCGGCCGGGACACAACCGCCGGTGCGATTGCCGAGGAAGTACCGCCCGGCCAGTATGCGAAACTCTTCGCCATCGCGGTGCCGATCGTTCTGCTGTCCATCGCGCTGCTGATGATCTACCGCGCCGTGTTCCTGCCCGATCAGGCCATTCGTGGTGGCGGTGCCACCGCCCTGCTCGGCGGCTCGGCAACGGTCCTGCTGGTGCTGTCCTCGTTCGCGGCGCACGGCAGCAAGGCCCTGGACGGCATCAGCACGCACACCCGGGACGGTTTCTTCTTCGCCATCAAGATCTTTGCGCCGATCATCCCCATCGCCGGGTTCTTCTTCCTCGGTCATCCCGGCCACGCCGAAACCGTGATGGGCTCCGGCACGCCGGGCTTCCTGTTCGATATCGGCAACAATATCGGTCAGTACATCGACGGTAACGTTGTGCTGCTGGCCTTCGGTATTGCCGTGATCGGTCTGCTGAGCGGCATGGACGGTTCCGGCTTCTCCGGCCTGCCGCTGGTGGGTTCGCTCTCAGGCGCGCTTGGCACAGGTGCCGGGGTGGACATCGCAGTCCTCGCCGCCCTCGGCCAGGTCTGCGCCATCTTCGCTGGCGGTGGCACACTGGCTGCCTGGGCGTTCGGGGTTGCGGCGGATGCCGGTATCGCGGGCGTCAATCCGCAGGAACTGGTCAGGCGTAATTTCGTCCCGGTCATGACAGGGGTGCTGATCGCAACAGTGGTCGCGAT
Organism: Natronocella acetinitrilica; assembly: GCF_024170285.1. Lineage (NCBI taxonomy): Bacteria > Pseudomonadati > Pseudomonadota > Gammaproteobacteria > Chromatiales > Ectothiorhodospiraceae > Natronocella > Natronocella acetinitrilica. The sequence continues at coordinate 301,400 of NZ_JALJXV010000006.1, forward strand.
CATCATCATGATCTGACCATCCGGCCGCCACGGCCGCAGCCCGATCCGCGAGGAGCCATCCTGCATGGCTCCTCGCGCTGTTTCACGCAACTATATTATGTGTCGCAAAGACCCTAGACGAGGTTCCCCATGGCAGTTTCTACCTCCACCGAAACTCTCAAGGTACGAGTGGCCAAGGTCACTCCGGAAACAGACACCATCAAGCGCTTCGAACTGGTTGCCCTTGACGGAGGCGAGTTGCCGGCCTTCACTGCCGGCGCGCACGTCAACGTGATCACGGACGCTGGCATGGCTCGATCCTACTCGCTGGCGAACGATCCCACGGAGCGGAGTCGCTACCTCCTCGGCGTCCTCCGGGAACCCGAGAGCCGCGGCGGCTCCGAGTGGATGCATGAGTCTGTCTCTGAGGGCATGGAGCTCGAGATCACGCTGCCCCGCAATAACTTCGAGCTGCGCGAGGACGGTAGATCCCATGTGCTGATTGCCGGCGGCGTCGGTATCACCCCCCTGCTCTCCATGGCACATCGGTTAAAGGCGATTGGTGCGGAATTCACCCTGCACTACTGCACCAAGTTTGCAGAGCAGACTGCCTTCCGGGAGGAAGTCTCCGCGGTGTGCGGCGATCGGGCGGTATTCCACCACGATGGCGGAGATCCGGACGAAGGCATCCAGCTCGAGCAGGTGCTGATGGATCCTCCCGAGGATGGTCATCTCTATGTTTGCGGACCCGGCGGCCTCCTGCAGGCAACGCGCATGCTCGCAGACGCGTTCGAGTGGCCGGAAGAGCATGTGCACTTCGAACTCTTTTCGGCTCAGCGTTCTGGCGATGAGCTCAGCAACGACCCCTTCACGGTGTATCTCCAGAAGAGCGAGCGCGAGCTTGAGGTACCCGCGGACAAGACGCTACTGCAGGTTCTTCGCGAGGCCGGCTACGAGATCGAGTCCTTCTGCGAGGAGGGCATTTGCTCGACCTGCGAAACAGCAGTCGTTTCCGGTAATATCGAGCACCGCGACGATGTGCTCTCGGACGACGAAAAGGCATGCAACGACCGGATGATGGTCTGTGTGTCCCGCGCACCTGCCGGTGAACGCGTCGTTCTGGACCTTTGAGGAGATAGTGTAATGGCGTTTTTCGCAGCAATTCTGCGTATGGCCGATGAAAGCCGCAATCAGGCGGTACGTCCCGCGCACCTCGAGTATCTTGCAAGCCTCGAGCAGCAAGGCAAGATCCATGGCAAAGGGCCGTTTACCGATGGCTCGGGTGGCATGGTGGTGTATATCGCCGATTCACTGGAGGATGCCAGGCAGCTGGCGGAGGCGGATCCCTACGTAGCCGAGAAGGTACGCAGCCTTGAACTGCATGAATGGAAGCTGGGTTAACAGCGCTATCGTGACAACCGAACAAGGCCCGCCATCACGGCGGGCCTTGTTCGTCAGCCTTACGCCGATTGCGTTCGAGAAAGCTCAGCAACCGGGGCCAGATCGCTTCAGCCGCATCCGGATGGTAGTTGCGATGCCCTTCGAGAAAGAAACCATGCTCTGCGTCGGGGTGGGTAATGAGTTCACAACTCCCGCCCTTCGCAAGTAAGCGTTCGCAGAAATCCCTGGAATCGCTGGCCGGAAATGTCGTATCCCGTTCACCGTGAATCGCGAGCAGCGGAGCGCTGATCCGATCTACAAGGGTGATAGGCGAGACAGGCTTTGCCAGAGTCGATTTCCCCGCATAGTGAGCTTGCCCGTAGAAGGAAACGACGCGGCTGAAGCACTGCAAGGCGGCCGCCGATATGACGGCCAGGCTGCCGCCTCGGCAGACACCGATCAGCCCGAAAGGCTCATCGGCAACACCGGGCTGCCGCGCCAGCCAGCGAACAGCCATTCCAACGCCTCGCCCGACGATATCATCCGCCGGATCCCTGTCCGTTGTCTGCCAGCCATGAAGCAAGACGGCATAGCCATGCTCTGCCAGACGCTCAACGAAACGGATGTCCATCTCCTGCAGCCCGAAAAGACCATGGAGCACGATCAGACCGGGGAGCGGCTCGGGCACGTCGGGGCGAACGAAAACCGACTCGAACCGCATGCCAGTGCTGCCATAGACGACGTCGGAGCGATTCAGAGTCGACACTGCCTAATCCACGTCCTGAGATAGTTCGATGTCGTGGCTGATCCACAGCTGGCAGGCGAGGCGATAGCCTTCGTCGATCTTCTCGCCGAGCATCTTCTTTTCTTTCCAGTTCGGCTCTGGCAGGTGCTCGCCACCGGAGATGACCCGGCAACGACAGGTTGCGCATTTTCCCATCCCGCACTTGTAGCTAAGGTTGGGATAGGGAAACTGCCGGATACCGGCGCGGACAACCAGATTGGTGTTGTCCTTGACCTCTCCGACGTGGACTTCCCCATTCTTGTGCAGCGTGATCTTCGGCATGGTGTTTCCTATCTGGATAGCGGCAAATGATAACGCGCAGGTCCGAACATGGCACGCCGACAACTTGCGGCATGACATGGTCCGACCTGCGCGATGTGTAACCAGCAGCCCGTCAGGCGGCTACTGGCATGCCGATTTCCGAGAGCGGCACGTCCTTGGCCACGTAGTCGTAGTACAGCGCCGTGGTGTAGAGCAGACGCATCTGCGCACCGATCTCACAGATCTTCAGGCAGGCCTGCTGCAACTCCACCGTGTCCGCATGCTCAAGCACGATCTGGTAGCCACGCTCACCGTGAATCTCGTCGGAGACGATGTGCAGATCAAAGAACTCGACCTCCTCATCGGTGAAGCCGTACTTCTCACGCAGCGTCGGCGTCTGACGGCGGTAGATCGACGGCACCTGGCTCTCGAGGCCAACCACCAGACCGGCCACCGCAACGACCCAGTGCTCGCGCATCGCCACCGAATAGCACCACGCCTGCAGGCCACGGGTCGTCGGCGACATGTTGTCCGGGTTCACAACCCGCTCGCCCGTCGTGCCACAGGCCTCGGCGAAGCGAATCAGCAGATCCGTGTGGCGGTCACCACCGATCTCCTCTTCATACATGTTCTGCAGCATGAAGTCCTTCGCTTCCTGGCAATGATCCGGCGTGCGCGCATAGATGTAGGCCAGGTAGTCCGCGAACGGACCCACGTAGTGATAGTGATTCTCCGCCCAGCGGGCCAGATGATCACGGTCAAGCTTGCCGCTCGCCCAGGCAATGCTGAACGGCGCCTTGTTCGCACTCTTGCCCTTGATCGCATCTTCCAGCGCAGTGCGGAACGTATCCCGATCCATCAACTCTGCCATGTCTATGCTCCTCAATATTGCTCGCCCGACCGCCGACTCTCGACCTACACGGGCTGTCACTTGCGACAGCTTCCGGCCTTCTGAAGGCTGACGCGACTCGAGTGAGCCCATCCGAAGCGGCTCGCCCACTAATCTTGTATACTATATACAGAATGGTTGAGTATATTCCGGCTCAACCCTTTGTCAAGCAACATACCACTCACTACAGTGTAATCAGCTGTCGCGACCAGATCAGGCGCCGCCTGGCCGGCTCATCTGGTCAGCTTTCGCCTTTTCGTATACAGTATTCGTAAAGGCCCCAGGGTGCCGGTATTAACATGAGGAGCCCACCGTGAACGACCAAGCCTATATTCTGGCGGACATGACATGGCCTGAAGTGGCTGATGCGCTCAAGACCACCGAAATGGCAATTATACCGGTGGGCGCCCATGAGCAACACGGCCCCCATATGGCAGAGAGTTGCGATGCCGTGCTCGCCGAGGCCATGGCGCATCGGCTTGCCGCACGCCTGCACCCGCGGGTGGTTGTCGCTCCCACGATCAATATGGGCGTCTCACCGCACCATATGAACTTCCCCGGCACCATCACACTGCGTCCTGAGACCCTGATCGCAGTACTCCGGGACATGGTCACCTCGCTGAAGAAGCACGGGTTGACGCGGTTTCTGTTCCTCAACGGTCACGGTGGCAACCAGTCCACGCTAGGAATCGCCAGCGCCTCGCTGTCGCAGGAACTGGATGTGGAATGCTATTACGCCAAGACCACAGCAGCCGCCAAAAACGCCATCGCGGAGCATGTGTCCTCCAAACCGTTCGGACACAGTTGCGAGCGGGAGGTCTCCGAGGCCTACTACCTGGCACCACATATCGTGCGCGAATCGAAGATCACCAGCGGCGAGATTCGGCGTGGCAAGGGGCGATGGGAAAGCCTGCGGCCCGGCAATCCGATTCAGGGCTTTTACAGCTACGAAGAGATGACCGCCAACGGGTGCATTGGCGACGCCACCAGGGCGAGCCTGGAAATTGGTCAACAGATCGTGGAAGAGGCGTTGGACGGATTGGTCAAGGGCGTGGAAGACATCCTTGCCATAAAGCCGGACAGCCGCTGAATCGGGGCACCGAACGCAAAGGAGAACGATCCGTGTACATCATACTGGCCAGCAAGGACAACCAATACCGCAGCGAAGTGGTGGACGGCCTTCGCGCCGTGGAGAAGTACGACTATTACTTCTACGACCAGAAACGCGCCGAGTTCGTGATTGCGGAAGTCATGTCTCCGACGACCCGCGTGAAGATCGTCAGCGCCGGCGAACCAGAAGACGTGAACTATGTGCCCGTAAAGATATTCGAGTCGTTCGAGGATATTGACGAGGCACGTTCGGAACTCGAATCTCTCATCTCCTTCGGACATCTGAAGACCGAGTTACGCCGCGTCGAACAATAAATTTCGCCAATAAAAAAGGCCAGATTTCCTTTCTGGCCTGAGTCTTTATTTTCAATAATATTTATATCCCTATAACGAGGGGGGATGCGTTTCCCTTTATCACTTTCAGCACACTCATTGCGACGATATAACCCGTTTTCGGATTCTTCTTGGATGGCGTGTTCTCAACCTGAATTGACACCTTTCCGAATTGGCCAACCGCCTCGATCTGATGGGTATTCCGATCAAGGTCGGGATCCACCATGACCCGTACGATGGTCTCATCCAGTCCGACTCCCGCAAGACTCAGTGCCGCAGAAACATTGACGCTCTCCGGAAACGTCCGTGAGGCCTCCCTCGCGGTGCCCTTGAATACCTCTGTCGCCTCCGTGAGCGTATCGAGATTCACCACCTCTTCGGCGAAGGTGCCGCGCCATGCGGCGACAGGCTTGCGCGTTGTCAGTGTGACGCTGTCAAGCCGGCCCTGGGCACCGGCAGCAATACGGTCGAGGCCTGCAACCGCGGCAGATGGCACAATGATGCGGCGCTGCGCCTTTTCCGCTGCTGCCCACACCGCCTCGTACAGAGACTGATCGCAGAAGGCGCCAACGGAGACAACGATCAGATCGCGACCGCTCTGCAAGACGTTGACGCCATGAGCCTGCACGGCGCCATGACCTGCGGCCTCGACCACGAGATCCACATCGACGCCAAGGAAATCGGCCTCATTGTCGGTCACCAGCACGCCGTCCCCCAGCTCCTGGTCCACTGATGACAAGCGCCGGACAAGCACTGCCTTCAACTCCGCATTTCCGGCTTTACCCTCAGCTATTCCTTGCGCGACATCTCGACCGATTGTCCCGAATCCGATCAATCCTATTTTCAGCACTTATAGCCCCCTTATCTTCATACATGAGCGGCTTCACCAAATCGCTATTTTATCGTTGCGAGCCGCTCATTCCCATGTTAATTTCGTTTTTCTTGGCATGCTGCATGCGTATCAACAGGTAAACCTCTCGATGTTCTCCATTACATTCATCACCAATGCCAACAAGGAAGTTGAGGTCAAGGAGATGTCCAATCTCCTGCGTGTATCCTTGCGTCAGCAGGGCGGCATCCCTTTCAAGTGCGGCGGAGGAATCTGCGGCACTTGTCGTTGCAAGATCGAAGAAGGTCTCGAAAACACGGACAAGGTGAAGAAAAAGGAAGAAAAACACCTGACACCGGAAGAGATCGCCGAGGGCTACCGAATGGCTTGCCAGACCTTCGTGAGCGGAGACGTCAAGGTGTCCTGGGATCCTGACCGGGTCGTGAAAAAGTAGCCGACCAGCCTACTCCCTTCGTGTTGTTCGAGACGCCGCCGATGACGAATCATCGGCGGCGTTTTCGTATCCGGCACTACTTCTTGATGTCGGCCTGCACCAGGACCTCGTGTCCGTCGCCTGCCAGCTTCTTCTGAAGGGCATCCAGGGCCGCAACGCCAGCCGCCGTGTCCTGCTCGCCGTTTCCGCCGCTGAGCCCGACGCCACCAACGACCTCACCATCAACAACGACAGGAAAACCGCCCACGAACACGGCAAACTTGCCGTCGAAGCTCCACTGGATACCGAAGGCTTCGTTGCCGGGCAGCGCAGGCCCGTTCGGCGGGGTGTTGAACAGATGGGTGGAACGTTTATGACCCGCCGCGGTAAACGCCTTGTTCCAGGCAATCTGCGGACCGGTCAGACGGGCACCGTCCATACGCTCCAGGGCGAGGGGATAACCGCCGCTGTCGACGATGCAGATCGTCTCCAGAACGCCGATTTCTTCGGATTTGGCCTTGGCCGCCTCGATCATCACGCGGGCGTCTTCAAGATCAAGAGTAAAGAACTTCTTCACGGAGTATCTCCTGGTTTGTGGCTACGTGGGGGCAACCTGGCGGCAAGCCCCCACCGAGAGCGGATTATCAGCGACTCAGGTAAACCGTCTTGGTCTGCGAGAAGAACTCAAGCCCGGTGCGCCCGGATTCACGGAAGGTCGATGTGCTCGACCGCTTCAGACCACCGAACGGGGCGTTGATCAGGTTCCCGGTCGTGGTGCCGTTGACCTTGACCGTGCCCGCTTCAATTTCCAGCGGAAAGCGCTGGATATAACGGAAATCGTTGGTGACCAGGGAAGCAGACAATCCATACTCGACGTCATTGGCCTTGGCGATGGCATCGTCGTAGTCCTTGACCTCGATAATGGCGATCACCGGGCCGAAGATCTCTTCCTTGGCGATACGCATGTCCTGCGTCACGTCGGTGAACACTGCCGGCGAGACGTAGTAGCCCTTGTCGAAGTGTCCGCCGGTCAGCCGCTCGCCTCCGCAAAGGTGGGTTGCCTCCGACTTTCCGATCTCAACGTACTTGAGCACATTGTCGAGCTGCGACTTGGTGGCCAGCGGGGTAATCACCACACCCTCTTCCATACCGCTGCCAATCTTGAGCCCCTTCACCTTCTCCAGCAGCTTCTCCGTGTAGGCCTTGCGAATGCCTGGGGTGACCAGCACACGGCTCGTCCCCGTGCAGGCCTGCCCGGTGAGGGAGAAGCCGCCATTGACCGTCAGTGTGACTGCCCGATCAAGATCCGCATCGTCAAGGATGATGAGCGGGTTCTTGCCACCCAGCTCCATCTGGGTGCGGGTCGTGATCGGCACGGAGCGCTGGATATGCTCACCGGCTGCCGTGGAACCGGTAAAGGAGATGGCACGGACGGTCGCCGGTTCGGTGATGGCCGCGCCGATGTCCCGGGCGCCACCGGTGATGAAGTTGAGCACCCCTTTCGGCAGCCCAGCCGCCTCGAAAGCCTCGACCAGGCGCGTCGCGATCAACGGTGCATCCGAAGACGGCTTGAAGATCACGGTATTACCATTGATCAGGGCCGGGCCGATCTTCCTCGACGGAATGGAGATCGGGAAATTCCAGGGCGTAATGACAGTGACCACACCGAGAGGCTCGCGCTGCGTGTAGACCAGCGTCTTGCTGTCATCAGTGGGGAACGTCTCACCGTAAAGGGTCTGGCCTTCCACGGCGTAGAATCGCAGCGTCTGCGCAGAGCGCATTACCTCACCGCGGCTCGCGGCAAGCTGCTTTCCCTCTTCCCTTGTGAGTTCTTCCGCAAACTGATCGGCGTTGGCCTCGAGGTGATCAGCGGCCGCATTGAGAATCTTCGCCCGCTTTGAAAGAGGTGTCTGCTTCCACTCGGCCAATGCAGCCTGTGCCGCACTGATGGCGCGCGCCGCATCGTCCGCGACAGAAGCCTGGAAGGTGCCGATGAGGTCGTCGGTGTCGGCAGGGTTCCGGTTCTCGAAGGTCTTGCCGGAAACACTCTTGCACCACTCACCGTCGATATAGTTATTGAATTCGCCTGCTGTGCTGGCCAAGGCTGAAACCTCTCTTTGATTGAATGGATTCTCGACAGGGCGGGAGCCGAGACATCAGGAAAATACAAAACCAGCGCATCGCCCCTGTCCCGTGCGATGCGCCGGTTGTCTTGTTACCGCGCCAGTCACGACGCACCAGCGGGTGCATCGTTGACGCAGCAGCAGCCCTCAGGCGGCTTCTGAGATGCCGATTTCCGAGAGCGGCACGTCCTTGGCCACGTAGTCGTAGTACAGCGCCGTGGTGTAGAGCAGACGCATCTGCGCACCGATCTCGCAGATCTTCAGGCAGGCCTGCTGCAACTCCACCGTGTCCGCATGCTCCAGCACGATCTGGTAGCCACGCTCACCGTGAATCTCGTCGGAGACGATGTGCAGATCGAAGAACTCGACCTCCTCATCGGTGAAGCCGTACTTCTCACGCAGCGTCGGCGTCTGACGGCGGTAGATCGACGGCACCTGGCTCTCGAGGCCAACCACCAGACCGGCCACCGCAACAACCCAATGCTCGCGCATCGCCACCGAATAGCACCACGCCTGCAGGCCACGGGTCGTCGGCGACATGTTGTCCGGGTCCACAACCCGCTCGCCCGTCGTGCCACAGGCCTCGGCGAAGCGAATCAGCAGATCCGTGTGGCGGTCACCACCGATCTCCTCTTCATACATGTTCTGCAGCATGAAGTCCTTCGCTTCCTGGCAATGATCCGGCGTGCGCGCATAGATATAGGCCAGATAGTCCGCGAACGGACCCACGTAGTGATAGTGATTCTCCGCCCAGCGGGCAAGATGATCACGGTCAAGCTTGCCGCTCGCCCAGGCAATGCTGAACGGCGCCTTGTTCGCACTCTTGCCCTTGATCGCATCTTCCAGCGCAGTGCGGAACGTATCCCGATCCATCAACTCTGCCATGTCTATGCTCCTCAATATTGCTCGCCCGACCGCCGACTCTCGACCTACACGGGCTGTCACTTGCGACAGCTTCCAACTCGTCCGGAACCTGTCGGGATGTGGGGAGACTGCTTGCGCACTCACCCGAAATCATTTTTGTATACTATATACTAATGGCTAAAACGTAGCGCCTGACCCGCCACCTGTCAAGGAACCGACGGGTGGCCAGACCGGCTGTTACCGACCATGATCGGGCGTCTGCATAACGAAAATACTCCCGGGAGGATACGTCACGTCCCTCCAATCGGGATCAGGCGTGACGTGCTCGAGGGCTTTTCAACGGGGGAGCGATGGTGAAAAGGAACCGACCCGGACAGGCCAGCCCAATGGTCGAAAGACTCAGACGGGATCTCATCAACGGGCGATTCGCGGCCGGACAAAAACTCGCCATCACCACGCTTCGGGAGACCTACTCCGTTGGCCTCAGCCCCCTCCGCGAGGCACTGAACCACCTCGCCGCAACCGGACTGCTGATACAGGAGACCCAGCGCGGATTCCGCGTACCAGCACTGAGCCTCTCCGAGCTGGAAGACCTCGCCCTGCTCCGCAAGCAACTGGAGTCCACCGCGCTGGAACGAGCGATCGCGCGAGGCGACGCCGATTGGGAATCGGAGTTGCTTGCAGCCGCGCATCGGTTAACGCGGACCACGGAGGGCGACGCGGATCAGGACACCTGGGAGCGGCGTCATTCGGAATTTCACCAGGCACTTGTGTCAGCATGCGACTCACCCTGGCTCGAGCGCCTGATCGCGCAACTGCATGATCATTTCGATCGATACCGACGAGCCGCCACCCCGGACCGAGACATGCGGCGGATACTCGATGGCCATCATGACGAGTTGGTTCGCCTGACATTGCAGCGTGACAGTAAAGGCGCCTGCCAACTGCTTGAGGAACACATCCATCTCGCCCATCAGGCAACCGCATCCGGCGCCACGCAATCGCAGTCTGCGGCGCCCTCCGAGCATGGGCATGCGTCGATTGACAGGCGCCGGAGCGCTCCCTAGAATCCTGAGTTCTTCAGGACGCGTAGCTCAGCGGGAGAGCACTGCCTTCACACGGCAGGGGTCGCTGGTTCAATCCCAGCCGCGTCCACCAAGAAAATCAAGGGCTTGCAGCCATGCTGCGGGCCCTTTTTCTTTTTGGGGACAATCTGGGGACAATTTGGGGACAGTCAGCTTTTTTGAGGCATCCCTTGCCAGCGCCCGCCGTTGAACACTTTCGCCATGTCGACCAACCAGAAGAGGTGTTGACTTGGCAACAATCGAGAAAAAAAGCAGTGGTCGCTGGCGGGCGCGGATCAGGCGCACCGGTCACCCGCAACTCTCTCAGACGTTCACCACGAAGGCAGAGGCCATGCGCTGGGCAAGGCAGGCGGAGGTCGCGCTCGACGGTGGCGCGCATATCGATGGCGGCACCCCCGCGCCTTCCTACCCTGCCCAACCGCCACTCGCCGGGGCACCAGCAGTCGGTAGTAACGGGCCTTCCGGCGAAACCACGCTGGGCGAGTTGCTCGCGCTCTATCGCGATGTGGAATCTCCACAGCATCGTGGCGCGGAGAGCGAGCGCTGGCGCATCAACAGTTGGCTGAGGGATGTCAAGGACGGCGGACTCCCCCTGCGCGACCACATCCTCTGCCTGATTACGCGCCAGCACGTGCAGGCCTGGATCACCACGCGCCTGAAGTCAGTCAAGCCTGATAGCGTCAGGCGCGAACTCGCCCTCCTCCAGGCCGTCGTCTCGCTTGCCATGCGCGACTGGGGCTACGATGACCTGCCCGCCAACCCGTTCCAGCAGGCGCGAAAACCGAAAGCGGGGAAGGGGCGCGTGCGCCGTCTGCGAGAGGACGAGGAAGACTACCTCCGGCGGGCCCTCGACCCACAGGCAAGCCTGCCGGACGGCATCCGCCCCGTCAGGTCGGACCGGCTGCTCCATGTCTTCACGCTGGCCATCGAGACAACGATGCGGCGCGGCGAACTGCTGAAGATCCGCTGGGAGCACATCAACTTCGACACCTGTGTCGTTGACCTGTCGGAGATGGACACCAAGAATGGCGAGCGCCGGTCGGTTCCACTGTCCGAGGCGGCCGTCAACGCACTGCTGGCGCTTGGACGGAAACGCTCGGGACCTGTGTTCCCCACCATGACCGCGGACAGCCTGAGCTGCAGCTGGAATCGCACGCTCAGGCGCGCGCGCCGAATCTACGCAGCCGATTGCAAGGGGAAGGAAACGGAGCCTGACCCGCTCATGCTCAAGGACTTGCGCTGGCATGACCTGCGTCACGAAGGCACCTCGCGACTCTTCGAGTACGGGTTCGAGTTCACCGAGGTCGCCACCGTCACGGGCCACAAGGACGTCCGCATGCTGATGCGATACACCCACCATCGGGCCGCGAACCTGGCCGCCCGCATGCGTGCAGACCCGGAAGGCGGCAACACCAGATCGGGGGACTGAGGCTTGGCGGATGCGGGGCTACCCGCATCCGCCGCCAAGATGGCCAAACCGTGCCGCTCGCTTTCATCCTGGCAAGCGGATCAGGCCATCAAATCGCGGTGGGAAATATGCCGCGAGTGCCGTAGATGAGGCTCGCGCAGACCCCAGGATAAAACCCAACTCCTAGGAAGATGGGTCTCCCACTACCCGATCCGCCTTCCAGGGTTGGTGGCAATATCGTCCAATGCGGAGAGAACCGAATCTCTCGCTTTCAGGGGTAAGAGCCAGTTCTTGAAGCTGGGCTTCCAGGCCCCCCCGAGCGGCTGGACGATCTGCTTAATGAGCCGATTGACTTCCGGATGATACGGTGACCACACGGCGATGCCGAATGGGCGCTCGATGACATCGACAAAGCATCCCCTAACAACGAACCGTGTTCGGGGCGCTTTCGCCTTTCTCGGCTTCGTAGTCGCTTCGGGGACTGACTGCTGATTTGCCGCCGCCAACGCCCGTCGCTGCGCCTCTTCCATGATTTCCTTCGCCCAAGGACAATTGATCCAGCGCTTCCCGTCATGGCCGTCAATGACCGCTTGTTCCAATTGATCCCAAGACCAGGACTCGCGAAGACTGACGTCAAGGGCAATCTCTACCGTGGGAATTCCCAGCTCCTGGATCCTCGTCTCTTTTATGGCATCAATGAAGTGCGTGACCGCCACTTCGACGAACATGGGCTTACCGCCGAGGGTTACAAGCAGATCTGGGCGCAATTCTCGGAAAGCCTTCTCCACATGCACGGCTTCGAAATCAGCCCATGCGGGAAGGAGTTCTGCGGTGGCGGTAGCCTGGCGTCCGTCTGGTAACCTGTGAGTGGCGGTTGCGGTTGCGCCAGGAAGCATCATGCCCTGCCGGCGCAGGATTAACTCCTTGGCCGCCAGGTGCAGAACGGTTTCGGCCGCACCGTCACAGTGGCTCGCCGACGCATGAGCAAAGTGCCAGGCACGCACTTCACCCTGCCGTGCGACGAGTTGTCCGCCGCACACTGGACACGCACATCCACAAGCCTTCCCATTGACGACTTCTAAGACCGAAACCAAATGGCCCTGCTTGTCGATCCCGAACGACTGCAGCAGAATTTCAGACTTCGACATTTGCACTCTCTCCATTAAATGATTGGACACGCGATGAATTCTGCGGAATCAGTCAGGCAGGAACAGGGAAACAACCGGGTTGAAACCGGGATCACCAGAGAGCAGCGTGCCGCGGAGTTGACGCTAGAGGCCTCCAAGAGATGGCCGGAAAACACGCTGGCGGTGGTGCTTCTCCAGGCCCTCTGTCGCCTGACCGTTGCTCGGCCGGACGCTACGGAGGGCTTCACAAGCATCGACCTGTGTGAGGAAGTCGACCGGCAAGCGCGCCGGAGCTGGCTGGCTGACGATCCCTCAAAGACGGTCAGAATTTACTGGAAGAAGCTCACCAAGCTCTGGGAGCAAAAACTGGAAGGGTTGCGACAGAGGTCGTCGGATGCCGCACTGGATGGATTTCCCGACTTGGACCGTCAAGAAGGTGGGGGCACGGGGAACCCCACCCGATATCGACTGATAGTGCGACCATTCCCCGATCAGTCAACGGCTGACTCAGGCGCACCTTCGCCTGTAAATCAGGAGGCTGCGGACATCGTCTACATATGCGAGGATCTGAGTAATCCCGCACTGCTTGCCCGCCTGTTCCACAAGGGCCTCGTGTTCCATGGCTGGCGCCGAGCCGCGGTGCTGACGCTTGTGGCTGCGGCCATGCTGTTCAGTGTCTTGCTGGTAATCCTTTTATTGCTCACGGTCCAGTTCAGCGAGTTGCGCGCCATACTTGTGATGGCGGCTGCCATCGCAGTCATACTCTGGGCCATCTGGGCGTCGCTCGGGCCCATTGTGCGGCTGCCTGACAACCGGGTTGTCATCGCGCCATGGTGGATGCAGTCGGTCCATGATGATCGATTGCTTGTCTGGTGGAAGGATGCGCCCAATGCCCCTCGCATGATCAAGGCCGCCAGATACACTGCGGGATGCCCTCGCTGCGGCGGAGCGGTGGCGGCAAAGAGTGGGCGGATAGAGTTCTGGGGACGAATTGTCGGCCGGTGTGAAGAGGCACCAGAAGAGCACGTCTACACCTTCGACCACATCACCCGAAAAGGCATCCGTCTTAGGTGAAGGGCCGGGATATCCACTGACCTGAACGCATCTGCCAATTCGACCGCACGAAACGCTTTTCGAATGAAGTATCAAGGTGCGTTGGTCGACCGAATTAATCTCCACTTGCGCCTTTAAATATGTCTACCTTCGTCTCCAGACATCGCCGCATGGTCAAGTCGTGGGCTCCGACGCCAAACCACTGATCCGGTTTCTGGTAGAAATCGAGCCCTCGGCCAATCTTGATCACCCAGCCATTGTCGACCCGAATCTCCCGGTCGTGAAGGTTCTCGTTGATCAAAACTTTCAGCTCGATATCCAGTTCCAGGAGGCTTTGTTTCAGTTCTTCCATACGCTCGCTGAGGCCCTTCACGTCGGTATCCGTGTCGTAGCTGGTGGTCAGCACGATCTTCCGTATGGTCGGAGCCTTGATCACGGCCTCGCAGAAACGCACGAAGTTGTGCACCTGGTGATTGGCCCGGATGTATGGGTCTTCGATTTCCACTAGCTTTGCACCACGCAAATACGGCAGCAGCAGCGCCTCATAACTAAAGCCGGTATCCCCGTAATGAATGGTGAAGTGCTTCTCCTCCGGCTCTGGCTCGCCCGGCGGCGGTTCGGTCACGCTCACCTCGGCCGGGACATCGACGATTGGCCTGGGCTCTGGTGCCCCTGACTCGTGTGACGCCGGGGAAGGCGACCCTTCATCGCCATCCTGGTGGATATTGCGTCGACTAGGCTCTTGCGTCGCCAGAGCGCCCCTGGATTCAGGGCAGTAGACCACCACCTCCTCGCCCGCCGGATTGAAATAGGAGAGATTAATGCGCGAGAACTCGTCATCGGTCTTGCGCTTGTTCATCTGCTCCTTGATGCGACGTCGGGCCTCCACGGCGTAGGCAACGTACTCCTCGAACTCCTCATCGCTGGGCTTGCCATCCGGATGCAGGATTTTGAGGAACGCGCAAACAGTCTTCTTAATGCCCTTCTCGTCTCGACCCTCCACCGCGTCACCTAGCCTGACCCGGCTCGACACCTCCTCATAGCGATTGGTCTGCTTGAACTGATAATGGAAGGCTTCGGCCAGGTAGTCGGTGATGAATCCGTAGTTGTTGGTCAGAAACTCACTGCTGTTCTTTGGCATTTCCCAGCCGGGCAGATAGCAGGCAAAGCGATCCTGAATCGCCAGATCGAACTCCTTCGGCAGCGGTTGGAACAGATCGTACACTTCGGAATTGACGATCTGCTCGACCGAGAGATCCAGATTCCCCACATAGGCCATGGATGCCTGGGCAATGACTTCAACCCCTCGTGAGAAACGCCCGTTCGCCATGAAGTCCTTCATGATCTGGATCGTGTCAGGATCCTTGATCTTGATTCCACCAACCTCGTCGAATGCCACCGTATCCCAGAAGCCCACCAGACCGATCTTGCGCCGCTGCACGTTGTAGAAGAGCGTGGCCTTGGTGGCCTGCCCACCGCTAATGAGCGTCGAGTAAGGTGAGAACTCGCTGTAGAAATACGATTTACCGGTCCCCCGCGGCCCTAATTCGATGAAGTTGAAGTTAGGCTCTATCAATGGCGCCAGGCGAGCAATGAAATGAAACTTCACCCGTTTTGACAACTTGCTCGGCTCCAGCCCCACCGAGCGCAGAATCACATCCAGCCACTGGTCACGGCTGAATGCCTCGCGACCCTCACGATAGCGATCGTAATCAAAGCGGCTGAGCTGGATTGGCCTGAGATCTTCGACGAAGAAGGCGTAATCGTCGTCCTCGATCTCGTTGTAGGCAATGGTCACCTCGGCCCAAAGCCCACCCTGCAACAAGCGCTCGTTATCACGATAGAACTTATCGCTGATTGCCACCCGCCGAGAGTCAAAATTCTCCAACGCCGCCCAGTGCCGACGATCCTTCTCAACGTAGTTGACATGCACCTTGTCGATGAAGCGGTGCTTGCCCTTTGTGGCAACGCGAGACTGCGCAGCATTCGCCTCATTGGGCCGCACATAGTTATCGCTCAGCGTATCCAGCACGGCTTCCATGCCGGCCTGGATCTCCTCCGGCTCATCGCTTGCACAGTAGCGTGCCAGCAGGAACTCCAGCACGAAGGTCGGCACGTTCGTGCCCTTCTTGATGCGATGAAGGAGATCCTTTCGCACCACCTTCCCGTCGAATAATGACGCCAACTGCTGGTCGAGGTTATCCATGGCTTACACTGTGTAGTCCGTTTCAAGATCGATCTGGCTGTGGACGGTGTGCGTTTTTGGGTCTAACGCCTTCACCTTGAACCTACCTTCAAATTCCAACTGCATCTTGAGCGTTACCTTCACCGAATCGCCCGCGCGCAGTGTCAGCGTCCCCGTTGCCGGATTCACCTGAGCACCGGCCCTGACTTCACCGACCACATTGCCACGCTTGTCGTGCGCTTCCAGCAGAATCTCGTAACTTCCTTCGCCGGAGAACATGTCGTCAGCCTCCACCGCAACGTCGATAACCGGCACTCGCGTGGTAATCCGGGACGCGCCGCTCTTGTATCCGATGGCCACTCGCGCACGCTTCACACTGGGCTGTTCATGCTGCTTGAGCTGCATCCGTATGACCGGTACAACACACTCCTGCAACGAAACGCCGCCGTGGAAATACTGCAAACCTGAGCGGTAAGCCGCCATGCTTAACGGCGCCGCAAAACGCGTCATGTCGCCGCGCACACCAAGCCGCTCCGCCTCCATCACCAGGTGGTAATCATCGGCAGAGCCATCACCGAGGGTGCAGCGGTCATGCACGATCAGCCAGTCTCCGTGCGGCTTGGCTGCCCTGTCTCCAGCACCAGCATGGGTATTCATGAAGAACCCATGATCGGTGACGATCACCACCTCATTGAACTTGTGCTTGATTAGACGGTGCACCGCCATCCGGATGCGCTTCAGCGCATTCGTGATTTCCGCTGGCGCTGTCTCAGGGTGGTTTTCAAAATGACTGTCGATCTCCACTGACCGCAACACCAGAAGGTCGGTCTCCTCACCGATCTCTTGGCCTTTGTTGCGAACAAATTCCTCAAGGCGCATCTCCGCAAAACGCTGCCCGTAGCGACGCCGGAATACATCCATGCGCTGCGGGACGGATGCAACCGGCTTCCCGTCCAGCAAGGGCATCAAGCCGTCATCACGCCTCTCTACTTCCAGATAGTCACTCGCGCCCGGAAGCAGGCTCGCCATACCCACGGGCGTCACGCTGGGAAGCTGCGCGAGCGCGTAGTGGAGCTGGATCGCGCCGTCCTCGGCTAGCTGTTTCTCCAGCGCAACGCCGAGCTCGTAACGAAGCGCATCAACCATCACGTAAGCCACCTTGTGGCCGTTCTGTTTCAGCGCTGGCGCCACCAAACGATCGAAGACTTCGGAATTGGCCAACATCCCTGGTAATGGCCATCCGGTCTTGGCCAGACGGCGCATGAATACCTGCTGCGCCGCATCGGCCAGCTTGCCGTAACCTCTGCGGGCACCCTGAATCAACCCGGTCATCTCGGCCGCGGTATCCTGCCACTCGTAGTCAGCCACCGCCTGCTCAAACTCGCGATGGAGGCGGTCAACTTCCCGCAGATGCCCCACATAAAAGTGCACCAGGGATTCCATGCTCTCGGCATGCTTAGGGAGTTGGCCCTCTAAATCGTCACAGGCTTGAGATAGAGCCGCTGCCGCCTCTACTAGATACCACTTGGCACGGCTCTCCCCTTTGCCAATCCAGACCGAACGTTCATGCTGGGTAAGAATGAGACGCACACGCTCTAGATCACCCTGCTCATAGGCAGCCTTCGCCTGCGCGAGAAACGTCCGCTCCTCGAACGGGAAGGTATCGCGCAAACCAAGATCGGTGAGCCCTTGGCAATGGGTTGGCAGATCCAGCTCCTGCTCGATTTCTTCGGCTTTTTCGATGTATAGATCCTGGCTGCGGCGATCATTGCGCAGGGCCTCACAAAGAGCCTCAACGATTGGCCGGGCACTCTGCTGCGCCCGTGGAATATCTTCCAGTGCCTCGGGCAGTTCCCCCGGCAGGTCGAAGGCGAATTCGCTAAACAGCACGAATCGCCAAAGCTCCTCCGCAATCGAGGACCAGGTCTTGCCCCGCGTACGTAACTTCAACCCCAATGCTCGGCTGAACAGATCACGCGCTTCAGCCACCCAGGCATCGTTGGCCTTGAGCGCCTTGAGCTGAGACTCACTTGGCGCCAATACGCTCATTAGAATGTCGCGACTGGATTCCGCGTTCAGTAGCGCTCTCAGATTCGGCCAGCCAACCCCGCCGCCAACGGCATCAATGACGGCGAAGTCCGGATTCGGGTCATTCACGAACAGTTGTCGGATTTCGTCGGCGTGCTCGGGTTTCGCCTTCAGGCACAAGGTCTGAAAACTGTCGCCATCTCCATCGGGGAACACAGCGCCGCAGGCTGCGAAAGGAGAGAATGGATCGATTTGTTTTTGCTCGGGCTCCAGTGGCGCTTCGGCGGGCACATACACCAGGAGGCCGGTCGTTTCACCATGCCCCAGAGACTGCAGTGCCCGCATCGCCTGCTCGCGGCTTTCGATACTGTTCTCGGTCGCGTCCACCACCAGACATTTCTCTGACGTCAGGCCCTGGCAGAGACTGCGGTAGCGCCGCTGCGGATCGTAAACCACCACCACAGAATGCTGACGAAGTCGCTCGGCCAGCACCTGCTCCTGAATGTATGCCTCAATACTCATAGGGTTGAGTCTTCCATTCCCCATTTGTGTGCCCACGCTGACCAAACCTGTTCTCGCTCATGCATGAGCTTCATCTTTATTTGTGGATCACTTAATGCTAAAAATGATCCACAAATAAAGTTCTGATGCAAATGTACACCTCAAAACGCCGCTGTGCCCTCAGCGATGTTAAGTAACGCTGGGAAACACAGCACCGCCGAACGCCGCCCGCGCGCCTCCACCAGGTCACGCAACACAGACTCGCGGCGCAAGAGCGACAAGATGCGTTTTGCCGTCGCCTCGGGAATACTGGCACTTGCCACGAAATCCGAACTCTTGAAGATAGGCCGCTCGAAAATCCAATCCAGTGCGTGAATGGCGTACTGTGAGCGCGTCAGCTCCGGCAATTCACGCTTCATCCGCTCATAGAGTTCCAGAATCCGCGTTGCACGCTGCTGGTTCTCTTCGGCCTGGGCTTGAACGGCTATCAGGAAAAAACGACACCAGCCTGTCCAGTCGCTGTCACGTGACACGGCCAACAACCGATCGTAGTACTCATCACGGTTGGTCTCGAAGAAAGCGCTGATGTAAAACATCGGCCGCTGAATCAGCCCCGACTGCCACATGAATAACGGCACTAGCATGCGGCCGAGGCGGCCGTTGCCGTCCAAGAAGGGGTGCAGCGCCTCAAACTCGGCATGCAGTATGGCCAACTGCACCAGTTTGTCCGGCACCTCGCCATGAGCATAACGCTCCCAGGTACTCATCGCATCCGGCAGCTTGTCGGCTGAGATAGGCACAAAGCGCGCCTGCTCGACGCTGCAGCCCGCCGGGCCAATCCAGTTGGGTATGCGGCGATAGTGACCCGGTGATTTGCCCTGTCCGCGCACACCTGAAAGCAGCACCTTGTGCGCCTCCAGGATTACGCGCTGGGAGAGTGGTAGCTCCTGCAGCATGCCCTCCGCATGACGAACGGCGGCGCGATAGTTCTGGATTTCCTGAATATCCGCCCGGCGATCGGCACTGAGGTCCGCCTTATCGCCCTCGGCCTCGTACTCAAGCACCTCCCCCATCGTGGCCTGGGTGCCTTCGATGCGCGAGGACAGCACCGCTTCCTGGGTCGTCAGCGGTGAGAGCAGCACCGCCGCATTGGGAATCGCTGCCAGGGTCCCGTCATAGCGTGCCACGGCGGCAGAGGCTGGCCCCAGCAACGGGATCAGCAACGACCAGTCGAGCTGCTTCGGCGGAAAATCACCAAGGTGATAGTGAACCGGCATGCCCTCAGCTCTCCACCTCTGTGGACTCCTGCCACAGCTTATGGAGATCGGGGTGCAGCCCTTCCGCAAGGTACTCGACGACCCAGGCAACACGCCGTGCCCGGTCCCTGAGGAAAGCATTGTAATCCTGCTGCAGCCTCTCCCTTTCAGCCTGCTGCTGCAAATCCCCGAATTCGGCCTTGGCCAGCAGGTCATAATCGATCAGGTGCGTCTTCATGCGCTGGCGCACGGCATCCTCGCCCGCCCAGCCGACCCGCTCTTCCAGATAGGCCAGCGGGTCCTTACGCCCGATCACACGGTTGGTCTTCCAGGTGATCAAGGCGCAATTCAGCGCCAGAAAGCTGGGGATCTCCGCCTCCTGCAGCAAGGCGTCGGGGAACACATGGTGATACTCCCGCTTCTGCAGGTTGTCGTAGGTGGCGGGCTGGTTATCGGCGAAGTCCCGAGCCTCAAGATACGTGGTCACCGCCATAATGCCTCTGGCTTCGATCCCCTTTGCCTTCGGCCAGCCAGCCGCCATCAACTCATCCGTCGTCGCCAGGGGGTAGTGATCACGATCCAGCACGGGCACCTGCTTGATGTGCGTCTCATCAAATTGAAGGTTCTGCAGCACCGCTCGAAGGGCTTTGAAGTCGGCATAGGCCCGCGTCGGTGCTGAGTTTTCGTAACGATCCGTGAAAAACGCCGACCAGAGATACCGCTGCAGCAGGGTTTCCGCCTTTCCTCGATAATCGCCATCATCGGGGATCAACTGATAACAAGCCGCAATTACTGACAACACAGCATTGGTCGGTAGCCTAGCCGCATCGTATACACCCTGGCTGGCCAGAAAATCCGCCATCCGTTCCAGCCCGCGCTCAAGATGCCCCCAGTTGTCCACGAGCACCTGTTTGTTCATCTCAATCATGCCGCGGTTGTTCGGCACCTTGTCCTGCAGCAGTGCGGAGGTCGAGAGAATCAGATCCCGTAGCTCGGCGTAGCGCTTGGCATGGGGGCAATGGGCATCAAGCATGGCCTCCAGATCGTGCAAGGAATTGCCTGCCACGCTTTCCACTTCAGCAACAATGATGTCGTACAGGGAAAGCGGCTTGCTGTTGGTGTTCATGTTGATGAACACCTGCAATGCCACTTCCTTCGGCGTTGACGACGGCAAAGCCAGGTAGGGAAGGTTGAAATGGGTCACACGCTCTCTCAGGCGATTAATCTCGCCCTTTAGCTTCTCCTGTCGCTCCATATAGGCTTCGAGCTTCTGGTAGGCGTCATCCTCACTGCCGGCGGGCTTAAGGTGGCTCGTTGCTTTCGCTAGCCAATCGGAAATTTCCGGACTCATATCGCCCGGGCGAAGCAGTGATATGGGGAACAATCCTCTCTCGAGAATATACCGAGGGTCATCCGCCCAGAGCGGCATACGCCGCCCCTGCTTGTCATACCAGCGAGGCTTCAAGAAAACCTGCACATCCTCGCCAGGCGCACCCGACTGCGTATCAAACTCGGGGTGATAAACGAAGAACGTTTCATACTCGTAGTTGTTGTGCATCGCCCGCCAGAAGGCCGTCAGGCGTTGCTGGCCATCCAAAAGATGCTGGGTCACCGTCCCCTGCGTCGCGGGTTTTGCGCCGCTGATATAGCGGGACACAAACTTCTCATTCTGATTACCGTCAACCTGCAGAATCAGCACCACTCCCATCGGCAGATTGTTAATCACGGTATCCAAAAAACTTGTGATTCTGTTGCGGTCCCAAGCTTCCATTCTCTGGAAGCGCGGCAGCTTGATCGAGCCGCGCTGGATATCGTGAAACCATTCGCCAAGGCTGCGATCATGCGCCTTGCTGGACTGCACCATGATGCTCATTCACTGCTCCCTGTGCTTTTCCTCCGCCCAATCGTCTTCTTGGACGCCGGCTCTTGTTCGACGTAGAGGCGCTCCAGGTCGTGGGCGATGGCAAGCGACTTGTCGGTAACGCACTTCTCGCGCACCCGCTCCGGCCAGTAGGCCATGGCCAGATGGGCCCAGTCGTAGTCACCCTGCTCAAGCTTGTCCCAGGTATCTTTAAGAACTTTTTGCCAAGGCTTAAAGTCAATCAACTTCCATAATGGCGCTGCCGAAATCTGCACTCCATCATTAACATTGGGCCGATATTTCTCCGCGATCTCCAAGAGCTCATCGCGAAATTCAGCCAACTCCTCACGCAATCCTTTAATTCTCTCAACCTCCTTGGAGGTCGAGACGCCAAGGCTACCAGAATTCGAAATAATGTCTCGAACATCACTATCTATCTGATGAAGCCTTGGGTTAACAAAATCATTTATAGCCACATATAAAGTCTGACTCGTGACATTTCTAAAATAAATCCACAAAGAGTAGCTTCCCGATCTCGTGGAAATCTGCCAATAAAGTGGCGCAGCTTTTTTCGCTGCAGTACAGTCCCTTACATGCTGGCTAAAAAACTTCTCTCTCAGATAGTGATCATAACCCTTACTATCACCAAGACCACTCGCCGCTTCTGACAAAAGAGTTGATGAATCAAAACCTAGATAGCAAGACGTAACATCCAAAACGCGCTTATAAATATTATCAGACTGGTTTGCATCACCAGATAAAATACCTATTTCCAGCGCGTCTATTTCTCTTTCTTTTGAACCCCCTCTACAGAAAGAGCCTCCACATGAGCACGAAAACTTGTACCTTTTAAAAGCCATGCTCAATGCATATGAGAATATTTTACTCGCTAGACCAGGGGCGTCATCAACCTTGAAAAGAGGGTGAACCATATCCTCGATAACTTCAACAACAGATTCTTCTAAAGAAGAAAGATCACCTTCACTAACATCACCTGTGTAAGCATATAGTCTTCTTATAAATTTATCCAACTCCCCTTTCAGGATCCGATACTCATTTTCAGCCTTTAATTTTACATCATAGATCACACCCACAAACTGATCGAAATCATTTACTTTTGGAAAAGCAGACTCAAGATAAAAATCCGGACACATCTCATCGTATGCCTGCAAACCATGCAGCAACCTAACTATCTCTTTAGAGCGCGAGCAAATAAACTCAAAGTCATCATTTTCAGCATTTGGGAAAGGAACAGACTTTATATAACCAAGCTCGTACTTAAGAGTCTGCCCATCACCTCTCGTACCTCGCGGCATAAGAAGACTCAAAAGAGAGAGATATGTCGGACTGTTGAGAACAGCCAAGCTATAATAATTCCCCTCTGGATTCTCATCAATAATTGCCGGCCCCGAATTTCCAAAAACTGAGCCTTCAGGCAGAATCCAAAAACTACCAACTTTGTGAGGCCGTGATGACCATGTCACTCCTGGCTGAAAATATTTATCGTAGCCATTTAGTTGTGCAGTCCAGTGTGGAGAAAAACCTTTCTTAGCACGATAATCAACAAGAAAATACTTTAACTCCTTAGCCGACTCTTTCCAATTAATCCTTATCAAAAAGTTACCTACAAAAGGCTGATAAGTTCCGGCCTTTGAAATATTTTGGTAGCCTTGTTCTCCTTCGACTTCCCACCAAAGCCTAGTAAACCTAAAATCATCTTGAGTGACAGCACCAATATACCCATCTCTTGCCCCATCACTGATCAATACACCTTTTGAAAAAAGCCCGAGAATCTCTGGCGACACCCAATAAATAAAGGGGGACCTTTTTATGCTAGAAAATAAAGTTATATCGATTTCATAAAATGAAAAACTTCTGACAAGATGTAGAATGGCATTCTCACCACCTTTCGCTTCTAAGCCTCTCACATCCCCGAAATATGATTTTTTACGATCAGAATGGAAGCAGACTGCACTTGTTTCTACAAGAGCGTCCAGCACACCCTGCCCAAGGTCAACAAAATGCGCACTCCCAACCCTTTCTATCAATCTTTCACGCCAAGCTGTCAAGTAAGTTAAAAAATAAGGGGTTCTGGTCATCAAAACCCCTACCGAACCTCCTTGAGTCAACTCAAGTGCACGATCAACAAAAGCAGTAGACACATCATGCTTAGCACCAGGATAGATCTTTTTATCTAAGAGCTTATCAGCTGCGACGGTGTCACCAAACGGCGGGTTCATGACTACCACATCAAAGACCGCTCGACAGAGATCAATCATCCTCAGGCCCTGCAGGGCATCCTGGGCAAAAAGGCGGCTCTGGTAGGTGGCGCCGGCTTCCTCGGAGAACTCGACCAGGGCCCGGCGCAGGCGCTCCTCGGCCTTCTGCCAGGTCTCCTGCTCCTGCTCGGCGAAGAGGTCGCTGCCCTTGCCCACATAGACCTGACGAATCAGCGCAGGGAGCTCCTTCTCGGCGCGCAGCAGCACGCCTAGTTCGGGCAGGCCCTTGAGCATCTGCAGGGTCTTCTCGAAGAGCTCGGCATCCTGGCGATCCAGGCGGGCCATTAAGGCCTCGCGGAGTTCCTTCTCGGCGGGCGGGGCCACCGCGGCGATGACGTTGCCCTGCCCAACATCCGGGCGCTCCATGGCCTGCACACCGCCCTCGTGCCAGGCGCGCTGGGCGCGCAGCCACAGCGCCAGCGAGGCGATTTGGGCGGCGCGGGGGTCGATATCCACCCCAAAGATGTTGTGCTCGATGATCAGTCGCGGCACGTCACGCAGCAGGGCCTCTTCATCGGCATAGGTATGGCAGAGCGGTTCGAAACCCGCCTCCGGCTGGGTGGAGACGTCCAGCGAGCCGGGGCCGTGCTGCTGTTCCCGCTGCCAGGCATCGCGGTAGATCTGCAGAAAGAGATCGAAGGCGTAGAGGCCGAAGTGCATGGATCCACAGGCCGGGTCCAGCAGCTTGAGGGTGCGCGGATCGCGCAGCTTGACCCCGGCCTCAGGCTGCTCGTCCGGCTTGACCAGCAGATACTGACAGCTGTCGCGCAGCGGCGTGGTGCCGCCGGTGGCGTTGAACCACTGACGGCCCAGGGTGTTGTCGACCAGGAACTCCACCACATAGCGGGGGGTGAAGAACTGGTTGCGCACCGCCAGCTCACGGCTGTTGCGCGGGGCCTGGCTGGCCTTGCGCATCGCCTTGCGCTCTTCCTGGCTGTTGAAGTACTGGTAGATCCAGCCGATAGTCTCGTCGAGTGCCCAGAGCCGCTCGATTTCGTGATGATTGAGCAGCTCGAGCAGAGCGTTCAGCGCCGTCTCCCGGGGGAAGAGCCGCCCCTGGGGCGCGAAGCGGTCGAACAGCGCCGGCAGGTCGATGGCAAACTCGTCGAACAAGCTGAACAGGAAGGTCTGGTAGGCCTCCCCGGTCTCACCCAGGGCGGTGCCCGCCAAGTGGCGATAGAGCTCGAAGGCCTGGGACTGGGAGCCCTTGCTGACTGACTGCAGCAGCAGGCCACGCGCCTCCATCATCATCAGCGCCGCCAGGCGGTTGAGCACGGTGAAGGCCTGCTCGCGGATGATGCGGTCGATGGCGGCCTGACGCTGGGCTTTGCTTGGGTGCTCCCCCGCCATCTCGCTTGCCAGGTAATGGCTCAGCGTCTCACGCAGTAATTCGGCAGTGTGCCGCTCGCGGTCGCTCAGGTGGGTGAGGCGTTCGAGCGCAGTGATCTCGCCGCTCTTGGGATCCAGGCCATACGTTTGCTGTAACTGCAGGGTAAACTCTTCGGTTAACTGCTTACGGCAGTCGCTAACCAGTCTCTGCAGACGATTGCGGGTGGCTTGATCAAAGGCCATGCCTCACTCCCTATCCGAATCGTCGATTGCCAGGTTGAGCTCGAAGGCATGGGCGTACTTGAGTTCACCGCGCAGTTTCTGCAGCTCCCGGATGACGCTATCCAACTCATCCAATGAACGAATTTTTGCCCGAGTCTGTAATCGGCGATTGAGTACCGGTTTGCTCTCCTTGCAACGCGCCTCCAGCGCTTCCTGTTCCTCGCGTACCCGCTGTTGCTGTCGTTCGCGACCAACGTGCTCCACGCGTTCTTTGAGCGATGTTACCGCGCTCTGCAATTCGTAATCCCGGTTTACCAAAGCACGCAAGCCGTTGATGTCCGGCTCCGTGTCCAGGACCAATTCATCCAGACTGGCGAGCAGCTCCTGTTGCTCCTGCTGGGTCAGTTCGGGCCACTCGGGGACGCGCTGCAACTCCTGCTCCGCCTGGCGTAAGCGACGTTGCTGCGACTCCCGCATGCCCTCGGCGGCCTGACGAACCTTGCCTCGTAGCTCAGTCAGCCGGGTGTTGAAATCCGAGGCATAGCGGTGGGCCTCACTGGACGCCAGCCTTGTCGACAGGTCTTTTAGCGGTTCCGCCAGCTCCGCTTTCAGCTCACCAGGCGCGCCGCTGCTTGGCAGCCCATCAATTGCGCGTGCCAGGTCGCCAAGGTCGCGCAGTGTGGTTTCCAAGCCTTGATCCAAGGCATTTTTGAGCTCCGCCGCCCAGGTCAGCGCGTCGTATAAGCTGGATTCCTCGCGTCCCAAGCGCTGCGGGGCATCAGAGCCATCGGTGAGCAGAATGTCCGCCATTTCACGGCCCATGGCCTCCAGACGGTCGTCGCCGGGTAAACCTAGCGACTGCAAACGCCCCGCGAGCGATGCGTAGCGTTGCTGAAGCAGCGGGAAAATTTTCGTGGCAGCTTTACTGATGGAATCTTCCAGGGGAACCACCCTGTCACCGCTTAGGTCAGTAAGACGCGTCGCCGCCAGGGCCAGCATTTCCATCGATGGGCGATCTTCTCGCAGGGAAATACCAACGTTCTTGAACGTGTTGTTGTTCTTTAACGCATCGATGGCTTGTTGCCCGTTGACCGTGACCTCCCGGCCGGACACTTTCAATTTGATGACGCCACCGAGAAGCATGCCCGCCACCAGATACCGCAAGGTGTCCTGCGACCAACCGAAGGGCGCGTCACTGAAACGGCTTGCCAGGCTTTTTCCATCCACCGAGCCGACGCGATCAATCTGATCGCGGATGCTGATCAGCGCTCTGTGATCGATGTTGATGCTGGTCTGGCCACCCTGCTGAACCACCAAACCCATCGGATCGGTTTTGGCGGTCGTGCCGCTAAGGTTTCCCACGCGCAGGAAGCGCTCTGCGACATCACTCTGGACACGCTCAGGCGCTTCGCTGTAGCGACTGAACACTTGCCCTGCGACGCCGGCAAGCTGCTTCCGAGCGGCTTCGGTCAAGTCACTGGCGAGACCCTCCACGGCAGTGGTTTGCCCACGGAAAATGAACGAGCCCTGGAGCAGGCTGCGCTTAATCAACCGCTGGAGGTTTGCACCCAACCGACTGGCCCGCTCCAGTTGGGCTCGGCAATAGTCGCGCACCTCCTGGTCGGGATCGTGCCGGAACTTGGCATCAATCTCCTGACAGCGATAGATGTCGGCGGCCAGTTCGTCGAGGTCGGGGCTTTTGCGGCCCACCAGGTAGATTACGTTCTCGTTTGTCTTGACCCGGGAATCATCCTGCAACCGTGAGCGGGCCGCCTCATAGTCGGTGGGTTCGACCAGTTCGACCACTGTTTGAATGGGGTGACGATCACCCGCCAATGAGACTGGAATACCCTCGGGGCCCTGAGTCCTGAGGCCACTTTGCACCGACAATGAACCGTGCAGCTGGACGCTGGGCAAGGGCGAAAACACCTCCTCCAGTGCCCTGTTGAGGATGCGCTTCAATTCAACTGCACGAAGCGGAATCTGCGTGCGCTCCTGCTCAATATCGTTCAGCTTCTCGCTGAAGAAGCACAGGAATCCGTCCTGCTCGCCGAAGGGGACGATCGGGTCAGCGATTAGTTGCTCGATAGCGGCATTCACCCCATCGGCCTGACTACCGTTTGCCACGTCGGCGTGGATGAGGCTGGCCACGTTGCGCCGGGTGATCGGCAGATTGCCGAGGATCTGCAGAACGGCCACCGCCTTGGCGATGCGCTTTTCCAGTTCCGAGTCCGGGAAGCGAGTCTTTGTGACGGTGTTGACGGCTTTGTGCCAATTGGGAAAGGCGCGTTCGATGTCCTTTTCGAGGGCGTCGTAGAGGGTAACCGTGGTCGCCAGCCAGCCCACCGGCTGCTGAGCCACCGGCACGCGCTTGCCATCCCCTTCGATCAGAATGTCCTGAATGACCTTGATGGCCGACCGCAACCCGATGCCGCCAGTGGAGCGCGCCAAGGCGCCGAGCAGGTGCAACAGGATGTCGAAATGGGCTGGCAAGAAGGGGTAAAGATCGATGAAGGTCTGGCGGTCGAAGTCAGCGCCGTAGGCCCGGGCATCCTCCAGCTTGGTGTTGTGGCGGAGCGCCTGGCCGTGCTGATCGAAGAGTTCGCCTAGTTGCTTGCCACCCTCCGGAGACTTGCCGAGCAGGCGTGTGTAGCAGATCTCCTTGATGTCATCGGCCTCGAGGTCGATACCGATGGGAAAGCGGTCCTTGAGCTTGAAGAGTTCGGGCGAGTTGAGCGAGGCGCGTGGGTCATCTTCGGTCAAGGTCTGTTGCCCGGTGCCGATCAGCCACACTTTGCCCTCGCCCTGGGCCTTGATGTTCTTAGCCAGGCCATCCAGGTTCAGAATGAGCGTTTGCCGCGCACCCACGTACTGACCAACCTCGTCCACAATGAAAATGATGTGCTCCTTGCCGGAGTGCTCACGCACAATCTCGAGCATTTCCTGAACGCGATCATTCTCGAAGCGGATCACGTCGCTGGTGGCCGTATTGAAGGCGTTTGGGGTCGTGAACAGGGCGGGATACAGTTTGTGGGCAATCTCGGGGATCAGGCTATCGACCACCAGTTCATCGTTCCGGTAATCACGCCACGATTCCCCGCGCGTGTTGTCTTCGAAAAGATTTAGGAATTCCTCGTAGCGCCCCTCCTGTTTCAGCCGGCGCTCTAATGCCGCCACCTTGAGGTTGCGTGAGTAGCCCGCCCATTGCAGCACCTTGTAGTAGAGGACGCTGGAGACCTCTTCCATCGTGGCCCCGCTGACCTGCTCGGTGGCCAAGTCCAGCATCAAAACGGCAGCCGGGAAGCGCCTTGCCACAGTGCTCAGGAGCTGGCGCGTGGTGGTGTTCTTGAGGCGATCCTGGAGGTGCTGGCGAAACGGCACGCCGTCGATGGTTACGCTATCGTCGAAAGCCAGGCCCATATATTTGGTGAAGGAACTCTTGCCCGAGCCGTAGAAACCAGAGACCCATACGCCGACCTCATTCTCCCCGCCTGCCTCCATGGCCGCCTGCATCTTGGTGAGGAGCTGGTTGAACTGTTCGTCGATGGCATCGGTTACCACGTACTCGGCGATTTCCTTGCGCAGGCGTTCCTCCTGAGAGACGCCGTAGGCAATCACCTTCTCGATGCTGCGGTAGATGTCGCGGCTGGGATCGAATAGCTGTTTGATTTCCATCTATGAACTCCTTCTCTACCCGCCGACGTGGACCGACCGATAGTTGCCATCTTCCGGGTAGAAGCCCAGGAACTTGAGGCGTGTCTTGCCAGTGCGCACCCCGGGATACAGAAACACTGTGGGCACATGGAAGCGCCCCTGAAGTTGTCCTTCAATCACCCCGATACGCATGTAGGGGTGCAAGGCTTCCAGATCGGTGACGAGCAGGATGCTGCCTGGCTTGTCTTCGAGCTCCGAGAGTCTGGCTTCAAGCCGCTGCTGCAGAGCGCCATTGGCCACCGCGTTGGCGAGAGATGCATTCGTCTTCTTCCAGTCCTGCGGGTTACGCTGATCGGCGGCCAGCCAGATATTGCGCATTCTTGCCTGGGTGAGGATCTCATCCACGGCCTCGGCAATTGAGAACGTATGGACATCCCAGCCCTCGTTACGCAGCCGGCTCTGCCAGGCGGGCAGGTGGCGTTTCACATCCAGGATCTGCTCGGGCCGAAATACCAGGTAGAAAACGGGTTCGAAGCTGGCATGGCCGAACTCACGACCGTGCCGAACCCGCTCCATCAGCTCGTTGAAGTCAGTATCCAATGAGGACATTGACCACCTCCTCCATATTCTTGTACTGCCAGCTGATGTGAGTGACATCCCCCGCAGCTTGCAAGATCAAGTGCCCATCCAGTGACAAGCGCTTGAATTGATCGCGCACGTCGGCACGCTCAAGGCCGAAGAGTTGCCAGTCAGGATGATTCAGTACCTGGTTGTCGCCTAGCCCTTGGAACTTGAGGTCATAGGCCAGGTAGGTCCCAACCCGGCTGACAAGACGCAGCGAATAGAGCCGCCGCGACCCGCTGCGGCGAGTTTCGATCAAGCCGAAGTCAGCGCAAGCGCTTAGTAGGTAACCGGACACGCGGCTGACGGTGCTCTCGGACCACTGCTTCTGGGTTTTCCCCTCCCTCACCGCGTTTTCCACGAACCTCACTGCATCTTCACGGCTGAGGCTATCCCGCCCGGAGACATAACGTGGCCAGTACACGTCACGGATAAAGTCGGCCAGGATGGCGTTGGCCCTGGCAGTGTGGAGCATGAATACCTGCAGACGCTCATCACGCTCCAGACAAGGAAGCAGACGCTTCAAATTCTCGGCAACACCTGGATGCCGCAGGTAGCGAGGCGCGAAGCACTCCCGAACGATGTTGTCCAGCCGGCGAGCCGAGACCAGGGGGAACATGCCGGACTCAAGCGCCTTGGCGAACAGTTGGCGGGAGCGCATACCCGGCTCAAAAAGTTCGAACAACCGCTGTGTCT
The DNA here is from genome assembly GCF_024170285.1 of Natronocella acetinitrilica. Taxonomy (NCBI): domain Bacteria; kingdom Pseudomonadati; phylum Pseudomonadota; class Gammaproteobacteria; order Chromatiales; family Ectothiorhodospiraceae; genus Natronocella; species Natronocella acetinitrilica. Next base: position 331,690 of record NZ_JALJXV010000006.1, read on the forward strand.
CGTCGATCAGGCCTAGCCCAGCCTGCAATTGCGTGGTGTAGATGGGAGACTCGGTCAATGCGCCTCCCGAAGGTATGGAAAGGTCTGGATACCCTTGCGAAACGCATCAAGGTAAAGGCCCGCTACGGTTGGCAGGTGCTCCTCGAGGTTGCCGCCGAAATCTCCGACGAGCAACGGCCCTTCCTGTGCCTTCTGGGGGCTCGCAAGCACTTCTAATCGAGCTTGAACGTGCTCGACAGAACCCGTGTGCTCAAAGTGCGCCGCGCCTTTCTCACGATCAGCGACCAGGCTGGCCGCACTCTGCTCGAAGCCCTCTGGCAGGTGGAATAGATGCAGCGTTCGGCCAACGCCAATACGCTCATCATGAACGCGACGCGCAGCCTCTAGCACCCCATGATACTGAGCTTGCTTCGCCGAGCGCCCGAATACCGGGCTGAGAAAAGCTTCGGCGGTCGGTGCGAAAAAGTTTGACGCCCACCAGGCTGGCTCCTGCTCACCGAGATAGCCCACAAGCACCCGCAGCTCGATCAGCGTTGTCGCGTCTTTGATCATCCTGCCCTCAACAATTTGACTGACCTCTCCGGAACCGTCACACGCATCATCCCGATCTTTTTCGAACCGTGGCGTCTCGACGGAGACTACACCAAGACACTCTCATAGCGTCGCGTGTCTTGGCATCATGTTACGAAATCGGGACATGGTTCACGCATGACAGCTTCGTGGCGATCGCGCCTCATACTGGTCGGGACAAGACATTAGCTCTGCTAGACTCTGGTCATTCAAGCGTGACATGCGAAGGACGGGGGAAGTTGGGTAATGGGTAGATTCTTGCTCTCGGCGGGGGCTATCGTCGCCGCGATCACCATCGCTTCCAGTTTCGCTCACGCGCAGCAAGTCTTCAGATGCACCCTGCCGGACGGCAGTACCACGTTTCAGGGGACTCAATGTGAAACCCCCGACGCCGACATGGAGAGGATTCGCGTTTCCCCCGGACCCTCGGCAGAACAAACGGCTGCAGCCCAAGCGCGACATCAGGAATCACAGGCACGACATCAGTTCGAATCGGAACACCAAGCCTATCAAACAGAGCGTCGTCGATTGGAACGGGAAATAAATTCAATCAACTTGGGTCTGGACCAAACTGTCTCCGATCTCATGACGAACAGAAACCGGCACCGGCGGCTAAGCGGGGAACTGGAGGCCCTAGATCAAGCGTGGCAGGACCGCCTCGATCCAGGCGGCGCCACACAGCGCGCCGAAGAGCGCAGGCAGCGGGAAACTAGCGAGCGTCTATCCGCAATCGAGCGAGAACAACGTCGTGCACGTCGCGAGCAAATTCTTAAAGACAATCAGCCGACCACTCTGCGCAACTGCCGAACAATGGGAAACACCGTAATCTGCGATTGACGGCGTTCTCGCTGCCAACGGCAGCGGAGAGCTCTTCGCGCTCTGAACCTCCCGCTCGTTAGCTCGTTCTCTGCCGTGTGGCGGAGGTTGGCGACCACGCGCTGGCGCACGGCCACACATCATCGATTCTGGATCGTTCAACTCCCGAGGCGACATTCGGCATCAGCGCAAATTGACCAAGAATAAGGACAACAGTGGCCCGCTATACGAACCGACAGCGTCGCCGATCCATTCGGCGTGGAGCTGGTGGATCTGATGACGGTCGAGGCCCAACAATTTCCGATAGTGCGATAGGGTGTCACAAGATGTCGTGTTATGGCATCGTCCAACTTTCGATGCCTGTTAAGGATTTTCCTGTGGCGAAGTCAGTGAAGTCGTTCGATCTTCCCGTAGAGGTGGACCCTATCTACGATGCCAACGAGTTGCTTCAAAGATCTGGTCTGGATCGGAGCATCACGGCGGCGGACCTGCTCGACGGTGAGTTTGACCTAATCAATGTTTACAGACTGGACATGGAGATCCCATGCGGGCTCGCAGACTGCCGAACCCCGCATAAAAGTGGGTTACTGGGAAAACTCGCCGACGGCCGCTTGTTTCACGTCGGCAGAGTATGTGGCAAGACCAAACTCGGCCACGATTTTGCCATTGCCCAACGCAAACTTGAGGCAACCCAGAACGAAATTCGGTTAAGGCGGGACATTACTGCCTTCGTTGACGACGTTCCCGTTAAGCGCCGAGGTGTTCAAGATCTTGTTCAGCAGGAACGTGGTGCCAGTTGGGTTCGGAAAGCGTTGCAAGAATGGAAGCGTGTGACGCCAGACGGTGTGCGTGAGGTTATGCGGCAAAAGGCGCGCTCAAATGATTCAAAAGTTGAGCGGGTGCGGCAGAGATCTCAGGATGAAATTCGAGATTTGCTCGATGCTGGTCTGGTGAAGACGCGATCAGATGGAGAGTACGAAAGCGAACTTATCGGAAATTTTCAGGGACTCAATGTGCTGCTTGCGGACCCACACCGAGACCACAAGTTAATTACTAATAACCTCGAATCGCTTGAGAATTTGAACGTCGCGTCACTCGGACTCGGTCAGTTAAGGGCCTGGAAACGCTGGATAGTTGAAACTGACGAGGCGACCAATCGGCTCCGGCATGCGATCGAGGCCGGATCTCGGTTCTTTACACCGGAAAATCTCGCATTGCAGGTGGAGGTTGCGTCCACCGACGATGATGCTCGGACCCTGCGTGAGACGACATGGCAGCTAGCTGTGCCCCAAGCGATAGCACCTCAGAAGCGCGTTAGTATCATGTCTGAGAAGGAGCGTGCCCGTCAGCATCGAAAAATTGGAGGCAGGCGTCGAAAAAAGCGTCGAGCTGCATAGTGGATCGTGACGGGGATGCGCACTACGCCTGTTTGCAACATTCCAATCCCGGAGCCGACCAAGCCGCCCATGCCTTTGTGAACAGGTCGGTGAGGACTGAGCCTACATTCCCTTTCAAAGCCGCTCAGGAGTGTCCACGAGGAGGTAGGGGGATACGTCAGTCGATGAGACCGAGCGTGCGGTTAGCCAGCGCCGCCGATTCATCCGGGAGTACAAGCGGCAGATGGCTGAGGAGACGCTCGTGGCCGGTGCATCGGTCTATGTTGTTGCGCGTCGGCACGACGTCATTGCCAACCAACTCTTCCGTTGGCGAAGGGAGTATAGGGAGGGGCTCCTTGGGCACGACTACCCTATCCCCTCACCCCAAGCACACACGCCGCGATCCGCTCATCCAGCGGACTCCCGATACGAAGTCCTTGAAAGGCTTCCTGTAATTGCCCCATCGGGATACGTTCGGTGCCCTTGAGCGACGTTGTGAGTTCGTTTAGCAGTAGCGGGCGGCGCCGGCGCCGCTGGGTAAGGAACGTGAACCAGAGCGGGCGGATAACGTCGAGCCAACGTTCGGCCAGGTCGTTCCAGTCTGGAGTCTGCTCAGGGTCTGGATTCTCAAGCATTTCAACCAATCGTTGAAAAAAGTTGTACGCGTTTTCGTCTTGCGCCTTCGCCGCATCATCCCGGTATCGCTTTATCACCACGGCCATTTGTTCCAGCGCACGCTGCTTGCGTCGTGGCAACAGCAATCGCTCCGACGCCAGTAGCTGTTTCAAGAATTCCTCCAGTTGAACCATGGCTGTCTCGTCCGGTTGGCCGCTCTGCACGTCCGGCCCGAGCCTGGCGCGAAGCAACTCACAGACGTCGCCGAGTTCTGTCATGGCTGCGGAATCAGGGCGAGGGAAGGCAATCCATTTCGGTGCGGACTCTGCCGCGCCCCGCAGGCAGAAAAACGCCCAGGGGCGATCCGTGCGCACAAGGCTGACGCGGGAAAGCACCCGTGCCGTCACCTTTCGGTACTCGGCGTAGACGGCGGGCTCAACCAGCGCCGTTTCTCCACTCACAAGGGCTCGAACCGGCGTAAACGCATCTTCCAATCCGTCCCAACCTCTCTCCCTCCCTTCCTGCTCCAACTCCTGCGCAAGGGTCAGTGGATCAACCACCGCAGAGTCTTCCTTGGCGCTGCGCATGTCCTCCGGTAGTGGAAGATTGGAGCCGAGCAAAGTTTCTACCGTCTGGTAGCGTTCGATAAACCGATCATCCGTTCGCAATGCGAAGGCTTTAGCATCCTTGGGCCACCAAGCCTGAATATTCTTGTGCGGGCTATCCATGCGGTCCACCCGGCCGACCCGCTGTTCAGCGACCCGAACGACACTTGGCATATCCAGATGCACGATGCAGGACGCCCGCTGGAGGTTGATGCCTTCCGACATACTGTCGGAGCATAGGGCGATGGTGTTCCGGTGTTTTGAGTCCCGCCTGAAGGCCTCATTCACGCTTCTTTTGCCCTGCTGATCGCTGCCGGTAGCCAGCAATACCTCAACACCGCGTCTTCGCAACTTTTCACGCATCAGGTACAGCGTGATCGGTCGACTGTCAAAGGCAAGCACCAGGCTGTGCCGCTTGAGTACGGCGCAGAGATGGTCGGCTTTGGCTTCCTCGCGTCGCTCGGTCATCTGGAGGGCAAGTTTTCCAATCTCTATGTAGATCGCCTCCTCCTCTCGACATGCCTGGCGATGTGCCCCGGGGTCGGTCAACCAAGCTGGCAGGGGGGTCGATAAGCGATTCTTCGGGGGATTTCCGGCAAGCTCCATGAGCTGGCGCCTGACGTTGCCGGATGGTTGTTTCTTCAACCCAGTGATTCGTGTTACATCCTCGGCCCACTGCGTGCCCCTCAGGTGCTCAAGCAGCGCCGCTCGTGAGGAGCGCAGCGTTGCCATGACGAGATAAGCGGGCAGTTTACTCGCCGCGTTGAGCCGAATCTTCAGGTACTCTTCTTCCGACCACTGTGATCTCAGCGCCTCCGGCATCTGAATGGGTTTGGCAAGATAGGCCAAGCCCCTGAGCTTGTTGGCAAGTGCCCGAATCTTCTCCGCGAGCTGACAGTCGTTGTCCGGTTCCCCCAGCTCATACATGCGGGATTCATGCCGTGGATAACGGCATTGCCGCCCGTCCGCGTCGCGATACTCTTGCGGCGCTTCATCGACCATGCGATTCAGCAGCGATTTGGTCCTGCGCACGGTAAAACGCTGGATCTCAGCACGAAGTGCCTGCGCCTCGTTCGGCGCGACCGAATCGCCTACATCTCGCCGCTTGAGCACCTGCTCGAACATCTTGAGTGTGGACGGAGCAAGGTTATCGGCTCCCAACATGTCCACCAGCCGAAGGAGGTCACGAACTCCTCGGTTGATCGGCGTTGCGGTGAACAGGATGGTGTGGTCCGACATGTTCCCCAGCAGCTGGCGAGTACGCCGTGATTGGGGGTTAAGGAAGTTGTGTGCCTCATCGACAGCCAGTATCTGCGCACGACGGACCGCATCAATGGCGGCCTCACGCTGTATGCTTTGCGAATTGCTCAGCACGCCATGGGATGACGATGATAACGGTAAACCGCAGAGCGTTGCCTCGTCATGCCATGCCTTTTGGACCGCCGGTGGGCAGATCAACATGGGGTTGCCCTTGCGGATTCGACCCGAACTCCAGATCCGGTCCAACTGTGCCCTAACGAGATGTGCCCCCATCCGCGTCTTTCCAGCTCCGGTGGCATCGGCAACGAGCGCGCTTCCAACCGTGTCGAGCAGCCAGAGCGCTTGGGCAATGCCTTGCTTCTGGCTCGGCCATAGGGCGGGCGCAGCGCCCAACTGCTGGTGCTGCATGTAGTCTTTTGCCCAATCGCCTTCCAGTAACTCAGCGCATGCGCGCGCTACTGCCTCCGGCCATTCAACAAACCGCAGCAGCCTCTCCAGCAACGCGATTAACTCAGCGCTGTAATCCTCCCCCACCTCCCAGTATCGTTCCGCAAGTTGCCATGCCCCCCGGAAGCGTTTATCGCCGTTCTCGAATCTTGCGTTGGCTTCAAGCTGGTACTGCAAACCGGCTTTGGAGAAGTTACTGGACCCGAGCGTTACGGCCTTCTCCGCACAGTACATCTTGGCGTGAAGGCGTACCCCACTCACATATCGAGCAACCACCCTCTTCGATCGAAGTTTTTCGATCGCGTCGATGACCTTGCCGCTCACGGCGAGCGAGATACCGCGCTCAAGCCAGTACTTCTCCACTTCCTCCTTAAACCTTTGCGACTTCGGCGCGAGATGTACGGTGCGCGATGGATACGGCTCGCTCCCCAGGAGCAGCCTTACCTCTTCGCAGGCCTGAGGAATGCCAGCTATGTACTTGATGAGTTCATCGAGGGACGCGAAGCCAGCGATGATGAGGGGACGGCTTGCCGCATTGAGGTCATCGAGCACAAGCCGCCGAACTGAGTTACCGCCACCGTTACGCGGAAAGCGAGAGACATCAGGCCAACCAGGGCCGGCGAGGTCCGCAAGTGCGTCCTCTGGTCGATCGAAGAGCCCGAATTGATCCACTGTCCTTGTCACCCTTTGTGCTTGGGTAGAGGCGTCAATCAGCGTGACACTCCCGACGTAGCCCGTCGAGTTTGCGGGCCGATCCTCCGGGTGCCGGCTCCACTGTCCCCTTCCTCTGCACCCGAGGCTCAAGCCCCAGGGTCTCTTGGCAGTACTTCCGCAACGTCTGCTCCGAGACCTCAACACCCAGACACTCGCTGATCATTGATCGCAACTGCCGGTAAGGCAGCCCTGCTGACCGCGCGTGCTTGATCGGCTCTGCCAACTGGTCCAGCATCGCCTTGAACCGCCCCGGGTATGATGGAGGCTGTTGGGTTTAAGTTGAGGCCATCGGGATGGCCTCGGTGGCTTTCAGCCGCCAGTAGTGTGCCTCAGCC